>CAZWAW010000016.1:0-42173 GCA_964632025.1 uncultured Sporosarcina sp.
GAAAATCCTAAACATAAACAAAAACAAGGCTAATTTGAAGGAGGTGCACGACACACATGGCTCGTATTGCTGGTGTTGACATTCCGCGCGATAAACGCGTTGTTATTTCATTAACATATATTTTCGGTATTGGTAAAACGACTGCACAAAAAGTTCTTGCTGTTGCAGGCGTTTCTGAAGAAGCACGCGTTCGTGATCTTACAGAAGACGAATTAAACAAAATTCGTGAATCAATCGGTGCTTTCAAGGTTGAAGGAGATCTTCGCCGTGAAGTATCATTAAATATCAAACGATTGATGGAAATCGGTTCATTCCGTGGTATCCGTCATCGTAGAGGTTTACCTGTTCGCGGTCAAAATACGAAGAACAATGCGCGTACGCGTAAAGGTCCTCGTAAAACTGTTGCTAACAAGAAAAAATAATCGGTAAAGGAGGTTTCTTCTTAACATGGCACGTAACCAACAAACTCGTAAACGTCGTGTGAAAAAGAATATTGACTCCGGTCTTGCACATATCCGTTCGACGTTCAATAATACAATTGTTACAATCACTGACATGCAAGGGAACGCAATATCTTGGTCAAGTGCAGGAGCACTAGGCTTTAAAGGTTCTCGTAAATCGACTCCTTTTGCTGCACAGATGGCTGCTGAAGCGGCTGCTAAAACATCTATGGAGCACGGTCTGAAGACATTGGAAGTTACTGTTAAAGGTCCAGGTGCTGGACGTGAAGCAGCAATTCGTTCACTACAGGCTGCAGGTCTTGAAGTTACTGCAATCAGAGACGTTACCCCGGTTCCGCATAACGGATGCCGTCCGCCAAAACGCCGTCGTGTATAATGGCTTCTTCTCCATTTGATTGAGAAACACAATTTTTGTCAACAATGATTGTGCGATTGCAATTTGCCGTCTATGAAAATCGATTTCAATATGGAACGGCCTATACATTGATGTTTTGAAGGAGGGTAAATGAATGATCGAGATTGAGAAACCGAAGATTGAAACAATTATGATCGGCGAAGACATCAAGTTCGGTAAGTTTATCATCGAACCACTCGAACGCGGATACGGAAACACGTTAGGAAACTCCCTGCGCCGCATCCTTCTATCCTCACTGCCAGGAGCTGCTGTTACATCTATCCAGATTGATGGTGTGCTTCATGAGTTCTCAACAATTGAAGGTGTCGTCGAAGACGTCTCGTCAATTATTTTGAACGTAAAAAAACTGGCTCTCAAAATCTATTCAGATGAAGAGAAAGTGATTGAGATAGACGTGAAAGGCGAAGGTGTCATCACAGCTGCGGACATTACACATGATAGTGACGTAGAAGTGTTGAATCCTGAACTTCCTATTGCGACTCTTGGTAAAAATGGACACTTGCGCATGCGTATGTATGCTGTACGTGGACGTGGTTACGCACCTGCTGATCAAAACAAACGTGAGGATCTCGCTATTGGCGTTATTCCAATCGACTCTATTTACACTCCGGTTTCACGCGTTAACTTCCAAGTGGAGAACACTCGGGTTGGTCAAATGGCGAACTTTGATAAGTTAACACTTGATGTTTGGACAGATGGTAGCATCGGTCCTAAAGAAGCTGTTTCACTTGGGGCGAAAATCCTAACTGAACACCTAAATATATTTGTCGGTATGACAGATGAAGCACAAACTGCAGAAATCATGGTAGAAAAAGAGGAAGATCAGAAAGAGAAAGTACTCGAGATGACTATTGAAGAACTTGACCTTTCAGTTAGATCTTATAATTGCCTAAAACGTGCAGGCATCAATACAGTTCTTGAACTTGCTAGCAAGTCAGAGGACGAAATGATGAAAGTACGAAATCTTGGACGTAAATCACTTGAAGAAGTGAAAGCGAAATTGGACGAGCTTAACCTAGTGTTACGCACCGAAGATTGAGCGAATTTAAAGAGTGAAGGAGGGAAACTTCTATGGGATACAGAAAACTTGGACGTACAAGTTCACAACGTAAAGCAATGCTTCGCGACCTAGCTACAGATCTTATCGTACACGAACGTATTCAAACGACAGAGGCTCGTGCGAAAGAATTGCGTTCAGTTGTTGAGAAAATGATTACGCTTGGTAAACGTGGAGATTTGCATGCACGTCGTCAAGTTGCACAATTCATCCGTCGCGAACTGGTTACAGTGACAGACGGTGAAGGCAACGAGAAAGAAATTTACGCAATCCAAAAACTTTTTGATAATGTTGCTCCACGCTACACTGAGCGTCAAGGTGGATATACACGTATCATGAAAATGGGACCTCGTCGCGGCGACGGAGCACCTGTCGTTGTAATCGAACTCGTTTAATTTTATACAACGGCATTCAGACGCCAGTTGTTTAAAATCAAAGCCTCCGGCGGATGTCACAGATTTTGTAAGGTATTCAATCGAGCAAGCTCGATTGAAAATCTGGACGCAATTTCACCGAGGCGAAATTGATTAAATCTTCAGAGGGTGTGTCTGGCGTACCCAGAGCCGCACCCTTTTTTTAAAAATTTATACGACAACTTTAAAAGCTGAGTGTTATGATCGTCGGTTCATACCGTCTGGTCTAGCTCTACGCACCTCATCCGCGGTACCGGATTGAGCACCTGGTACCAGTCATAGATATGAGCGCATTTCTTCGGATGAGGTGCGCGCTTTTTTTTATCCAAAAATAATTAACTATTTTTTCAAAAGGATTCCTTGTCAATTTGCAGGGGATCCTTCGTATTATACATAACGCGAATGTAGCCGGAGGTGGTAGGCGATGAAGGAAATTCTATCGATGGATAATGTGTCTTATTCTTATGACTCTGAGGACGAGGTAGCAAAAAAAGCGGTCGATGGCGTGTCGTTTACGGTACAAGAAGATGAATGGATTGCTATCGTTGGCCATAATGGTTCCGGTAAGTCGACACTTGCGAAATTGATGATTGGACTTTTGTTCCCGGAAGAAGGGGACGTTAACGTGTTTATTGAAAAACTGACCGAGGAGAATATATGGGGAATTCGTTCACGGATGGGTTTTGTTTTTCAAAATCCAGATAATCAGTTTGTTGGTTCGACAGTTCAAGATGATGTTGCATTTGCGCTAGAGAACAATGGAGTACCCTTCGAAGAAATGGTGATTCGAGTTCATGATGCACTTGCACAGGTAAAGATGAGTGATTTCCTCGACCAAGAGCCTCACCATCTCTCAGGCGGACAAAAGCAACGAGTTGCAATAGCTGGAGCGCTCGCTTTACATCCGAAGCTTCTTATAATGGATGAAGCGACGTCGATGCTTGATCCACAAGGACGTAATGAAGTAATTCACTTAGTTGAAGAGTTAAAGCGTAAGACGGGCCTCACGGTCATTTCTATTACACATGATTTGGAAGAGGCACTGTTGGCAGATCGTATTATTGTCATGAACAAAGGAAAAGTTCTGACTGTTGGTACGCCGGAGCAGATATTTGCTCGAGGAAATGAACTTGAGGAAATTGGTTTGGACTTGCCATTCGCTTTAAGAGTTTCCAGTTTGTTACGGGAAAATGGGATGGATCTTGTCGGTGAGCATATGACGGAAGAAGAGTTGGTGAATGAATTATGGACATCTCACTTCAGCAAGTAGGGTATTTATATGGAAAAGATACCCCTTTTGAGAAAAGGGCATTGCAGGGTGTAGATGCAACGATACGTTCCGGCTCTTATTCTGCAATTATTGGACATACCGGATCAGGAAAATCGACACTTCTTATGCATCTGAATGGTTTGTTAAAGCCTTCAGAAGGTATTGTTAAAATCGGAGATACTACGATTACTGCCGGCACGAAAGCGAAAGGACTGAAAGATGTCCGGAGGCACGTGGGTATTGTTTTCCAGTTTCCAGAGCATCAGCTTTTTGAAGAGACTGTTGAAAAAGATATTATGTTCGGTCCTATGAATTTTGGTGTACCTGAAGAAGAGGCAAGAAGACGGGCGCATCGATTGATAGAATTACTGGGACTTCCTCCAGAGGTTGCCCACCAGTCTCCTTTCGATCTTTCTGGAGGGCAGATGCGCCGGGTTGCAATTGCGGGCGTTCTCGCGTTTAAACCGTCTGTACTCGTTTTGGACGAGCCGACAGCGGGACTTGATCCGCGAGGGCGGCTTGAAATTATGGAGCTTTTTAATCGTCTTCATGTAGAAGAAAAACTGACGACAATCCTTGTGACACATAGTATGGAAGATGCTGCACGTTATGCGGATAATATTATTGTTATGCATAATGGTAGTTCTGTCATGTCCGGGACGCCACAGGAAGTGTTCGCTGATGAAAAGAAGCTGACGTCCTTTAGATTAGGCCTACCGCGCTCAGTAAAATTCCAACGTGACGTTGAGAAATTAATCGGTCGTCCTCTTCAGGGACTGGCATTAACGGAAGCTCAGCTTGCGAAGGCAATTGCTTTTGCTGCTACGGAAGAAGGTGGCCGTTAATGTTGGAAAAGATGATTTTTGGACGCTATATTCCGGGCAATTCATTTGTCCACAAGCTTGACCCCCGTTCGAAGTTGTCATTTGTTTTTCTTTTCATCATTGGAGTCTTCCTGGCAAATAATACAGTGACGTATGCTGTGTTGTTAGGATTTACGTTACTCGTTATTTTAAGTTCGAGGATTCGGCTGTATTTCCTGTTTAATGGATTGAAACCGATTCTTTTCTTGATTATTTTCACGCTGCTCATGCATATCTTTTTTACGAAAGAGGGAGCACTTCTCGTTGATTGGAAGTTCATTAAGATATACGAAGAAGGGTTGAGGCAAGGGATTTTCATTTCTATTCGTTTTCTTGTGCTGGTTTTGCTGACGTCTATCTTGACGTTAACGACGTCGCCGATTTCAATTACGGATGGAATGGAAGACTTGCTGGGGCCTTTCAAGCGATTTAAATTGCCTGTTCATGAACTTGCGCTGATGATGTCAATTTCCCTGCGCTTCATCCCTACTTTGATGGATGAAACGGATAAGATATTGAAGGCGCAATTGGCGAGGGGTTCGGACATTAGTACCGGCTCTATTAAGCAGCGAATTCGTGCAGTCATTCCTTTGCTCGTACCTCTCTTTGTGAGTGCGTTCAAACGCGCTGAAGACCTTGCAGTCGCCATGGAGGTCCGTGGCTATCGTGGAGGTGAGGGCAGGACGAGGTACAGGCAGCTGAGGTGGCATTGGCGCGATACCACGATAATGGTATTGCTAGCTGTGTTGGTTGTCGTCCTTTTCCTGCTTAGGGCATAGGAGGTAAATACACATGCAACGTGTTAAAGCGATAGTTTCGTATGATGGTACTCGTTTTTCTGGGTACCAGATACAGCCGGGTATGCGAACGGTTCAATTGGAAATTGATAAGGCGTTAGTGAAGATGCATAAAGATAAGGAAATTTTTTCGGTCGCAAGCGGCAGGACGGATTCGGGTGTTCACGCAAATGGCCAAGTGATTCACTTTGATACACCACTGAACTTGCCGATAGATCGATGGAAGCTGGCATTAAACGTTCTTTTGCCTACAGATATCCGGTTAGTTGAAGTTGAATATGTTAGCGAAGATTTCCATGCCCGTTATTCTGCTACTGGCAAGACGTATGCTTATAAGTGGTCCTATAACGAAGTGCATAGTCCGTTTGAACGTAACTTTTCCGTTCATCTTGGTAGGTCGAACCCTGATATTCAGGCGATGAAGGAAGCTGCTGCCTATTTAATTGGGACGCATGATTTCACAAGTTTCTGTTCATCAAAAACCGCTACTTCCAATAAAGTCAGAACGGTGAGAAGGCTGACACTTGAAAAACAAGGTGATCACCTTATCATGACAATCGAAGGAAACGGTTTTTTATATAATATGGTTCGAAGCATTGCAGGTATGCTTCTTGTCGTTGGGAACGGCTGGAAAACACCGGCAGACGTCAAGCAAATACTTGAATCATGCAGCCGTAAAGCTAACGTTAAAACCGCGCCAGCACACGGTTTGTATCTAGAAGAAGTGAGCTACAAAGACTAAGGCAACTTTTCCTAGCGTATTTAGAGGAATCGCTTGACTTAATGTGGAATTCAGTATAAGATGAGTAATGGTATTTCAATAACCCCACAAATAAGCCCCGGAAGGTAAACTTGTGTTTAGGGATAGAGAAAACGGGAACTAATAGAGATTCATTTAGGAGGATAAAATTATGCGTACAACATTCATGGCTAAAGGTCACGAAGTAGAGCGTAAATGGCTCGTTGTCGACGCTGAAGGACAGACGCTTGGTCGTCTTGCTTCTGAAGTTGCATCACTTTTGCGCGGCAAACATAAACCAACGTTCACACCTCACGTTGATACAGGTGACCACGTCATCATCATCAATGCAGAGAAAATTCATCTTACAGGTAACAAATTGAAAGACAAAATTTACTACCGTCACTCAGGTTACACGGGCAGCATGAAACAACGTACGGCTCTTGAAATGCGTACAAACTTCCCAACAAAAATGCTTGAACTTGCAATTAAAGGAATGCTTCCAAAAGGTCCTTTAGGCCGTCAAACATACAGAAAACTTAACGTATACGCTGGACCGGATCACCCGCACGCAGCACAACAACCAGAAGTATTCGTACTTCGCGGTTAATTAAAGAGGAGGAAACAACTTGGCACAAGTACAATATCTCGGCACAGGCCGTCGTAAAAGCTCAGTAGCTCGTGTACGTCTAGTTCCTGGAGATGGCACAATTATCATCAACAAACGCGACGTAGAAGACTACGTACCATTCGCGACACTTCGCGAAATTATCAAACAACCACTTGTAATTACAGAAACTCTTGGAAGCTACGATATCCTTGTAAACGTTGATGGTGGTGGATACACTGGACAAGCAGGAGCAATCCGTCACGGAGTTGCACGTGCTCTACTTCAAGTAGACCCTGACTTCCGTCCAGCGCTTAAATCAGCAGGACTTCTTACACGTGATGCAAGAATGAAAGAACGTAAAAAACCAGGTCTTAAAGGCGCACGTCGTGCACCACAGTTCTCAAAACGTTAATCTTACATTCAAAAAAAGCCCTTCTCCATTCGTGGAAAAGGGCTTTTTTGTGTTAAAGTATAGACGTAGAAAAAGTAAGGAGGATGATTTGATATGAAAGAAATCACAACTACCGAATTACAAGGGCGGTTGGAAAAAGGTGAGCAGCTTAACTTAGTTGACGTGCGCGAGGCGGATGAAGTAGCGGCAGGGATGATCCCAGGCGCAATTCACATCCCTCTAGGCGACGTGCCGGTGCGTATGGGCGAACTTGATAGCTCAAAGTCATATATACTTATCTGTCGCTCAAGCGGCCGTAGTGGACGTGCACAAGAGTTCCTAGCGGATGAAGGCTATGATGTAACAAACATGGTAGGCGGCATGCTCGAATGGGAAGGCGCTACTGAATAATTCTTTTTGTGAGAGGGACCTTTCGGGGTTCCTTTTTTGGTTTTTGGAATACGCGGAGTGTTGTTTAGTTCAGCAAAAACATTATTGACTTTCATCTCTGCTAAAAGTAGGACATAACTTCCGTCGGTTCTGCGTATAGTGAAGGAAAAAGGCGGTGTCCATATGAAACGGTGGTTTGTGATCTGTTTATTATTTGTGTGCTCTCTTGGAATTGTTATGTATGGTGTCAAGGCTTCGTCAGATCGGAATTTTTTCATGCCCGCAGAGCTTGGTGGGGTGAAGATACTTATCGATCCCGGACATGGAGGGATGGACGGAGGAGCTTCGTCCGGGGATGTAGTAGAACGGGATATTACACTGAGTATCTCCCATGAATTGAAGAAGCGGCTTGAAAAGAAAGGGGCGACAGTTATCATGACGCGGACAAAAGATGGCGACGCGTTGGCCGAACATGCCCCGGCTGAGAAATTCGGAACAACTCGCGAACGCAAAATGGCTGATTTGAAATTGAGGGAAAGCATTGCAATCAGTGAAAAACCTGATATGTTCATCAGCGTTCACGTTAACGCAATACCTGAGGAAAGATGGCGCGGATCTCAAGTTTTTTATCATCCCGGGGGAGATCCTAATGGTGAATTTTTGGCAAAAGCTATTCAAGAATCATTCCAGGCTAATTTAAAAAATACGGAACGAGTAGCAATGGCAATTAAGGGCGTTTATTTATTGAAAAAAGTACCGACTCCAGCAGTTCTCGTTGAAACAGGTTTTCTGTCAAATAACGAGGAAAGAGCTCTCCTAATTGACCCTACTTATCAAGGCAAGGTGGCTGATGCAATTATGGAAGGGATCATTGAATTTCATACTGCAGATGAAAAGTGAGAGCCTTAATGGGATTTGTGGGTAGCTTATTATGGTATACTTGGAGGCGAATGAATAAACCTCCAAGGGGTGTCTACATTGATGAATGAAGAAGCAGTACGTGAATTGTTGGGGCAACTGAAAGATCCGTTTTTACATAAAACGCTTGCGGAGACGAGTGGAATTACAGGTGTAACAATCAAGCCGGAGAAGAAGCATGTTAGCGTGAAGATAGCTATCGCTAAAATTAATACTGCTGAACAGATGGGTCTTCAAACACAAGTGGTCGATGCACTGAAAGGAGCAGGTGCTGATTCTGTTGGTATCCGTTTCGAAGAATTATCGGCAGAAGTGCTGGAGCAGTTCCGTGGAAAAGTGACGGAATCGGAAGCACAAGATTTATTGTCACCGCTAAATGCTGTTGAATTTATTTCAATTGCGTCTGGTAAAGGCGGAGTTGGTAAATCGACTGTTTCAGTCAACCTTGCTGTAGCGCTTGCGCGTCTCGGGAAAAAGGTCGGTTTAATTGACGCTGATATTTATGGTTTTAGTGTACCTGATATGATGGGTGTAACTGATTTGCCAGTTGTTCGGGGAGACCGGATTATTCCAGTTGAACGTTTAGGCGTAAAAGTTATTTCTATGGGATTCTTTGTTGAGGATAACGCACCGGTTGTGTGGCGTGGTCCAATGCTTGGGAAAGCACTCGACCAGTTCTTCCGTGACGTTGAGTGGGGAGATCTTGACTACCTATTCCTCGACTTGCCACCGGGTACAGGGGATGTTGCGCTCGATATCCACCAGATGATTCCGACTTCTAAAGAAATCGTTGTAACAACTCCGCATCCGACAGCTGCATTTGTTGCTGCGCGTGCTGGAGCAATGGCACTTCAGACGGATCATGAATTGCTTGGGGTTATTGAAAATATGTCTTGGTTCGAATCAAAAACATCAGGTAAACGCGAATTCGTATTCGGCCAAGGCGGCGGCGTAAAACTAGCTGAGGAACTTCGCACAGAGTTACTTGGGCAAATACCACTAGGTCAGCCAGATTGGGATGAAGAAGATTTTGCACCTTCTGTCTATGCGGAAGATCATCCTATCGGGAAAATTTACATGGGTATCGCGGAAAATATTATTAAGAAAACAGCGAAATAATACCTATTAAAAAAGGTGGAGAAGGCTATTTGCCTTCTCCGCCTTTACCTTTCTCCGGTTTAGCAGCTTCACTACCCCCGCCATCTACCGGTTTCAGTTCACCAGCCTTCAAAATAAGTTCTTGCCATTTCGTTTGCAACAAAGGACTGTTAATGGTTTCTTCAACAACTTTTTCAAGATGTTTTTTCATATTCGCTGACTGTGTAACAGTTTCCAACTGTTTTAACATGTCGGGCTGGGAGAAAAACTCTTCTAACTGTTTTTGGAATGACGGATCATCCATCAGTTGTTTCATGATATCCTGCTGCTGTTCCTTCATGCTTTTCGCAATGGATTCCGTAAACTTTGGATCCTCGAACGATTTCTTCCAAAAGTCTTCTCCTTTTTTAGAAAGGAGGGTTTCTTCGACGGATTTCTTTACTTCCGGTTGTTCTAGAATAAGTAGTTTCTTGAATTCCGGATCCCCGAACATTTGCCGAATTGCCTTTTTTCCATCCTCCGACTGAAGCGCATCGGTCATCATTTTTTTCGTTTCGTCGTATGTTGGAGCAGTCTGCTGCATGCTGCATCCCGTCAATAAAAGAGCTGAAAACAGGAATAGACCAATTCTTTTTTTCATTGAAATCAAATTCCCTTCCACAAGCATTTTCATTTATTGTTCACAATACAGCGCAGAATATGCATGAATCGTTTAATGAAATAGATTTTTAAGCAAAACGTTGTTACACTATTGAAAGGAAAAACAAAACGGAGGATCACTATTGTGACAATACGAAATTGGGTCAAATTCTTTTTTACGGCATTACTAATCGGAGGATTCGTGACGGCAGTTGTAGGATTAATTGTCCGCTGGGAGTTCTTCTCTCAATATTTATCCAACGGTGAATACGGCCAATTTATAGGTGCGTTTCTGTGGATGATCTTCCTTGGATTTACGATGAGCGTCGTTGCGCAAATGGGCTTTTTTGCTTATTTAACGGTCCATCAATTTGGTGTGAATATCTTTAAGACACTCACATTGTGGAACTGGGTTCAGCTTTTAATCATTGCAATTGTCCTGTTTGACCTCATCTTCTTCAGATTCCAATTGACGTCAGGTGAAACGGGCCGCACATTGCTGTACCTTGGGTTACTTGCAACACTTATTGGTGTTTCTGCAGTAACCGCTTATTTCAAAGCGAAATGGACGAAGAAACACACGCTCATTTCAGCACTATTCTTCATGATCGTTATTACAACACTTGAATGGTTACCGGCGTTGATGGTACGTTCAGGTAATATCGATTCATGGGTCACAATCATGCTATTCCCACTTCTTGCAGTGAATGCCTATCAAATCTTAGTACTGCCAAAGTTCAACAAGCAGTCAGATGAAGACAAGGTGAAACTGGAAGCGCGTAGAAAAGCACGAGGGAAAGTTACGAAATCTGCTAAAGTAAAATAAAGAAACAGCACAATTGCCAGTAGTGGCGGATTGTGCTGTTTTTTTATAGAGAGCAGATGCAACGATTAGATTATTCGGGTATTTTTTTGACATCCACCTTTGTCTCGAACAACATAGTTTCTACAGATATAAAGGTCCGATCTTTATCTAATCTTTTTAATTTAGCTAAATCAACACGGTTATCCCGGTGATGGGGGATAGAAATGATTTCGCCTTTAGTGATAGCGGGAAGTTCGCCGCCATCCCAAACAACAGATGAACCTAGCGCATTAATTTCAGCTTCCCAGAGCATACTATGCAAGGTGCTTGGAAAGACTTCGTCAATTGTACGGAACCAAAGAGGCTTTACTCCGAACGTTTTTTCAAATTGCTTAAGTTGCTCTATGAACAATGGGGTGTTTTGATCATAGGTTATTCCGTTATCACCGAGAAGCCCCACAGAAATATTCTTCTCTTTAATAAGTTGTACAGTTTCGGGAAAACGCCCAGCCCATTTCATATCAACGAGTAGGAGTGGATATGGTTTACTGAGTTCTCGGATCCATCGTTCCACTTCTACATCCCCGAATGAAATATTTACGGTCAGTGCGGAGCCGCTAGCGCCGCGTACAATAACAGCAGGCTCCTCCGTTACACGGAATACGGATACGAGAGACAGTTGCTTAGGTAAAGCGGGAAGGAGCAGGAAGAGCGCGCAGCAAATAATGGTGGTGATCATGTACTTGTTTCGCATATGTTGTCCCCTTTTTGCATAATCTACCGTAAGTTTATGAAAGTGTGTTGACAAATATGCAAAAGGCGTGATACTATATATAAGTTGCTGTCGGGAACAAAACAAACTTTGAAAAAAGGTCTTGAAAAATATTTATTGTTTGTTATAATGGAGATTGTCTTGAACGACATGAACAAATTTAAATGAATACTTATTATTCCGCAGTAGCTCAGTGGTAGAGCAATCGGCTGTTAACCGATCGGTCGTAGGTTCGAGTCCTACCTGCGGAGCCATATGCTTCCATAGCTCAGTAGGTAGAGTGCTTCCATGGTAAGGAAGAGGTCACCGGTTCAAATCCGGTTGGAAGCTCCAGAGCGATTTTAGGAACAAGGCCCCTTGGTCAAGCGGTTAAGACACCGCCCTTTCACGGCGGTATCACGGGTTCGAATCCCGTAGGGGTCATTAAAACTTTTTCAACACAAAGTGTTGAAAATAGTTTGCCTTAAATTTAAGGTTTTGAATTGTATTCTACATACTTTAATATGGTGGGGTAGCGAAGTGGCTAAACGCGGCGGACTGTAAATCCGCTCCTTCGGGTTCGGCAGTTCGAATCTGCCCCCCACCACCAATACTTTTTTAACGCGAGCGTTAAAAAGAGTTTACCTTAAGGTTTATATGCGAAATATTGAAAACAGTATTATTTAGTTAATAATGGGGTATAGCCAAGCGGTAAGGCAACGGACTTTGACTCCGTCACTCGTTGGTTCGAATCCAGCTACCCCAGCCATTTTCTTGCTTTACCAAACCATGTGAATTGCAAATAGCTTTATTAACCCTTTCGCGAAAGTGAGAAGGGTTTTTTTCTGTTTTCGGTTAGATTTAATTCTAGCCCGAAAGTGCAAATCTAATGTAAACTAAATAGAAATATACCTTAGGTAATGATTTTTCGCCAGGCTTTGGATGTTCAAAAAAGGCTTTCAGGAAAGAAGTGATTTTATGCAAGAAAATAATAAGATGGTAGAAGATTTGATCCGCCATGATGGTAGCCATAGTCCGGAAAAAATGCTTAGGGACATTGCCTATGCACTCGATCAATCAGCTATTGTCGCTATTACAGACCAAACCGGGAAAATAGTGTATGTGAATGAGTTGTTTACAAAAATAGCGCAATACAGCGTGGAGGAACTTGTGGGAGTTGACCATCGGATTATCAATTCAGGCTTTCATCCTTCGTCGTTTTTCAAAGAGATATGGGCGACAATTGGCCGAGGAAATACATGGAATGGTGAAATATGTAATAAAGCCAAAGATGGAACTTATTATTGGGTCGACACGACGATAGTGCCATTTTTAAATGATAATAGAAAGCCCTATCAATATATCTCCATTCGCTATGACATCACTAAGAATAAAGAGTCTGAGCGGATGATACGCGATCTTGCTTATAATGACCAATTGACCAGTTTACCTAACCGAACTTCATTTCGGAAAATATTTCATCAAGAAATAGAAGTAGCGAAAAAACAGGGGACAAATCGGGCCTTTGTCTATATGAATGTCGACCGTCTTCGCTATGTGAATGATTCACTTGGACATGAGGTAGGCGATTATATTTTGTCCGTTATTGCGAAGAGATTAAGGACAATTCTAAAGGGAAATACAATTATTGGCAGACTATCAGGTGATGAATTTGCATTCCTTCTGCTAGATGTACGTGATGCACAACACGCTGAACAGCTGACAAAAGAAGTTCAGCAATTTATTGAGGAGCCTATTGAAGTAAAAGATCAAATGCACACATCGTCTTTAAGTTTCGGGATCGCCTTGTACCCTGAGCATGCTAAAAAACCTACAGAGCTCGTAATGAAAGCGGAAAAAGCCCTTTCTATCGCCAGGGAGCATGGCGGCGGCGGATGTGAAATGTATCAGCACGGAACAGCGACTAAAACATTAGAGCGGATCTTGCTGGAGAATGAACTGAGGAAAAGCGTTCATCTGGGCCACCTCCATCTTGATTATCAGCCTAAAGTGAACTTGAAAACAGGTAAATTGATAGGCGTTGAAGCGTTAGTGCGCTGGAATCATCCCGAACTTGGGAAGATACCACCCGATAAGTTCATTCCGGTGGCGGAAGAAACAAAAATTATCATACCTCTCGGGGAATGGGTGCTACGTGAAGCTTGCGGACAGGCGAAAAAGTGGCAGGATAGTGGATATGAACCGTTTCGTGTGGCTATCAATATGTCAGCTGTACAATTGGAAGAGCCAACCATCTTGCATACGATTAAAACAATTCTCGATGAGACAGGTGTCACAACGGATTTGATTGAAATCGAATTAACTGAAAGTGCATTTGCCGACCGGGAAGATATGCAGGGGAGAATTCGTGAGATAAGGGCATTGGGCATTGCGGTGTCTATCGATGACTTTGGCACAGGTTATAGTACGTTTAGTTACATCAAAGAACTGCCAGCTGATACGATTAAAATCGATAGGTCCTTTGTGCGAGATATACACTTAAATAAAGATAGTCAAGCAATCGTTAAGGCGATTGTAACTTTAGCCGATACAGTAGGCTTGAACGTCATTGCAGAAGGTGTGGAGAATGAAGAACAAGCCGTTATCCTAATGAATCTAGGTTGTCGCGAGGGTCAAGGATATTACTACAGTAAACCAACGTCTCCTGACGGCTGCGAACAGTTCATGAAGGAAGAGTTGTAAACGAATAAATATTCAGATACCTGTTGAGTTGAGCCAAACCTTCCGATGGACTTATACTAGGGTATAGATAAGGGGAGGTAATTTGACATGCAACATTTGAATATTTCATTAATCGGCGTACCACTTGATTTTGGACAAAGTCGTCGTGGGGTGGATATGGGACCAAGCGCAATCCGATATGCAGGTGCTGTAGGAAGAATTGAATCGATCGGGCATCAGGTGACGGATGAGGGCGATGTTCAGGTAAGTGCTGTGGAACGAAAAACACACAGCGATTCGAATCTAAAGAACTTGGATGAAGTCATTCAAGCGACTACTGAACTTGCACGAAAAGTTTCTGAAGTTGTAGAAGCAGGCAGATTCCCACTTGTTTTAGGAGGGGACCACAGCATCGCTATTGGAACACTCGCTGGCCTTTCGGACAAGTACAAAAACCTCGGCGTCATTTGGTATGATGCGCATGCAGATTTCAATATTGCAGAGACATCGCCTTCCGGTAATATTCATGGAATGCCTCTTGCTGTAAGTGTCGGATTAGGACATGAAAGTCTCGTTAATATACATAGTGAAGGCCAAAAAGTAAAACCAGAGAATGTTGTCATCATTGGAGCACGTTCTGTGGATCCGGAAGAACGTCAATTGATCAAGGAACAAGGTATCAAGGTGTTTACGATGCATGAAATCGATCGCTACGGAATGACGGCGGTTATGGAAGACGCTCTCGCCTATCTACGTTCGCGTGAAGTCGACGGTGTCCACTTGTCCCTTGACTTAGATGGGCTCGATCCCCTGTATACACCAGGAGTCGGAACGCCGGTACCGGGCGGAATTAGTTATCGAGAAAGTCATCTTGCAATGGAAATGCTGGAAGACTCAGGCATGATTACTTCGGCTGAATTTGTAGAAGTAAATCCGATTTTGGATGAGAAAAATAAAACAGCTGATGTTGCGGTAGGTTTAATGGGCTCACTGTTTGGAGAAAAACTACTTTAATCAGTTCTTAGAAGCCCGTCTAGTAACTTAGATGGGCTTTTTTTTCGCGCCTGTTGATTAACTAAGAATAACCAGTGAATAACATAATCACCTACTGGGAGCTACGTGTATAGTTGGTACTTAACAAATAGAGTGTTCTTCCAAAACCGCTTAGTCGCTTGGTGATGGCCTTACGCAATAAGCCCTCCAGAAGAATACTGTCGATCTTATTACTTCGGCTCACACTTGTCGCTTCTTCGCTCGATTTGTTCGTTATACCACCCAGGTAATTCTAAAAAAATAGTGCTGAATATATATATAGATTGAGCTAATGATTCTATTCAATAACGCTCCGGCTGCCCCTTGTAAGGCGCCTGCGCTTAGTTCATATGACATATTCAATACTTCAACCTATCATAGTAAGCATCACATGATTAGATCTATACCCTTTGCTAAAAGTAAGTAAGAAGCACATTATACAACGTGCAAGAGTGCCCGAAATTGCATCTTCGGGCACTTACAATCTCTATAGAAAGTTATCTATTCGTTTCCTTCAAACATAACTGCATTTATCACTTGAATAGTGTAGCCACACTAGGACCCTCATCAGTAAATCTGTCATGAATAGTTAGCCGTAAGCGGGCCGAAAGTAATCCAGTGAAAATGAAGGTCATCAAGCCCTTCAATTCCTTCTCACTAGTTTTTTATGCAAGTAAATGGTTAATCAATAGGTATGGATTTTTTTAGGAGAATCGCGGGTGAACCCCGAAAACGCCATGTATCACTGAGACAACCGTTTCGAAACCCGTATTTCACTTTAATCAAAAGTCCCTTACTTTTCCAACCATTAAATATAGTGAGGAAATAACTAACAATATCTGTTAAAATAAAATTAATGAAAAAAATGAAACCTGTCGACACCTTCAAACGTATAGAAGGGACAGCCGCATAGAGCGGAGGGTGAACTACATTGGATGAACTGATCAATAAACGAATAAATGAAGTCTTGAAAGGCGATCAAAATGCATTTGAAGAAGTCGTGACTTTATTTCAGCATCGCCTATACCAAGTATGTTACAGGATGCTTGGCAACGCACAAGAGGCAGAAGATATCGCGCAGGAAGCATTTGTCCGTGCCTATATCAATATTCATACATTCGACCAAAAACGGAAGTTTTCAACGTGGCTGTTTCGGATTGCGACGAATTTATGCATTGACCGAATCCGAAAAAAGAAACCCGATTATTATCTCGATGCGAATGTACCGGGTACAGATGGTCTGAATATGTACTCACAAATTGCCGCATCAGGTGAGCTGCCTGAAGAGGAAGTCGAAAGAATGGAATTACAGGAACGTATCCATTACGAAATCGGAAGGCTTCCTGATAAATACCGTTCCGTCATCATTTTAAGGTATATAGAAGAATTGCCGTTGCAAGAGATCGGTGACATTTTGGAATTACCACTAGGGACCGTAAAGACCCGTGTCCATAGAGGACGGGAAGCGCTTCGGAAACAAATAGGTAATATGTAGGAGGTAATTACTATGAATACGTGTCCGGAACAAATCGTTCACTATATGCATGCGTATTTAGACGGTGATATTAGCCGTGACGAAGAACGGCTATTGAAAGAACACCTAGATAGCTGTAAAGAATGTAAAGAAATCATGAATGGCTTAACTGAGTCGATTGCTTTTATAGGAAGTGCTACAAAAATGAATGCGCCGGACAGCTTTGTCAATAATGTTATGGCTCGACTTCCCAAAGAGAAATCGCAAGCAGGCGTTCAACGCTGGTTGCGTAGCCATCCATTTTTGGCAGCGGCAGCCATGTTTGTAATTCTTATGAGTGCAACGCTGTTTTCAAGTTACGAAAACGACCAGCAGTTTGCGGTGACGAAACAACCGAATCTAATTGTCGAGGGACAAACAGTACTCGTGCCTGCTGGTGAAACTGTTAAAGGTGACATTGTCGTTAAAAATGGCACACTCCGTATTGAAGGAGAAGTAGATGGCAACGTAACAGTTATTAGGGGTTCTAAATATATGGCCTCTACAGCGATTGTGACTGGAAAGAGCGAGGAAATTGACAAAATGTTTGACTGGCTCTGGTATAAAATGAAAAAGACAGTTAAAGACATCTTCCCATCCTCAAAAGATGACAAGCAAGACGAAAAGTAGACAGGGCGACCCATGCGAACCGTTTAGAGTGGTAAGCAGTCGCTCTTTTGTTCTTTTCTAAGAAAGGACAGTGCAGTGCTGTTATGCTATACTGTACGCATAAGAAACTGTTTATGAAGGTAGGCGAAGCACATGCCAAAATGGCAAGAATTAGTTGATTTCAGTCCAGTAGCGGCATTTATTAATATCGTAGATGTGCTTCTCGTCTGGTTTGTTTTTTATAAATTGATTACGATTATAAAAGGAACGAAAGCGGTTCAGCTTTTAAAAGGGATTTTTGTGCTTCTAATTGCTCGTATTCTGACAGAGTTTTTTGGCTTAAATACGTTGCAATGGATGATGGATCAGGTTCTTCCATTTGGATTTCTGGCTATTATTATCATCTTCCAGCCGGAACTGCGGCGTGCTCTCGAGCAAATTGGTAGAGGGCGACTGTTTGCTCGTACAATGATGCAGGAAGAAGAGGAACGGGACCGTCTGATTGAAGCGTTTGTGAAATCTGTCAGTTATATGGCGAAACGTCGAATTGGAGCGCTTATTTCAATTGAAAAGGAAACAGGTCTCAGCGAATACATTGAAACTGGTACCGGTATGGATTCGCTGATTACATCCGAACTCCTTATCAATATCTTCATCCCGAATACGCCACTCCATGACGGAGCAGTCATTGTCCAGCGTAACCGCATTGCAGCAGCAGGATGCTATTTGCCGCTGTCAGAGAGTCCGTTCATCTCAAAGGAGCTTGGGACACGACATAGAGCAGCCCTTGGAATTAGTGAAGTAACGGATGCTGTAACGATTATCGTGTCAGAAGAAACTGGAGCAGTAAGCCTTACTGCCAATGGCGATATAGATCGAAATCTTGATATGGAGGAATTTGAAGCGCGGTTGCGGATAGTCTGGTTCGGTTTAATAACTGAAAAACAGGATTCTTCCATCTGGAAGTGGAGGTGGAGAAAAAATGGATAAATTTATGAATAGCCCATGGTTTCTTCGCTTGACAGCCTTATTCCTTGCTATTATTCTTTTTTTTACCGTACAGGCGGAAGAAAAAAAAGGCAACAAAGCAGTAGGAGATACGATGGACATCATTCGTGATTTCCCCGTACAAGTCTATTATGACAATGAAAACCTTGTCGTGACGGGAGTCCCAGAAACGGTCAATATGACCATTGAAGGTCCGGCGAATATTGTCCAGACAACGAAATTATTAAAAGATTTTACGCTACGAGTTGATTTGTCGAGCTTACCAATGGGCAGGCACACAGTTAAGATTGAACATGAGAATATTTCTGAAAAGCTGCAAGTACGGTTAGATCCTGCGACAATTGAAGTCGTGATCGAAGAGAAAATCACGCAAACATTCCGAGTGGATCCTGAACTGAATGAACGTCTGCTCGCCGAAGAGTTCAATGTTGTTAAGATAGATGTGCTTCCGTCAACTATCGAAGTAACGGGCGCGAAGAGTGTTATTGAATCAATCAGTTTTGTAAAAGCCTCTATAACAGGGGACAAGGAAATTAACAAATCATTCGAGCAGCAAGCGCGGGTCCGGGTCCTAGACAAAGATTTAACGAAGCTGAATGTGACGATTGTACCTGAGCAAGTGACAGTCAAAGTTGAGATTTCCGAATATAGTAAAGAAGTGCCAATCGTCCTTAAATCGCGTGGAGTTCCGGTTACAGATGTCACTGTCGATGACGTTTCAGCTCAGGATAAAACGATTAGTTTATTCGGACCACGGAAAGTACTGGATCAGATTAAAGAATTCAGCGTTGATGTGGATGTATCTGAAGTAAAAGGACAAGGAACAATGATGATTGATTTGAAAAAACCTAAGGGCGTTTCAAAGATGTCTTTGGATAAAATTAAAGTGAAAATAGACGCAACAGTGACCGACTCAAACTCAGATTTGGAAGTACTTAATCCGGAACCACCTGTTGAAGACGTAAAAGTAGTTACGAAGGAATTTAAAGACATGCCTGTTACTGTAAAAGGGCTTGATGAAAACTTTACGAGTTCATTTCGAAAACCAGCAGCTGGTTTGATTGTACTAACTGTCACGGCGGAACAAGATGTAATGGATACATTGGAGAAATCAGATTTCACCGTCTACATCGATGCGTCTGGAACAACGGACGAAGGAGAACAGAATTTCTCAGTCTTGGTTGAAGGACCCCTAGATATAGAATGGATACTATCAGATAAAGAAGTAACGATGCATATTGAACTTGCTTGACATTCGGTTGAATATGCAGGATTGAAAGGGAGAATGAAAATGACAAAGTATTTCGGGACCGATGGCGTCCGTGGGGTTGCAAATAAAGAATTGACACCGGAGCTTGCTTTTAGATTAGGTAGAATTGGTGGGCATGTGTTAACGAAAGAATCATCAGGAAAGTCACAAGTACTCGTCGGAAGGGATACGCGTATCTCGGGTCATATGCTTGAAAATGCCCTAATTGCGGGCCTTTTATCGACGGGTGTTGAAGTGATGACTCTTGGGGTTATTAGCACACCAGGTGTCGCTTACTTGACGCGCGTCATGAATGCACAGGCCGGAGTCATGATCTCAGCTTCACATAATCCTGTTGAAGACAATGGCATCAAATTTTTCGGTGCAGATGGTTATAAACTGACGGATGAGCAGGAAGAAGAAATTGAGCAACTGTTGAACGTACAAGAGGACTCGTTACCACGTCCGACTGGAGCAGGCGTCGGTTCTATAACAGAGTATTTTGAAGGCGGACATAAATATATCCAGTACTTAAAACAGACGGTCGACGAGGAATTCACGGGAATTCATGTTGCACTCGATTGTGCACATGGTGCGACATCTACACTGGCAACACATCTGTTTGCTGATCTTGATGCAGACCTAACAACAATGGGAGCATCGCCAAACGGCTTGAACATTAATGACGGTGTCGGTTCGACTCATCCTGAAGAACTAGGTAAACTCGTTGTTGAAAAAGGTGCCCATATCGGCTTAGCATTTGACGGAGACGGTGATCGTCTTATCGCTGTCGATGAACGTGGAGAGGTTGTCGATGGAGACCAGATTATGTTCATCATCGCACGTCATTTACATGAAGAAGGTCGCCTTAAATCAGGAACAATCGTCTCGACGATTATGAGTAATCTAGGTTTCTATAAAGCACTTACCGAGCATGGCATGAAGAGTATTCAGACAGCTGTTGGAGATCGATATGTCGTCGAAGAAATGAGAAAAGGAAATTATAATCTTGGCGGCGAGCAATCGGGCCATATTATTTTCCACGATTACAATACAACAGGTGATGGGCTTCTTACAGGACTTCAGCTCGTGAACATTATGAAAATATCTGGACGTAAGCTATCTGAACTTGCGGCAGGCATGAAAATTTATCCGCAAAAACTTGTCAATGTACGTGTAACGGATAAACATGCAGTGACGGATAATACACTAGTAGCAGAAGTAATAGCAGACGTAGAAAAAGAGATGGCCGGCAATGGTCGCGTCCTTGTTCGTCCTTCGGGCACTGAACCACTCGTACGCGTCATGGTAGAAGCGCCTTCTGAAGAAGAGTGTGTACGTCTAGTTCAGCGAATTGTCGATGTTGTGCAAGAAGAAATGGGAACTGAATAAGATACTAAACCATAGATCGGGGATGTCGTTATTAGCGATATCTCCGATTTTTTATTTTGCTAAAAAAATAAAAGGGTATCTCAAGATAGTGAGAAAACACTAACTTGAGATACCCTTTTTGATTACCATATGAGATTATCAACCGAAGCGACCGTTAATGTAGTCATCGGTGCGCTCGTCTGTCGGCGTGCTAAATAGTGTCGATGTACGATCGCATTCAACGATTTCGCCGTTCAGGAAAAATGCTGTACGGTCTGAAATTCGTGCTGCTTGTTGCATGTTATGTGTAACGATTGCAATTGTAACGTCGTTTTTAATGGTACGAATCAATTCTTCGACTTTATGTGTGGATACCGGATCAAGTGCTGAAGTTGGTTCATCCATTAGGATCACTTCAGGGTCGACTGCGAGGCAGCGAGCGATACATAGTCGTTGTTGTTGACCGCCAGAAAGGCTATATGCACTTTTGTTCAGACGGTCTTTTACTTCATCCCATAAGGCTGCCTTACGCAAGCTGTCTTCAACAATGGTATCCAGCATTGCTTTGTTACGGATACCATGAATCTTTGGGCCGTACGCGACGTTTTCATAGATGGATTTCGGGAATGGATTGGGTTTTTGGAATACCATACCGACTTTTGAACGAAGCAATTCTACGGACATCGCTTTGCCAAGAATATTATTGCCCATAAATGTAACATTACCAGAAATGGTGACGTCCCCTACGTTTTCTACCATACGGTTCAATGTTTTTAAATACGTCGATTTTCCACAGCCGGAAGGGCCAATGATTGCTGTTACTTCTTTTTCATTGATGGACAGGTCGATGTTTTTTAGCGCGTGTGCCGTGCCATACCAAAGATTTAAACCATTTGTTTCATAAACGGCTTTTGTCCAGTTTTCATTTTTCATGACACGGAGCTTGGCGTCTTCGGTAGGTCGAACGAGTGTTTTTGTCATAATAATCCTCCTATCAATTTTTAAGCTTTTTTTCCGATCTGTTTCTAAAGTAAATTGCAAATCCGTTCATTGTAATGAGCAACACCATCAACACGATAATACCTGCAGAGGCAGCATCTGCAAATTCAGGTTGCGGACGTTTGGCCCAGTCGTAAATTTGCATCGGAAGAGCTGTAAATGTACTAAGCGGTCCTGTAGGTAGGAATTGAACGATAACCGGAATCCCAAGAACGATAAGCGGTGCTGTTTCACCGATGGCACGTGAGAAGGAAAGGATGCTACCTGTCAAAATAGAACCTGCTGCGGATGGTAAAATCACATGAATAATTGTTTGCCATTTTGTTGCGCCCATGCCGTATGACGCTTCCCGAAGTGTATCGGGAACGGAACGAAGTGCTTCCTTGGAAGCGACGATGATGATGGGTAAGATTAGCAAGCTCATTGTCAATCCAGCAGCAAGGATACTGTTACCAAGCGATAATGCACGGACGAACACAGTCAGGCCAAGAAGTCCGAAGACAACAGAAGGCACGCCGGCAAGATTACTGATATTCATCTCAATAAAAGAGGTCCATTTATTTTTTTTAGCATATTCTTCAAGGTAAATGGCCGAACAAAGGCCTAGGAACATGGATACCGGAATAACAACGGCCATGAGAGCCAGTGTGCCGACAAGCGCTGCTTTAATGCCCGCCTTTTCAGGGAAACGGGATCCGAAATTCGTAAAGAATGAAAGATTCAACCGTCCGATTCCATCTGCACCAATACCGTAAAACAGGAAGAATGTAATTCCGAGAACGGCGGCGGCGACTGCGCCGAACAGCCATTTCATCGCAAAATCTTTTGTCAGCCGCTGATTTGTTTTTGACTGGAGAACGCGGTCCATATTAGTATTCCTCCCTGAATTTCGTCTTGATGTATAAAGCGGCCCGGTTCATCAGGAATGTGAACAGGAATAGCATGAAACCAACAGCGTAAATGGAGTAATAGATTGTTGTACCATAGCCTGCGTCGCCTGTTGCGACTTGAACGATATAAGAAGTCATCGTTTGAATTGAACCTGTAAAGTCCATATTGAATATCGGCGTGGAACCCGCGGCAAGTGAGACGATCATTGTTTCGCCTACAGCGCGTGATGCAGCAAGAATAATCGATGCGGCAATCCCGGAAATAGCTGCTGGGAACACGACTTTGATAGCTGTTTCAAATCTGGTAGACCCGAGTGCATAAGACCCCTCGCGGAATGAAGTAGGAACAGCAGAAAGTGCATCTTCCGAAAGCGAGATAATCATTGGTAAAATCATAATACCGACAACAATACCGGCACTTAGTGCGTTAAATAATTTTAGTTGTGGAATGAATGACTGCAGCCATGGCGTCACGACTGTTAAGGCGAAAAATCCGTAAACAATCGTTGGAATTCCAGCTAGTAATTCAATAATTGGTTTGATGAACTTTTTGATTTTGGGTGACGCATATTCACTGAGGAAAATCGCACACGCAAGTCCGAGAGGGACCCCGATAAGAAGCGCGACACCTGCAATTTTTAAAGTACCGACGATTAAGGGAAGTACGCCGAATGCCTGATCAGCATTGGAGAAAGGTGCCCACTCTGTGCCGAAAATGAAGTCGGTAATTTTTACTTCTTGAAAAAAGATGAATGTTTCTTTCAGTAATGTGTAGATAATCCCGAATGTTGCCAGTACAGTAACGGAAGTGACAGTAAGTAAAAGGTGCGGGATGATTTTGCCGAACTTCTCATTCTTTTTAGCAGCAGCAATGATATCGCGTGTTCGCAACTTTTCTGTCGGTTTTATTGAAGTCAATCCATGAACCTCCTAGTGGATAACGTTGTTTAGTTTAGAGATAGCGTTGTTGAAAGGATAATGGCTGCCCTACTATGCAGGGCAGCCTGAATTGCTTCTATGCTTGAGGATAATTAGATTTTACTTCACAGAATCTAATGCTTTACGTGCTTCTTCGTAGTCCGCGTCAGGAAGTTGTACATAACCGACTGCTTTTGCCATTTCGCCAGCATTGTCGATTACATATTCCATGAAGTTACGAACTTCTTTTTTCTCTTTTAGTGCAGCATTGCTAACATAAACGAATAGTGGACGTGAGAACGGTGTGTATTCGCCGGACTCGATCGTTTGTGCATTCGGTTCAACTCCATCAATTAATACTGCATTCAGAGAGTCTTTATTTGATTCATAGTATGCATAACCGAAAAATCCAATTGCGTTTTTGTCGCCTTTAATGCCTGTAACAAGAACGTTGTCATCTTCAGAAAGTGTTGCAGATTTTACAAGATCCGCATCTTCTAAGACAACCTCATTGAAGTAGTCATATGTGCCAGAATCTGTACCTGGTGAATAGAAGACGATTTCTTCAGCTGGCCAGCTAGGATTGATGTCAGACCATTTTTTTGCTGTTCCATCTTCCGCCCACATTTTCTTAAGGTCTTCAACAGTAAGTGAATCGACCCAAGTGTTTTCCTTATTAACAACGATTGTCAAACCATCGTTTGCAATTTTAAGTTCAGTATAGTCAACGCCTGCTTCATCGAGTTTAGCTTTCTCTTCATCTTTAATTGGACGGGATGCATTTGAGAAGTCTGTGGAACCAGCGATGAATTTCTCAAATCCTCCACCTGTACCCGAAACACCCACAGAGACTTTAACGTCTTTTTCAGCTTGTGCATATTCTTCAACAATCGCTTCCATGATTGGCGCAACAGTTGACGATCCGTCACCTGCTACACTACCGCTCAGGCCTTCGCTTGTTTTAGCTGATGTATTGCCTTCTGTTCCGCCGCAAGCTGCTAGGAAAATCGAGCATGCAAGTCCGAGTGTTGCAAGTGTCTTCATGTTTTTCATCTGTTGTTGTCCCCCTAGAGTGTTTTGACTACAATTCATATGATAGAGGAGAATTGTTGAGTGCATATGTAGGAATCGTTAAGGTTTTGTAAACGAGGTGTGAGTGGCTGTCAGCTATATGGTGGCAGGAACCCCTTCATAAACAAAAAAAGGCATACCCTAAAGAGAATAGGGCAGCCCGTACGTTGGTTGAGGTTCATTCAAAAATATAATGCAATGCTTTTACAGCCTGATCAACCGTTTCGACGGTTGCGTTTGCTTTGCGAGACAATTCCTTTAGTGCGTGATGGTGTGCTTCATTGCGAATAAGGATAAGTGGTTTGCCAAATGCGACCGCGGCACTCGCGTCCATGGCGGTGTTCCACTGCTTATATTTCTCCCCGAATAAAGCGACGACAAGATCGGCTTGTTTCATTAATAGCTCCGTGCGCAAATTATTAAAGCTTGATGCCGCAGCATCTTTGGAAATTGCATCCGCCTGCTTGCCTAAAATATCTTCCCCGATGTTATCAGAACGGTCGTGGTCTTCCATAGGACCGACGAAATCGATTGGCAACTTAAGTGCAGCAACTTTCATCTTTACTTCCTCGCGCCATGAGCTATGGATTTCTCCTGCCAGGTAAACAGTTAATCTCAACTAAATCCCTCCTAATCATTAATCTTAATTGTAACATTCCTATTCAAAATGTTGCTCGTGGATGACCGAAAGTTTAGACTATAACTAGAGAGATAGGGGGAATTGGGATGAAAACACTTTGGCATAACGGCACAATGTATACGATGGAACAAGAAGGCGAGCAAGTTGAGGCGCTGCTCACAGAAAACGGTAAGATTAGTGCAGTTGGTACATATAAGGATTTAAAAGTACGAGCAGATAATGAAATTGATTTACAAGGTTCCGTTCTTTATCCAGGATTCGTCGATAGTCATATGCATATGATTGGCCACGGCGAAAAGTTACTAAGTTTGGACTTATCGAAGGCATCGTCCGCTGATGACATGGTGGATATGCTGATGAATGCTTATCCCGATTTGAAATCTAACGAATGGTTTATCGGAGAAGGTTGGAATGAAAATAATTTTCCAGATAAAAAAATCCTTACGCGACACGAATTGGACAAGGTGACGGATTCCCCTATGATTTTGAAGCGGACATGTCGGCACGCGGCGCTCGCAAATTCAAAAGCACTTGAGCTGGCAGGTATTTCAAAAGATACACTCGATCCCGAAGACGGTGTCATTATGCGCGATGCGGACGGTGAACCGACGGGCTACTTGAAAGAAGGAGCGCAGGAAATGGTGCTCGCCCTCATTCCGGAGCCGACGGAAGAATCATTGACACGGGCCTTACAAAAGTCAGTCGATGATTTGCTGTCGCTTGGGCTGACAGGGGGCGTGACAGATGATCTTGGGTATTACGGCGACTACAAAAAACCGCTACAAGCGTTCAAAAACGTCATCGGTGAACAGAAAAAATTCCGTGCACATTTATTGCGTCGGTCAACTGTTTTCAAGCAATTGATGGATGAACAAGCTACTTATCATGAACCTTGGATTGAGCCGGGCGAGATGAAGTTTTTCATCGATGGAGCGCTTGGAGGTAAAACGGCCTTGTTAAGTAAACCGTATGCAGATACGCCGGAAACGTCCGGCATGACAGTCATTACAGATGAAGAAATCGATGCGATAGTGGCACTCGCACGAAAGTATGGCGAAGCAATTGCTGTCCATGTCATCGGGGATGAAGCCCTTGAAAAAGCACTCGATGCAATAGAGAAGTACCCGGTACCTACTGGCAAACGTGATCGACTGATTCATGTCAATGTCTTGCGTGAAGATCTAGTCGAGCGGATGGAAAAGCTGCCAGTCATCCTTGATATACAGCCGGTTTTTGTATCGTCAGATTTCCCGTGGGTGATGGATCGTTTAGGGGAGGACCGTCTTGACTGGGCTTATGCGTGGAAAAAGCTACTTGACCGTGGATTCATTTGCGGAGGTGGTTCGGATGCACCGATTGAAGAGGTTGACCCATTGCTTGGCATATATGCAGCAGCGACGCGTCGGAAGCCTGGAGAAACCCACGAAGGCTATTTGCCGGATGAAAAACTGAGTCGCTTTGAAGCGGTTGGTTTATTTACAACGGGAAGTGCAGGCACAATCGGGAAAGAGGACGTCCGTGGTAAACTTGCACCTGGATTCGATGCTGATTTCACTGTGCTAGATAGGGATTTATTCGAAGTGGAAGACGAAGAAATCATAGGTGCGACAGTTGTGATGACCGTTGTTGCGGGTGAAGTGATGTACAGAGGGGGATGTTGAAAAGTCTAGTGGCAATCGATCATATAACTCGGAGAACCGATCATATAACGCCGCGACCAATCATATAACCGGGCGAACCGATCATATAAGACTGCAGACCGATCATAAACCCGGCAGACCAATCATAAACCACTGCAAACCGATCATAACCCCCGCTAACAATGTGGTAAGCTAGAACCAACCTAGTAAAAGGGGTCTGACAAATGACGACCAGTTGGCATGAACTTTATTCCATACTGGGGAAGTCAATCGCGTGGAGGGTCAGTTGCATACTGGAACCGCCCACGTTGTGCAAAGTATGTTTCAAAAAAGAGAGGACGAGTAACAAATGAATGGTCAGAATCGTGCAAATGTAACACCAGGAATAAAAGTGGCAGTCATCTTGAAAAAAGATCAACGGTCGGGCGTGAAAACAGAGGGGGTCGTTAAAGATTTGTTGACCAACTCAAGCTTCCACCCACACGGTATTAAAGTACGCTTGGAAGACGGACAAGTTGGACGAGTGTGCGAGATATTGTAAGGTGAATAATCAGCTACATACTAATTCAAAGCACCTGAAAACCCATTCTTAAACACTAAGAATGGGTTTTTTGTGGTAAAATTTACTATATCTGAATGGTGCGATAAGTTATTCGTCATAAAGGAGGAAATGTTGTGGAGAAGGATATTTTACGGAGAACGGGAGACGTTGTATTATTCATTGTAATTATGGGCTTGTTATTGCCTTTTGCACTCATTGGTGCTTTATATGTCTGGCTCGCTGGGCTGTTATTTTTGCTACCACTCCTGGTGGTCCTTTATGTGTCGTTGGGTACTGTATTATTCGTAAGAATGTTTGGGAAGAGCAAATATGAAAAAGTCGTTTACCGCATCATCATTGGATTCGTCGCCCTATCGCTCATTGTCGTAATTCCGGGCATTTACAATAAAACAAGACCCGTCGTTCAAGATGGTTATGTGGATACGAGCACCTATGAACCATTTAGTGATCATACAAGAGCGGTAACCCTTACCGAACCTTCGACGTTGAAAATTGAAGATAATCTACCAATTATTGATGGTGCGACTGCGCTATATCCTGTTTATGCTGCTTTCGCACAGGCGGTGTATCCTGAAAAAAAGTATGATCAATACGACAGTGAAGTGATGTCGAATCGTACAGGGGAAGCTTATAATAACCTCATAAATGGTAGGGCTGATATTATTTTCGCGCTCGCTCCATCTGACCAGCAATTGGCGGTGGCGAAACGATTAGGAAAAGAACTAAAGCTGACACCAATCGGCAAAGAAGCTTTTGTGTTCTTTGTTAATGAAAAAAATCCCGTACAGAGTTTGACTGAGGATGAAATCAAGGGAATTTATGCGGGGGACATCACGAATTGGAAAACAGTCGATGGTAAGAAGAAGGACATTCGTGCTTTCCAACGTCCTGAGGATAGCGGTAGCCAGACAGCCCTCCAACATTTTATGGGGGACGTGCTGATTATGGATCCGCCTGTCGAGGACATTGCGTCACTTATGGGCACAGTTATCGATCAAGTGTCTGATTATAAAAACTACAACAATGCCATAGGCTACACGTTTAGGTATTATTCTACAGAAATGACGAAAAACAATGCTATCCGTTTACTCTCCGTGAATGGTGTCGAACCAACAAAGGAAACCATCCGGTCGGGAGAGTATCCGATTACGAACGAGTTGTATGCCGTCACTGCTGGTAGTGGTAATCCGCATGTTGACGAGTTTATCGACTGGATTTTGTCGGAGCAAGGGCAGGAGATTATTGAGAAGACGGGATATGTTTCGATTCAATGAGTAAAATAGATTAAGAGGGTATTAAGAACAAAGGAGGTGTTGAAAATGATATTTCTTTTATTGTTCATAACACCGATTATTGGTGTATTTGGGTTTCTTAATCTAGTAACCTTACTCCAAAAGATGAAAGACGGTAAGAATTATCATAATCAGAAAGTGCTTGGGGGATTTATTACGTTCCTCTTTATTTTTTGTATCTGTTTTTTAATCCTTGCGCTGGAATGAAAACGTAATCCGTTTCAAGGTCTGTCGAAGGATGGAGGATGATTCGAATGAAAAGACAGTGCGATTGTTGAAAGGAAATGACGTTTATCTCATCGGGACAGCAACGACGGTGGAAGAAGCCAAACTGGCAGAACAAGCGGGCATGGATGCGATCGTTGCACAAGGCAGTGAAGCAGGTGGACACAGGGGATCTTTTGCTGCTGAATTAATGTTGACTCCTCTGGATGAATTGCTTAGAGGGCTAGTCGAAGCTGTTCAAATTCCAGTCATTTCAGCAGGCGGTATCGCGAATAAAGAAATGATGGAAAATACACTATCTGCTGGGGCACAAGCTGTTCAAATCGGTACAGCACTTCTTGCTAGTGATGAAAGTGGCGCACATCCGTTATATAAAAAGGCGGTTTTGGATGCGGATGAAGGATGTACAATGCTAACGAAAGCTTTTTCAGGAAAAGCAGCGCGAGGCATTCGCAACCGTTTCATTCCAGAGATGAAAGAGGCCGTCATTGCGCCATATCCATATCAGAACGACCTAACGAAAGAGCTTCGTAAAGCAGCGGCGAAGCAAGGGAAGAATGAATTTATGTCGTTGTGGGCGGGCGAAAGTGTTCATTTAAGTACCGGTGGAAAATTGAAAGCTGTCATTGAGAGACTTATTTAAAAACTCGCGCCATTCCGCTATTTGATTTGGTACACTGAATAAATGATATGGATAAGGATGGCGATGGATTATATGCGGAAATATATTGGTGAAATAGGACTTATTATTACAGCAATTATCTGGGGGAGTGGATTTGTTGCTAGTGCAGTGTCGCTAGAATATTACACACCCTATCAAATTTTGGCGGGAAGATTTTTAGTCGGAGTGATTATTCTATGCGTTCTTTTTTATAAAAGACTGAAGAATATCGAGAAAAGTACACTTATTAAGGGGACAATATTAGGGCTCTTTCTCTATATTGCTTTCGTGCTTCAAACAGTGGGATTGCAATATACGACACCTTCGAAAAATGCATTTTTAACGGCGGTAAATGTGGTCATTGTTCCTTTCATCGGATTTTTACTGTACAAGCGGAAAATCGACATGTTTGAGTTAGTTGGAGCGGTTACAGCTTTGGTTGGTGTAGCGGTATTATCACTTAAATTTTCTTCGGAAATCAATGTTGGAGATTTGTTGACGTTATGCTGTGCAGTTGGATTTGCATTTCATATCTTTTACACAGCTAAATTTGTCAAAGAAGAGGACGCTGTCTTACTTACAATTGTTCAAATGGTAATAGCGGCAGTGATTAGCTGGATGGTTGTCATCTTTAAAGGGGAAACGTCCTTTTCAGTGGAATCGGAAGGATTACTCCCACTCCTTTACTTGGGTATTTTCTCAACAACAATCGCTTATTTATTGCAAACAGTTGCCCAAAAGTATATTACGGACACAAAGGCTGCGATCATTCTATCGACAGAAGCATTCTGGGGCATGGCCTTCTCAGTGGCGATTTTAAGTGAAGTCATGACAACAAAAATGATTATCGGTGCAGTCCTCATCCTTGGAGCGATCATTATATCGGAAACCAAGTTTGGCTTTTTGAAAAGGAAAAAGGTTGAAGAAGTTACTTGGACAGGACGGGAATAGATTCCCTATCTGGAAATGCTTGAAGGATAGTTGAACTTAAAGGAGGCTGCAATGGAAATTTACTATGAGTTAACAGAAGATGATTATATAAAATTCAATTTGTATCATATCAAAAATTCTAAAACTGGTAAGCAAGCATTAGCTTTGCAAAGGTTTTTAACGCCATTATTCTTTATCATTATTTCCTATGTTTACTCCATGATTAGTAACAAGTCCTTTTTACCGCTGTTTATCACTTTTTTAGTTATGAGTATTTTGTGGGTTATTTTTTATCCGAAGTATTTTTATGGTCTTATTGCCCGTAATGCTAAGAAAATGATTAAAGAAGGTAAGAATGATGGCCTTTTAGGGAATCATCAACTGAAATTGACGGAAGAAGGATTAGTGGATACGTCTTCAAATAAAGAAACAAAAGTAACTTGGCCTGGCATAACAAGTGTCAGAGAAAACGATGGCTATTTCTTTCTTTATAATAGTTCAGTGAGTGCCTATATCCTTCCTAAAAGAGAGATAGATGATGTAGACGAAGTTAGACAATACGTCCAATCGAATTTAATGCAGTAAAAAAGCAATTGAAGAACCAAATGCATAGAAGTTTTTTCTGAAGGGAGAATAAAAATACACCGAAAATGTATTTACTCTTTTAGCACTTTAATATCTGCCTGCTGATATTCATGTTGGTGAAAACTTTTTTGCTAATTTTGATTGTGTGTTTTTGGATGTATGTGAAATTAGAGTAGGTGATAATTGTATGATTGCATCTGGCGCGGTTGTGACAAAAGATGTACCGGATAATGTGGTTGTAGGTGGAAACCCGGCGAAGATTATTAAAGAGATTGATGTGGAGTGAAGGCTACTTATTTCACGGGATTATTTAAAGCCTAAGTACGGTGAATAAAGAAATGAAAGGATTTATGACGGAGGCTTTGAAATGATAGATTGTGGTGATGGATACTTGTTCAACCAAGTGGCTGTCGCTTTTTTTATTTGTAGAATCGCTAGTATCCTTCCAACTCTCACTCGCTTCCGTTAATAACTGAAAATAAAGATATATATCCAGACAAGCTTACAGTATAATTTAGGCAATGTGCTTTTAAATGGGGGGATTTCACTGTTAGACTTGCTTGTCATAATGTTGGAGAGAGTGGGCATGATTGTAGCAGTTGCCTTCATCTTAACCCGTTTTCAGTTCTTTAAAAATTTGGTTCATCATGATAAATTAAATCGCAAGCAGGAGATTACGGCGATTTTGTTCTTTGGTTTTTTCGGTATTGTGGGTACGTATTTTGGGGTTGCGCTTAATATGAATACATTGCATTTTAATAGTGTCGCAACGGTATTGACGTCGGATGAGGCCATTGCGAACTCGCGTGTTATTGGCATTGTTGTTGCGGGTTTGTTAGGGGGCTACCGTGTTGGGATTGGGGCGGGACTGATTGCCGGTATTCACCGCATGACTTTGGGTGGGTTTACAGCAATCTCTTGCGGTTTGTCAACAATCGTTGCAGGCGTGGTCGCCGGTGCTTTTTACAGGAAAGGGAAAGCACTTAAACCACTTACTGTGTTTGGCATTGGTGCACTTGCGGAAGCCATGCAGATGAGCATGATTCTATTGATTTCCAAACCATTAGAGAAAGCATTCACTTTGGTTGAGGTAATCGGTGTGCCGATGATTCTGGCCAATGGTGTCGGTACGGCCCTTTTTCTGTTGATTGTCCATAATGTCATTGGTGAACAGGAGAAAGTGACTGCACTACAGGCACAGAAAACGTTGCGCATTGCGAACCAGACAATCGGTTACTTGCGAACGGGCATGAACATCGACACGGCGCAAGCTGTCTGCACGATTTTATTCCGTGAATTACAACCCAGTGCGGTCGCCATGACGAATAAAACGGATATCCTTGCCCATGTTGGAATAGCCAGTGATCACCACAAGGTAGGCAGCTCGATTCGTACGGATGAAACAAGAGATGTCATTCATCATGGCGAGTTGGCTGTTGTCAATGATGGTACCATCCACTGTGATTATCCAGGCTGTCGATTAGGGGCGGCAGTAATTGCCCCCCTCATAAGGCGTGGAGAAACAATTGGGACGCTAAAACTGTATTATCCATCTGAAAAAGTGATTACGGATGTCAGCATCGAACTGATTGCTGGACTGAGTTCACTATTAAGTAACCAATTAGAAATCGCGGAAACCGATCGTGCGTATCAGTTGGCAAAAGAAGCGGAAATCAAAGCATTGCAGGCACAAATTAGCCCTCACTTTTTATTTAATTCCATGAATATTATTGTGTCCTTGATTCGCACGGATCCCGACCAGGCTAGGAAATTATTGACGTCTCTATCCTACTTCTTGCGGCAGAATGTAACAGGTACAACGGCATCTCAAATATCTTTGGAACAAGAACTGTCGCATGTAAAAGCTTATTTAGAAATTATAGAAGCAAGATTTGTAGATAGATTGACCATTTTGTATGACGTGGATGACAAACTATTGGTTGAAAAGATTCCACCTTTCACATTGCAACCGATTGTTGAAAATGCTATTCATCACGGCATTAATGATATGGTGAAAAACAGTTTCATTAAAATGACTGTGCATAATGTAGGTACAGAAATTGAAATCAGAGTGGAAGACAATGGAAAAGGAATCACTCCTGAACGAATTGCCATTTTGGGCTTGGCGCAGATTGAATCTGAAACTGGAACGGGAGTGGGGTTATTCAATGTCAATCGCCGCTTAATGATGACGTTTGGTGACCAATCCGCATTATCAATCAAAAGCGAACTGAATAAAGGGACAATAATTTCATTTCGTATTCCCAAATTGGAGGTAGGCGTGTGATGCGAACAATCCGTACCTTAGTCGTAGATGATGAACGATATGCCCGTGAAGAATTAACGTATTTACTTAGCAAATTTCCAGATGTTCAAGTGGTGGGTGAGGCAGAAAGTGGAGAAACTGCCATTTTAAAAACAGTACAGTTACTGCCAGACGTCGTTTTTTTAGACGTGGAGATGCCTAAAATGAATGGGGTCGAGGTCGCTAAAGTACTGGTAGAATTAAAAAAAGTCCCGCTCATCATTTTTGCAACTGCCTATCCTCAATTTGCAGCAGAAGCGTTTCGAATTAATGCTATTGATTATTTATTAAAACCATATGATGAGGGGCAACTGAAACAGACGATTGCAAGAATTGATAAGGTTGTCTACCCAAAAGAAAAAGTGGATGCGACAAGCAATCTTGGTAAATTGGCAGTTGAAAAGGAAGGTGAAATTGACTACATTCACATTCAGGATATTTTGTATATGTATCGTGATGAAAAAGTAACAAAAATTATAACACAAAAGTGTGACTATGAAATACGGACTTCGTTGAAAGATTTAGAAAGTCGCTTAGTATCGTTTTCATTTTTTCGGATACATAAGAGCTATCTCGTTAACTTGAAATATGTTAGCCGGTTAACACCCTGGTTTAATGGGGCCTATCAACTGGAATTAGAAAGCAGAGGTGAGAAGCTGTCTGTCAGCCGTAACTACGTGAAAGATCTTCGGCAACGATTGGAAATGTGATAAATGAAGAGAGTTAGAGCATGTTAATCTATTACTTTTACATCTTGGACTAGATTTAAAGCATGTTAGGCTAAAACAATCATATTATCAGAAAACTTCACCTACAATGAATGAAAGCGATACCATTCAAAAAGGGGGAGTTTTCATGTATACGTTTATATTTGGGGTAGTGCTGTTGGTAGTTGGTTATTTTACATATGGTAAATTTGTTGAGAAAGTTTTCGGGGTGAAAGAGGAACGTCAGACACCAGCTTTTGCAAATCAGGATGGTGTTGACTATGTTCCGATGAATACTAAGAAGAACTCGCTGATTCAACTGTTGAATATTGCGGGCGTAGGTCCAATATTTGGACCTATCATGGGAGCTTTATATGGTCCTGTTGCCTTCATTTGGATTGTGTTCGGTGCAATTTTCGCTGGAGCTGTCCATGACTATTTGACGGGAATGATTTCAATACGAAATAAGGGAGCTCATCTACCGGAACTTGCAGGTAAGTTCTTAGGGAAGTTTATGAAGCATATCGTCAATGCTTTCGCTATCCTACTACTGCTCCTAGTCGGAACGGTGTTCGTATCCGCGCCAGCAGGTTTGCTTTATAATCTGATGAATGGCTGGATGGGAATGGGCTATATCGTCGCAGCAATCTTCATCTATTATATTTTGGCTACACTTTTACCAATAGACAAGATTATTGGTCGTTTTTATCCAATCTTTGGCTTGTTATTGATCATCAGCGCACTGGGCGTAGGCGGAGGTCTACTATTTACTGGAGCACCAATTCCCGAATTAACATTGGCAAATCTTCATCCTGCTAATTTACCAATCTTCCCATTACTATTCTTAACGATTTCTTGTGGAGCATTGTCTGGATTCCATGCAACGCAAACACCTATTATTTCACGTACAACTCAAAATGAAAAACAAGGACGTAAAATCTTTTACGGTATGATGATTGCTGAAGGAATCGTGGCAATGATCTGGGCAGCGGCAGGCATGTCTCTTTTCAACGGACCAATTGGTTTGAACGAACTTCTGGCTGCAGGCGGACCAGCTATGATCGTCAGCGAAGCATCAGTATTAATGCTTGGTGCAATAGGCGGAACACTTGCTATACTGGGCGTTATCATTCTACCAATCACATCTGGTGATACAGCATTCCGAAGTGCACGTATGATTATTGCGGATTATTTCAAGTTACCTCAGTTGAAAATGATGAGCCGCGTATGGATTGCACTTCCATTGTTCGCAATTTCGATTGCATTAACAAAGGTGGATTTTAATATCCTATGGCGCTATTTCTCTTGGGCGAACCAATCAACCGCGGTTATTGCACTCTTTGTCGCAGCGATGTATCTGTTCATCGCAAAGAAAAACTACTGGATCGCTCTAATTCCTGGCGTGTTCATGTTGATGGCGACGATGACCTATATCTTGAATGCTCAAATTGGTTTCCGATTACCGATGGATGTTGCATTAATTGGAGCTACAGTCATTTCAATTATCTTAGTTGTAGTGTTCTTCAATGCCGCGGTCAAAGCCCGTGCACAACAAATACCACTCGACTCGTATGCACCGGACTGGGATGATACAACTAAACCTGTCACTCCATAATATGTAAAAAAATAATCAGGGAAAAGGCGACTTGACGAGCGAAGATTGCTCAACAAGTCGTTTTTTAGTATAGTGGGGTGGAATTGAGAGCAATGAGCCTTTTCATCAAAGTAGTTAACTACTAATAGACTCAAGCCTACCGACTAGGTTAACAGTGGAATGAAGGAGGAGATTCATATGGAAACACGCATCGTAGAAGTTGAGGAGTTCAGAGTTAAAGGGTATGGAATGAAAGGCCCGCTGTCAGAAATACCAGGTAAATGGGATGTGCTGAATAAGGAACTTGCCGAGAAAGGCATCGTTACGGAAGAATCATTTGGTCTTTGTCTGGCGATGAAAGAAAGGGAAATTCATTACATCGCAGGTATCAAATCGAATCTTGCCGAAGGGTTACAGAATATGGAGGAAGTAGTTGTGCCAGCTGGCAAGTTCATGGTTGCTAAGGTAGAAGGAGGAGTCCACGCGATACCAACGGCGTTTAATGTACTTATGAAAACGGATGGTATTCAATTGCGGAACTACTTTAGTTTTGAAAAGTACATTCATCCTAAAGGAGCGAATGGGTTTGACATTGAAGTTTGGTTAGCGATTGAGTGATAGTGAAAAATGGGAACGAATAGTGTGTAATGAAGAGATTTCGGTTTAGTCCAGGATCTCTTTTTTTGTTTGGATGGAAAGGGAGAAATAATAATCTCTTGTTGACTCTCACGTTACGTCATACTTTATAGTTAGTTTTGAAGGGGGGCTAGAATCGATGAAAGTGAAAGAAGTATCGCAGTTGACCGGTGTGAGTGTGCGCACACTCCATCATTATGATGACATCGGTTTGTTAACGCCAGATTGTACGACGGAAGCGGGGTACCGACTGTATTCGGATGATAACTTGGCGACGTTGCAGCAAATTCTGTTCTTTCGTGAACTCGGTTTCTCTTTAAAGAAGATCAAGGAACTGCTTACGAGTCCTACGTTTAGTCGTCAGGAAGCTTTTGAAGTGCAGCGTAAAATGCTCCTTGAAAAGCGAAAGCAGCTTGATGGTATGATCAACACGATTGAGAAGACAATTCAACATGGAAGAGGGGAATTAGTCATGACGAACGAAGAGAAATTTAAAGGGTTTGATTTTAGTGAGAACCCATATGAACAAGAGGCTAGGGAACGCTGGGGCGACAAGGCGGTGGATGAATCAAATAAGAAGACGGCGCAGTTTGGGCCAGAGCTAGGGGAGGAGATGAACAGGATTTACTTTAGCTTGGCGGATCTGCGCCATATGAATCCATCTTCTGACGAAGCACAGGCAGGAATTGATGAATGGTTTACGTTTTTGAATAAGATGGGGAGTTATTCGTTGGAAGCATTTCAGGGGCTTGGAGAAATGTATGTTGCGGATGAAAGATTTACGAAGAATATCGACAAATTTGGCGAAGGGCTTGCGGTGTTTATGAGGGATGCTATGGCGGTTTATGTCGAAAAGGGAAAATAATACAGAGAGTCTAGGATATAACTTTGCATCTCGATAGGTCTGTGTTAAAGTCATGTATAATGGCTTACGAGGAACGTACAGTAGAACAAGGACTTTAAAATGAGGGCACCTGAACAAATGGGTGTCTATTATGGCTGTACTAATTTGCAGAGTGAACCAATTCGTTCGCTCTGTATTTTTATTCGACAACCGAATCTTCTTCGGGAAATGAAACCCCAGCCCCAGTTGAAACGTATAATTAAGTATAAAGAATATTAGTTTATCAACTGTCTTGAATACCCGTTACTATCTAGGTCCCGGGTCTTAGACAGCTTCCATCCGCAGCCTGTTTAGTTAACCTGTAGGAACGCGCATAATGGATGTAACAGTAAGAGATCGCAAGGGGTTGATAGGTATTAAAAAAACAATATATATCGTGCTAACAGACACAGGAACGTTGTTGTCAAAAGCGATTGGAATGTATACGAGAAAAGAGTTAAATCACACGTCCATCGCGTTTGATGAACAGCTGAACGAGATGTACAGTTTCGGTCGGAAGCAGCCGTATAATCCCTTTGTAGGTGGGTTTGTGAAAGAAAGAGCCACTGAGGGGATATTCCGACAAGCAACATGTGAGGTTTATAGTTGTGAAGTGACGATGGAAGAATACACACGAATGCTTGATAAAATCCGCTTGATTGAACAGAATAAAGAACTTTATAAATATAATTTTATCGGTTTGTTTGGCGTTGCTGTAAATAAGGGAATTCAGCGCAAGCATGCATTTTTCTGTTCACAATTTGTAGCGATGGTCGTCAATGAAGGCGGCTTACAAATGTTCAACATATCTCCAAGCTTAGTACAACCGCATCATTTTTCGCAGCTGCCTCGTTTGGAGCCTGTTTTTGAAGGTGATTTACAAACGTATTTGGATCAATCAAGGGGCCAACAAGAACGGGTACCTGTCCGTATGAGTATGTGGAAAAGTTTAGCGTTCCGATTACTGGCCTAAATAAATAGTCTATTTATCATGAGAGCACTTCGATTTGTCGAGAGGGGCTCTCTTTTTTATATCCAAATTGTGTTCTATGAAACTACTAGGTATGGAAGGAGTGAAGGAGTTGGATGAAGAACTGAAGGCTATTTTGCAACGAGTGTCTGATCTAGAAGGTGAAGTAAGTACGTTGAAACGGCAATTGGCTGAAATGAAAGCCCCTTCAAGCCATGTTGCGGAGGAAGTGAAGAAAGTTCATCTGGCCTCAATAATGGAGCGCTTGCCTGAGCAACCAGTTCGGGATGAAGTTCCAATTCAGCAGAAAGTAAGGAAAGAGTTCGATCTTGAGAAAGTGTTAAGCAACTGGCTTCCGCGTGTATTTATGTTTATTCTACTGCTGGGTGTCTTATGGGGATTGAAAGTTGGTATGGATCATGGATTTATCACCAATCCAGTGCGTGTTGTAATGGGTTATGCTGGAACGGTTTTGCTCTATTTCCTAGGGATGCGGTACTATAATAGTGAGAAAAAAGGGTTTGGTCTAACATTGCTTGGCGGTTTTATCGGCCTCGGAATTTTGACGACTTTTGCGGCACATCTTTTATATGGTTATCTGAATTTCACGATTGCATTTATGATAGGTGTGGCTTATATCATCGCAGGGCTATTGTTATCGAGAAAGACAAAATCGGAAACGTTGACGATATTTTCTGGGATTTCAGGGTTTTTACTGCCTTTCTTATTGGAAGGGGAAGGAGCGACTTCCGTTCAATTCTGTGCGTATATCTTGCTGTTATTTTCATCACTATTTTATGTGTCACTTAGTCAAAAGCATAAGTATACGTTCTACATAACGTTCGTATTATTCCATTTAACGTTGTTCGTTTATGCACTACTCGATAGTGCATTTGCGGAAGAATCGATACTTGTTGCGACGGTGTTAATTCAGCATGGAGTGATTTTAGTCTTTTACTTAAAAGGTCGAATTTCAAGGGATGTATTTTCAGAAGCGCTTCTCTACTCGAATTTCGTCTTTACAATCGGTTGGATAATGCTACTTGAACATGTACAGGAAGTGTATGTTTACGGCTTGTTGGCACTGTTGTATAGTGCACTTGCGGTACATTCGTTTTGGAAGAAGGAAAGCGCGCTACGAGGTATTTTGTCTGCTGTAGCCGTATTTGCAGTTAGTGTCTTTATCCTTTCCTTCAACATGGAGGATACTCGAGTTATTTTGATGTTACTTCTATTGAATGGGGCAATTGGAATAGGGATCGGTTTGCGCTTTGACACGCTCAGGACGATTGTTACCGGCTCAGTAATTTACTTATTGACGGTCCTAACAGTTCTGGATACGATGCAAATAAATGCATTTTGGTCCTTAGAACATGTGGTATGGCTTGTCTTTATTGGTTCCTTCAGTTGGCTATTTTACACGCTTTACCGATTTACGCCTTCTCGTTTGAAGAAGAAAACGAAGTCGATTGACCAGAGTTTGATTGTAGGTCAACTGCTTATTCTTTTCTATATCTTTAAATTAACGGAGCTAGGGCTCGCGAATATTTATGTGTCGTTTGAAACAGGTAACCATGTCCAGGCGCTTGTACTTTTGGTGGTACTTAGTGCTATGTATTTATTCCATAGGTGGAGTAAAGGACTCTATTTAACTCATGGGGCAGTCATGCTGTTTCTGATAGCAGGTATTGGGGTACTGCTTTCGGGCTTGGGTTCATATTATAAACAAGGTGAGTTTTTATTTAATTTCTTTGTACAATTTGCTTTTGTGGCTGCTTTGACGATTGTAGTGTGGGCAATTATGAAAGACCGCTTCTATCTTTCGAGGAAAGAGCTGAAGTGGGAGACGCCGCAACTGGCGATTGTGCTGCAAATTATCTATTTCATCGCCCTAAATAAATGGTATTTAGCCTTCACGAAAGCTTATGAATGGGATTTGGAGTATGTGTTGTTTGCGCATACGTTCTTGCTATTTGCTTTTGCGTTTGTGTCGATTAGTATCGGTGGGAAAATGAATTGGAAGTATGTCAAAATTATCGGAGCAGTACTCATTATCATTTGTGTGCTGAAGCTCTTCATCGTTGACTTATCAAGTATTTCCATTCTTATTCGGGCAATTTTGTTCACCATCGTTGGTGTTGTCGGACTGATATATTCACGGACGTTGTTGAAGGAAGACTGAAAAAAGAGGTAACAAATGAAAAAAGTATTCGAGCAGTGGGAATGATCGGTTCCACTGCTTTTCCATGTGGATGAAGGAAGAAATAAATTGCCTTGCGAATACCAGACAAGTTGTTTCAATTCAGTGCAAAGAGCAAAAGGCTTTACTAATTTCGCAATTAATGATAAAACGTGCGATAATAAGAAAAACGATGAAGTAAGGGTGACACAATGACAAAAACAATCGATTTACAAGTAAATGCAAGAAATATTAAAGATTTCAAAAAAGGCTATCCGCTAATTTTAAAAGATGCGATTATTAATTCCAGCGTGCTTGCGACGGAAGCGGAAGGAACAATTGTACGATTAGTAGATAAAGATCGTCGATTCGTTGCGAAGGGCTATTACGGCTTGCAAAACAAAGGTCTTGGCTGGGTACTAACACGGAAAGAAGAAGAAGCAATCGACTTTGACTTCTTCGAGTCAAGAATCGCTGCGGCACTTGCGAGACGTGAAGCTTTATTTGCGGATGCATACACGACAGCGTTCCGTGTGTTCAATGGCGAAGGAGACGGCATCGGCGGACTGACAATCGATTATTTCGACGGTTATTTTATGGTGAGTTGGTACAGCGAAGGAATTTATTCGCTTAAGCATCATGTCTATAGCGTGTTTGATAAAATCATTGATTACAAAGGCGTATATGAGAAGAAACGCTTTGACACGAAAGGCGGATACATCGAACAGGATGATTTCGTTAAAGGGGAGCAAGGTGATTTCCCGATTATCGTGCGAGAAAATGGCATGAATTTCGCTGTCAATTTGAATGACGGCGCAATGACCGGTATTTTCCTTGATCAACGTGATATGCGTAAAGCGGTTCGCGATAAGTATTCTGAGGGGAGAAATGTGTTGAACACATTCTCGTATACGGGCGCATTTTCCGTTGCGGCACTACTTGGCGGCGCGGTGAAGACGACAAACGTCGACTTGGCGAAGCGGAGCAATGCGAAAACAATTGAGCAGTTCAGTGTGAATGCCATAGATTACGAACAGCAGGATATCAAAGTGATGGATGTCTTCGACTATTTCCGGTATGCAAAACGGAATGATTTGAAATTCGATCTAATTATTCTTGATCCACCTAGTTTCGCTCGTACTAAAAAGTATACGTTCAGTACAGCGCAGGATTATCCGGCACTTCTTATGGATGCAATTGCGATTACTGAGAAAAACGGTATCATTGTTGCGTCGACGAATAATGCGAGTTTCGGAATGAAGAAATTCAAAACGTTCATCGACCAGGCTTTCGAAGAAGCAGGATCTAGGTATAAAATTCTTGAGGAATCCACATTGCCGAAAGACTTCCGGACAAACCGTGATTACCCTGAATTCAACTATTTGAAAGTTGTTATTGTGCAGAA
>CAZWAW010000017.1:0-27149 GCA_964632025.1 uncultured Sporosarcina sp.
AGCACAGCGGACATCGCGGGTGTATTAAACGAAACAGGCAATGTACTCGGCATGATGCCACTCCCTGAACGTGCAGTGGAGGAAATCATCGGAGGAACAGACGGATTGCCTCTATTCAATTCAATCTTGAAAAGGTGGAGTGAAAATAATGTCAGCCAAGCATGAACCGAACGCACAACAAATTAAAGATGAAAAATTATACCTACAAATGGGAATGTCAGACGCAGAATTCGAACGTGTAGAAGAGCTATTAGGACGTCTTCCAAACTATACGGAAACAGGTCTATTCTCGGCATTATGGTCTGAACATTGTTCATATAAAAGCTCAAAACCGGTACTTCGTAAATTCCCAACTGAAGGAGCACGCGTCCTTCAAGGACCTGGTGAGGGTGCAGGAATTGTTGATATCGGTGATAACCAAGCAGCTGTATTCAAAATGGAATCACATAACTCGCCATCAGCTATCGAACCGTTTATTGGTGCAGCAACAGGTGCGGGCGGAGTTCTACGTGATGTATTTTCAATGGGAGCACGTCCTGTAGCACTCGTAAATTCCCTTCGTATTGGTGAACTATCGAATGCGCGTGACCGTTATTTATTCGAAGAAGCTGTGTCGGGTATGGCAAGCTACGGAAATGCGATTGGGATTCCAACGATTGCTGGTGAAGTGCAGTTTGACAATTGTTATTCAAAACGTCCATTAGTTAATGCGATGGCTGTTGGTATATTGAACCATGAAGATATTCAAAAAGGTATTGCTGCTGGAGTTGGAAATACAGTTATGTATGTGGGTGCAACAACAGGGCGCGATGGGATACATGGTGCAACGATGTCTTCAGTTGAAGTCGCTGTAGAAGAAGCGGAACTTCCAGTCATGCAGGCGGGAAATCCATTTCTTGAGAAACTTCTAATGGAAGCATGCCTTGAGCTTGTGAAATCGGATGCACTTATTGGTATACAAGATATGGGTGCTGCAGGTCTTACATCTTCTGCTGCTGAAATGGCTTCAAAAGCAGGATACGGCGTGGAAATGAACTTGGATCTAGTACCACAACGTGAAGAAGGCATGACAGCGTACGAAATGATGCTGTCGGAATCACAGGAGCGGATGCTTGTTGTCGTGAAAAAAGGCCATGAACAAGAAGTGACGGACCTATGTGCGAAATATGGGATTGAAGCAGTTTCAATTGGGAAAGTAACAGACGACAAAATGCTTCGTCTTTTCCATAAAGGTGAAATTGTTGCAGAAGTATTAGCAGATTTCCTTGCGGAAGATGCACCGGTTTACCATAAGAAATCCGAGGAACCTGCTTATTTTAGAGAATTCCAAGCGATGGAAATGACGGAACCAGTCGTGACTGATTTGAATGACACACTTAAAGATCTATTACAACGTCCAACGATTGCATCGAAAGAATGGGTCTATAACCAGTTCGATACACAAGCTAGGTCAAATACCGTCGTTGCACCAGGTTCATCTGCAGGAGTCATTCGTGTCAGTGGAACGAATAAAGGACTTGCAATGACAGCAGATTGTAACTCGCGTTATGTCTATCTTGACCCGGAAACAGGCGGGAAAATTGCAGTTGCTGAAGCAGCGCGTAATCTTATTTGTTCTGGCGCAGAACCAATTGCAGTAACGGATTGTTTGAATTTCGGCAGTGCGGACAAGCCAGAAGTATTTTGGCAGCTTGAGAAGTCAGCTGACGGAATTTCTGATGCATGCCGCAAGTTGAATGCACCTGTAATAAGCGGAAACGTTTCCTTGTCTAATGAAGTGAATGGTGTTCCAATCTATCCGACACCAACAATTGGTATGGTTGGCCTGATCCATGATTTATCACAAGTTACGACGACTGAATTCAAAAATGCAGGCGATGTCATTTATGTCATCGGCGAAGCATCACTCGATTTCGGCGGTAGTGAATTGCAACAAATGATGGAAGGGAAAATTTTCGGCCAAGCTCCGGCAATTGACCTTGAAGTTGAAGCAGCACGTCAGAAAGAGCTTTTGACAGCAATCCAAGCAGGACTTATTCAATCAGCAACTGATTTATCAGAAGGCGGATTTGCAGTAGCGCTTTGTGAAAAAGCGTTTGGTGCGGAAGGTCTTGGGGCAGGCGTAACAGTTTCTGGATCCGCAGTAACGGCTTTATTCAGTGAAACACAATCACGTTTCCTTGTGACTGTAAAAGAAGAAAAAGCAGCAGATTTCGAAAAAGCTGTAGCAGATGCGGTTAAAATCGGTGTAGTTACGGATAGTAACCGTATCGTTATTAATGGTGAAAATGGCATGTTAATCGACGGGACGGTTGATGAACTCCGTTCTGCTTGGAAAGGGGCTATCCGATGCTTGCTGAACTCAGAGGCCTAAACGAAGAGTGCGGTGTGTTTGGCATTTGGGGTCATGAAGACGCGGCGCAGATCAGTTATTATGGTCTGCACGCGTTACAACACCGGGGACAAGAAGGAGCCGGTATCGTTACGAAAGAAGGCAAAAAGTTTCATGTGATTAAAGGCGAAGGCCTTGTCAATGAAGTGTTTTCTGGTAACGAGATAGATGATTTAAAAGGAAATGCAGCAATTGGGCAAGTGCGTTATTCTACAGAGAACGGTCGCGGAATCGAAAATGTTCAGCCGCTCGTTTTTCGTTCAACAACTGGAAGTCTTTCGGTCGCTCACAATGGTAACATTGTGAATGCGGTCGAACTACGCGAGCATCTTGAACGCCAAGGTAGTATTTTTCAAACGAATTCTGATACGGAAGTGCTAGCGCATTTAATCAAGAAAAGCAGCGGTTCTTTAACGCAGCGTGATCGTGTGAAAAAAGCATTGTCGATGTTAAAAGGAGCGTTTGCGTTTGTCATCTTGACAGATGATGGATTAATGGTTGCGCAGGATCCAAATGGTCTACGTCCACTATCACTTGGGAAAATAGGCGACGCGTGGGTGGTGGCATCTGAGACATGTGCGTTCGATCTTATCGGTGCGGAATGGGTTCGTTCGGTAGAGCCGGGAGAACTCATTATTATTAATGATAAAGGTCTTCAGTCGGACCGTTTTGCGCAAGCTGCGGACTCGGCAATGTGCTCGATGGAATATGTTTATTTTGCACGTCCGGATTCAGATATTGACGGTATTAATATTCACTCGGCGCGAAAACGCTGCGGCAAACGCCTTGCACGCGAAGTGCATATCGAAGCAGATGTCGTCACAGGTGTACCGGATTCAAGTATTTCAGCGGCTATTGGATTTTCTGAGGAAAGTGGAATTCCGTATGAGTTAGGGCTGATCAAAAGTCGTTATGTCGGACGAACATTCATTCAACCGACACAGGAGATGCGTGAAAAAGGCGTGAAGATGAAACTATCTCCAGTGCGTCAAGTTGTGAACGGTAAAAGAGTCGTCATGGTGGATGATTCGATTGTTCGCGGCACCACGTCTAAAAGGATTGTCAATCTGTTGAAAGAAGCGGGTGCGACGGAAGTTCACGTTGTGATTGCGTCTCCACCGCTTGTCAGTCCGTGTTTTTATGGTGTAGATATCAGTACGGATTCAGAATTGATAGCAACAAACAGGACGATTGATGAAATCCGAGAACTTATCGGTGCGGATTCACTGACGTTCTTGTCTGCTGAGGGAATGATCGAAGCAATTGGACGTCCCGATAAAACAAAGAATTGTGGACAATGCCTTGCATGCTTTACAGGAGAATATCCTACAGAAATCTATTCGGATACAGTTTTGCCACATAAGAAAGAAATTGTTTGATAGGGGGACTTTTACATGTCGAAGGCTTATGAAAACGCAGGTGTAAATATCGAAGCTGGTTACGAGTCAGTTGAACGGATGAAATCCCATGTTGCACGTACTGTGCGTAAAGGTGTTACAGGAACGTTCGGCGGTTTTGGTGGCATGTTCGATCTATCCGCACTTAACTACAAAGAACCGGTTCTTATTTCCGGTACAGACGGTGTTGGAACAAAGTTGAAACTGGCGTTCATGGCAGATAAGCATGACACGATTGGTATTGACTGTGTTGCTATGTGTGTTAACGATATTGTTGCACAGGGTGCAGAACCTCTTTACTTCCTTGATTACATCGCGCTTGGAAAAGCCGTACCTGAAAAGGTTGAAGCGATTGTTAAAGGAATTGCAGATGGGTGTGTTCAATCTGGTGCGGCATTGATTGGCGGAGAAACGGCTGAAATGCCAGGGCTTTATGAAGTCGATGAGTATGACCTTGCAGGATTTGCAGTTGGAGCATGTGAAAAGAGTAAAATTGTTACGGGTGAAAAGGTAGTTGCTGGAGACGTTCTTGTTGGTATCGCTTCAAGCGGTATTCATTCAAACGGTTATTCACTCGTCCGTAAAATTGTAATTGAAGACCAAGGCTGTGAAATTGACGGTTTGATTGCCGGCTACGAAGAGCTTGGAATGGTTGGCGACGCACTTCTTACGCCGACGAAAATTTACGCGAAACCTGTTCTTCAAATGCATAGCGAACTCGATGTCCATTCAATGGGCCATATTACAGGCGGCGGCTTCTACGAAAACTTACCACGTATGTTGGTAGATGGATTCGCAGCGGAAATTGACCTTGGTTCATGGCCAGTACTTCCAGTATTCAAGATGCTGAAAGAAAAAGGCGAACTGTTGGATAAAGATTTATACAGCGTATTCAATATGGGGATCGGTTTTGTTGTTGCACTTCCTGAAGAACAAGCGAATGCTGCTCTTAAAATTGCAGCTGAGCACGGGGAAGAAGCATTCATTATCGGACGTGTGATTGAAGGCGAAGGCGTCACGTTTACAGGTACACATGACGGAAGTCTTGCCAAATGAATCAAAAAGTGAAGATTGCCGTTTTCGCATCCGGAAGCGGCAGTAATTTTGCAGCAATAGAAGAAGCATGTAGCGCAGGTGAATTGAATGCTGAAATCGTCCTAATGGTGACGAATAAGCCGGAAGCATTTGTTGTTGAACGTGCTGACAAAGTGAGTATTCCAGTTGCAGCAATTCGTCCGAAAGATTTCGAAACGAAAGATGCGTACGAAGAAGCAATTCTTCACGTACTTCGAGAGTCTGGCGCGGAATGGTTGGTTCTTGCAGGTTATATGCGCCTTGTTGGGCCGGTTCTTTTGACGGCTTATCCTTCTCGCATCGTAAATATTCATCCCTCACTACTGCCTTCGTTTCCTGGGAAAGATGCGATCGGACAAGCGGTTGCGCACGGCGTGAAAGTAACTGGTGTTACCGTTCATCTTGTAGATGAAGGAATGGATACAGGACAAATTCTTGCACAGTGTGCAGTTGATGTTGTCGATGGCGATGAAGACAAAACCGCCGAGGCGATTCATGCTGTTGAACACGGTTTATATAAGGATACGTTAAACAAACTTTTTAGCCGGTAATGATAAAGGATTTATTCATACTAATTGGAGGGTTTTATTCGTGAAAAAACGTGCATTGCTTAGCGTGTCGGACAAAAACGGTATTTTGGAATTTGCAAAGGAATTGGAAAGTCTCGGTTATGAATTGCTATCAACAGGCGGTACGATGAAACATCTTGCAGACAATGGCGTTGCAGTAACAGCAGTCGATGCAGTAACTGGATTCCCTGAAATTATGGAAGGCCGAGTGAAAACGCTCAACCCGATGATTCACGGAGGACTTCTTGCAAAACAAGACGATCCCTCTCACATCGCGCAAATGGTAGAGCACGGCATCCAGCCGATTGATGTTGTTTGTGTTAACTTGTATCCGTTTAAAGAAACGATTTCAAAACCGGATGTAACCAACGAAGATGCAATCGAGAATATCGATATTGGTGGACCAGCGATGCTTCGTGCTTCTGCGAAAAACCATGCATACGTTACAGTTATCGTAGATGCAACAGATTATGATCAAGTACTTTCCGAGATCAAAGCAGATGGTAAAACAACACTTGAAACGCGTAGACGACTGGCGGCAAAAGTATTCCGTCATACAGCGGCATACGATGCACTTATTGCTGGTTTCTTAACGGACCTTACAGGCGAAGAATTTCCGGAGCAGGTTACGTATACATATGAATTAAAACAACCGCTTCGTTACGGAGAAAATCCACACCAAAAAGCAGCTTTTTATAGCCGTCCACTGGGTTCTGATTTCTCAATTGCGTACGCGAAACAATTGCATGGCAAAGAACTTTCGTATAACAATATCCAAGATGCGAACGCAGCTATCCAGATCATCAAAGAATTTGATAAAGCAGCTGCAGTAGCAGTAAAACATATGAATCCATGTGGCGTTGGAACAGGCGAAACAATTTTCGATGCGTTTAATAAAGCATATGAAGCAGACTCGACGTCTATCTTCGGCGGTATAATTGCATTAAACCGTGAAGTAGATGCTGCAACTGCTGAAAAACTATCGGGCATCTTCCTTGAAATTATCATTGCACCTGCTTTCACGGAAGAAGCAGTTGAAATCTTGACGAAGAAGAAAAACATTCGCTTGATGACAATTTTGTTTGATCAAAACAAAAAAGACAAATGGAATACAGTTTCTGTTGAAGGCGGATTACTTATGCAAGAGCCGGATGCATACGGATTTGCGGATGCAGACATTCGTGTTGCGACAGACCGTCAGCCAACTGAAGCTGAATGGGAAGCGATGAAACTTGGTTGGGCTGTTGTTAAACATGTGAAGTCAAACGCAATTGTAGTCACTGATGACAATATGACACTCGGCGTTGGCGCAGGGCAGATGAACCGTGTTGGAGCAGCGAATATCGCGCTAACGCAAGCAGGCGAACGCGCTAAAGGTGCAGCGCTTGCATCTGATGCATTCTTCCCAATGGACGATACAGTCGAAGCCGCAGCGAAAGCGGGCATTACGGCGATTATTCAGCCAGGCGGATCAGTGAAAGACGAAGATTCGATTAAAAAAGCTAACGAATACGGTATTACGATGGTATTCACAGGCGTACGTCACTTCAAACATTAAGGAGAGGTTTGCATTGAATATACTCGTTATCGGGAGCGGTGGCCGCGAGCATGCGATTGCCAGACAGTTCAATGTCTCCCCTTCAGTCAATAAAGTTTATGTTGCACCCGGCAATGATGGCATGAAAAATGATGCTGAATGTGTGCAAATAGATGCGCTAGATTTTGAGGCACTTGCTTCATTCGCACAAGAGAATCATGTGGACCTGACATTTGTCGGTCCTGAACAACCGCTTGGGGAAGGAATTGTTGATTACTTTACTGATCGCGGATTAACAGCGTTCGGCCCAACGAAAGCGGCGGCGTTAATCGAAGGAAGTAAGTCATTCGCCAAAGAGCTTATGACAAAGTATGATATTCCAACCGCAGCGTACGGAACATTTACCGATGCAGAAGAAGCAAAAGCATTTATCCGAGAAAATGGTGCACCAATTGTCGTTAAAGCAGATGGACTTGCAGCTGGAAAAGGCGTTATCGTTGCGATGACGCTGGAGGATGCGCTTGATGCAGTCGACGATATGATAGGCAACCAGAAATTTGGTGAATCTTCATCACGTGTCGTTATCGAAGAATTTTTGGATGGCGAAGAGTTCTCCTACATGTCGTTTGTCCATGACGGTAAGATTTACCCGATGGTTGTCGCGCAAGATCATAAGCGTGCTTATGACGGCGATAGAGGACCAAACACAGGCGGTATGGGCGCTTATTCACCCGTTCCACAAATTTCTGATGCAGTTGTGAAAGAAGCATATGATAAAGTCGTTGTTCCGACTGTCGAAGCAATGGCAGCAGAGGGGACTCCTTTTACAGGGATCTTATATGCCGGTCTCATTCTGACTGACAAGGGTCCGAAAGTGATAGAATTCAACGCACGTTTCGGTGATCCTGAAACACAGGTCGTCTTGCCGCGAATGGCATCTGACTTTGGCGAATTCATGGCCGCACTAATGGCTGGTAAACCGTATGACTTGAAGTGGGATGACAAAGCGATGTTAGGCGTTGTCATTGCTGCGGATAGATATCCTGGAGATGTAGTAAAAGGGGCGGCATTACCTGATCTTGATGTTTTGTCAGCACGAGGCTTAGAAGTCTTCCATGCAGGCACTAAATTGAATGGTACAGGCTTCGTTGGTAATGGGGGACGCGTTCTACTCATTACAGCAAAAGCTGATTCATTGAAAGAAGCGCAGGTTGAGGTTTATAAAGGCTTGTCTCAATTAGAATGGAACGGATTCTTCTACAGGCAGGACATTGGCTGGCGTACATTTGAATAAAATATCCCCCAATCTGTCACAGAGACGGATTGGGGGATTTATTTGTTTATCCTGCTATTCAGCCTTGCAAATCCATCCGCCAAACATGTTAGTCGTGAAAAATTTGGCGATATTACTAAACCCTGCTTCTTGCAATAAAAGTACAATCTCCTCTTCAGGAATGAAGGAAAGCTTCCGTACGGTTTTCTCCATTTCATCTACTTGTACTTCAGTCAACGTTGTTGAATCAAGCCAGTATGCTTTCCAGAGAGCGAATAACTCATCGAATGCGGAATCGTTCGGGTTACCGTACATGGACGCCATAATGAATGGGGCGCCGGGTGATAGATGGTGTCGGATCTTTTTCAGTAGATTCCTTTTTTCATCGATATCTTCAATGAAATGAAGGACGAGCATACATGTTGCAGCCCCGAACAATTTCCCTTCTGTCACATCATTGATAGTTCCTTCGACGAATTCCACACGGTCATCCATCTTCAAATCGATTGCCTTCATGCGAGCAAAATCAAGCATTGGCGGCGCGGGATCCACTGCCGTGAATGTCCACTCGGGATTAGTTGGTCCTAATGTAGCGAGTTCATTGCCGCCGCCCGCTCCAATTATTAATACACTTTCTTGTTGTGTGATATTTGCCCGAAGATAAGCCTGTACAAGTTTGAACATCGAATCGTAGGTAGGCAACGTTCGGCGTACTCCTCTGTCATATTCTGCGGCCATCTCTTTATCAAACTGCATCTTGTCGGTCATTTTATCAAATCCAATCGATTGTGATACTGTACTATTTCGTCAAAAGTGGGTGGAACCCTTTTACTGAGAGAACGGTTTTGCGAAGTTCGCAACGTGCCCCCGAAAGTAAACAACATACGCCCTAACACGCCTCCATCTTTTGTCCGCAATATCAAAAGATGTCTACTGAATTCCCTATTTATTTCCTCAAAGCTATGCTAGGATAAATAGTATGAATAGTTCAGTAAAAAGGAGAGGGTATCATGTGGGAAGCCAGTGAAATGAAAAACCAACTACATATGATCGACGGCAAGAAAGCACCGGATCTCATTATAATCAATGCGGAGTATCTACATTCGATCTATAAAAAATGGGTGACAGGTAACATTTGGATTGCTGGTGACCGGATTGTTTACGCTGGCAAAGAGATGCCGGCAATGACAGAAGGCGCCGAAATCTTCGATGCTACGGGGAAGAAAATTGTTCCTGGTTATATTGAACCGCATGTTCATCCGTTTCAATTGTACAACCCACGGACGTTTGCGGATTATGCATCTCGGCTTGGGACAACGACATTCATTTCAGATAATCTCATATTATTCATGTCTCTTGATAACGAAACATCGTTTGCGTTGCTTGATGAGCTGAATAAATTACCGTTTTCGTTTTACTGGTGGGCGCGGTTTGACTCACAGTCGATTCTACAGAATGAGGCTGAATTGTTTAATCTAGCGTCTATTAATGAGTGGATTGAACGTCCAGAAGTGTTGCTGGGCGGGGAATTGACAGGTTGGCCACGGCTCATGGCTGGTGAACCTACTATGCTCGCTTCCGTAAGTGCTGCGAAAGTGGGGGGCAAGAAAATCGAAGGGCATTATCCGGGTGCATCTGAGCGGACGTTGGCACGGATGCGTCTTCTTGGAACGGACGGTGATCATGAAGCGATGACTGTAGAAGAAGTGGAGGCACGCTTACTGCATGGGTATGGAGTGACCCTTCGTTATTCGTCCATTCGCCCGGATCTTCCGCATTTATTGAAAGACATTGTTGCCAAGGATTTAAACGTGTTTGATCATTTGATGATGACGACGGACGGCTCGACTCCTTCGTTCCACCTTGACGGCGTTATGGATAAATGTATCCGTGCCGCACTTGAAGCGGGCGTTCCGCCAATTGATGCATACCAGATGGCATCTTATAATGTTGCGCGCTATTATGACATGGCCGATTTACACGGTTTCATTGCGACGGGCCGTTATGCAACCCTAAATTTTTTGGATGATGAATACAACCCAGTGCCGACGGATGTTTTATCCAAAGGAAAATGGTTGAAACGTGAAAATGAATCAACTGAGCCTTTCCCAGCCATTGATTGGTCGTTTGTTGAAGCGTTCGCACCGAGTTTCGATCTTGATGAATCGGATTTCATATTTGACAACCCGGTTGGCATCGAAATGCTCAATGACGTCATTACAAAACCGTATAATGTGTTGATTGATACAAACGACGATAAACTTGCAGATAATCACGATGAAAGTTTCCTAATGCTTCTCGATAGGAACGGAAAATGGCATGTCAATGCAGTTATTAAAGGGTTTGCGACAGGGATTCAAGGCTTTGCTTCCTCGTATTCAAATACAGGAGACATTATTTTAATCGGCAAAGATAAAAAAGAAATGCATAATGCATTCAAGGAAATTAAACGAATCGGCGGCGGTATGGTGCTGTCGGAAAACGGTGGAATTGTCGCGACTCTACCACTGCCAATCGGCGGCGGATTATCGTCGGAGCCGGTTCATAAATTGATTGAACAAGAGTTAGAATTGAAAAAGGCACTTGCAGAACGGGGCTATTCGAAAGGCGATGCAGTCTACACGTTGCTGTTCTTGCAATCAACACATTTACCGTACATACGCATTACGCAGATGGGGCTGTACGATGTTATGAAAAAAGAAATTATCGTTCCGGCAACCGGAAGATAGGGGGCATAGATGGAGAAGAAAATGAGAGGATGGCTATTGTTCATAGCGATCTTACTATTGCTGTTAGCCGCGTGTTCAAAAGAAGAGAAGGCGGAGGACGACGATGTACCCGAGCCGATAGAGGAAGAGCAAGAAATAGTCGTTGAAGAAGAACCAGTACAGGGTCCAACTTTGTATAAAGCACCGTTCACTGGTGTTCTATCAGAAGAGGAAAGTACCGGTCGTCCAGTTCTTGCGACGATTAATAACCATCCGCTAGCAAGGCCGCAATCAGGCATTAGTGATGCTGATATTGTCTATGAACTTGCAGCAGAGGGCAACATCACAAGGCTTTTGGCATTATTCCAAAGTGAATTGCCTGAAGAAATCGGTCCTATTCGCAGTGCGAGGGATTACTTTGTGCATATCTCAAAAGGACTTGATGCATTTTACGTGGCACACGGATATAGCCCTGATGCCAAACAAATGCTGCAAAACCGTTTCGTAGATAATATAAATGGCATGCAATATGATGGAACGCTTTTCAATCGCTCCAAAGAACGAAGGGCTCCGCATAATTCGTATATAACGAAAGATAATGTTCTAGCAGGTATGGAGAAGACCAATTCGTCAATAGAATTGTCAGTAATACCGGCATTTTCTTTCCTAGAATCGATAGAAGATGCTAAAATAGGGGATATCGCATCAATGCTTGTTGTTCGTTATGGGACAGACACGGATTTTACAAGCACGTATTCCTATGATGCTGAAAAAGGAACGTACAATAGAATGGTAAAAGGGATCGTAACAGTCGATAAATACAATGAAAAACCAGTGGAACTGTCTAATATACTTATATTCGAAACGGCTCATCGTACGATCGATAACGTCGGCAGGCAGTCAGTCGATATTGAGTCGGGCGGTAAAGGTATGCTGTTCCATGCGGGTATTGAAAAGGAAATCGAATGGGAAAATATTGACGGAATCCTAACGCCTATGGAAAATGGTGTTCCCGCGAAACTTGTTCCGGGTAAAACATGGATTCACATCGTTTCCACTCAACCTGGAATGGAAACGTCTGTCACATATACCCCTTAGGAAATTCATTCAGAGAGAGGGAGACGTATGCAGATTGACAAAATCCGTGGTCATCAGACGGACCAATTATTTAAAGCAATACTTGAACTAAAAGACCTCGATGAATGTTATGAATTCTTTGATGATCTCGTCACGATAAGTGAATTGCAGTCACTCGCCCAACGTCTCGAAGTGGCGCAAATGCTTATGAAGAAGAAGACGTACGATAAGATACAAGGTGAGACTGGTGCCAGCACTGCAACGATTTCAAGGGTACGGCGCTGTGTGGATTACGGCTCTGGCGGGTATGGCAAAGTGCTTGGGCGCCTCTATCCTCAAGTAGATGAAGAGGAAGTTAAGACTAAATAAGTTGCCATCTAGGCTTCAGGCGCACTACGCTTTTAGGTAGAACCGGACAGAGAAAGAATCTGTCCGGTTTTTTTGGTATACTAGAGGAACGTACATTATAAGATTGGGTGGTCAAACATGGATTTCACTACATGGCGTCATGCCTTTAAATTAGATCCTGAAAAGACAGTAACAGATGAACAATTGGAACTCCTTGCAGAGTCAGGAACAGATGGGATTATTGTTGGCGGAACGGATGGAGTGACACTCGATAACGTACTCGACTTGCTCATCCGTATCAGGAGGTATTCCGTTGCAGTTGCACTTGAAATATCGACAGTTGACTCAGTGACACCGGGTTTTGATTATTATTTCATCCCAACGGTGCTTAACTCAACGAAAGTAGAATGGATTAATGGTCTCCATCATTCCGCGCTCCGTGAATATGGTCATATGATGGACTGGGATGAAATTCAAGCGGAGGGGTATTGTATTATGAACCCCGACTGTAAAGCCGCGAAATTGACTGGCGTAACAGAAGTACCGGACGAAGAGGATGTCATCGCTTATGCCCGAATGGCGGAACATCTTTTCAAATTACCCATTTTTTATCTAGAATACAGTGGTATGTACGGTGATCCTAGGCTAGTAGAAGCAGCATCACGGGTGCTTGAAAAAACACGTCTTTTTTACGGCGGTGGCATTAGAAGTGTTGAAGATGCTAAAAAGATGGCTGAAATCGCGGATACGATTATCGTTGGTAACGTCATTTATGAAAATTTCAAGGCGGCACTGGCAACGGTAGACGCAGTTAAATCGGTTTCCCGTTGAGACCAAATCAGTGTATAATAAAAGAACAAATGTTCCGAGAGGGCGATAAATAGATGAATAAAATAGCAGAAGACTTACTTATAGGTATGAACCCAGAACAAGCTCGTGCAGTGAAAAAAACAGAAGGTGCACTGCTTATAATGGCGGGTGCTGGCTCCGGTAAAACGCGTGTCCTGACGCACCGGATTGCCTATCTCGTCGTTGAGAAAAATATTTACCCTTCCAATATTTTGGCAATTACATTTACTAACAAGGCAGCACGTGAAATGCGTGACCGTATCGATGGACTGCTTGGTGCGGGGACAGGCGAGCGGATGTGGGTTTCTACTTTCCACTCAATGTGTGTTCGGATCTTGCGTCGCGATAGCGATCGAATCGGAATTTCAAAATCATTTTCTATTCTCGATTCAGCCGATCAATTGTCGGTTATTAAAAGCGTTTTGAAAACGTTGAACCTTGATGCGAAACAGTACGAACCGCGTACAATGCTGAACGCTATCAGCTCAGCTAAAAACGAATGTATTGATGCGGAAATGTACCGCGCTCAAATCAACCCCCACAACCCTTACGAAAAAACAATTGCAGATGTCTACGATGGCTATGCAAAACGATTGCGCCAAAACCAATCGTTCGATTTTGACGATTTAATCATGATGACGCTTGTCTTATTCGAACGTGTACCAGATGTCCTTGAATCTTATCAAAACAAATTCCAATACATTCATGTTGATGAGTATCAGGATACAAATAACGCACAGTACAGGCTTGTTAATATGCTGGCGGCTAAATTTAAAAACTTATGTGTTGTAGGAGACTCTGACCAATCGATCTATAGATGGCGCGGTGCGGACATCGGTAATATTCTGTCCTTTGAAAAAGACTATAAAAATGCCGAAATGATCATGCTTGAGCAAAACTATCGTTCGACGCAACGCATCTTACAGGCAGCGAACGACGTCATAACAAATAACAAGAGTCGCTATGATAAAAAGCTTCGTACAGATAATGAAGAAGGCGATTCAATTTATGTCTATAAAGCGAGCGATGAAAAAGATGAATCGCAGTTTGTTGTTGGTAAGATCATTGAATTGAAAGAGCAGGAGAAATTAAAGCTTGATCAGTTCGCTGTTCTCTATCGTACAAACGCTCAGTCGCGTGTTATTGAGGAATATCTTGTGAAATCGAATCTCGATTACACAATTGTTGGCGGCACGAAGTTCTATGAACGAAAAGAGATCAAGGACTTGCTTGCTTACTTAAAACTCATATCTAACAATGATGATGATCTTGCGTTGGCCCGAATTATTAATGAGCCGAAGCGCAGTATCGGTGCGACTTCATTCGATAAAATGGCGCGCTTTGCAATTGAACATGACCGTTCTATTTTTGACGCATTACAAGAAGTGGACTTTATGGGCATCACGTCAAGAGCTGCAAATGAAGTTGCCAAGTTCCGAGAGCTTATCGCCGGATTCACTCAAATGAAGGAATATTTATCAGTAACTGAACTTGTTGAGCAAATACTTGATAAATCGGGTTACCGCGAAATGCTTCACCGTGAAAAGACGATTGAATCAGAAAGTCGTCTAGAAAACATCGAAGAGTTCCTATCTGTCACAGAAGCTTTTGAAAAGCGAGCAGAAGAAGATACTGGCGACAAATCATTACTCGCCTTCCTGACAGATCTTGCGCTCATCGCAGATATTGATTCACTCGATAAAGAAGAGAATAAATCTACAGAGAAGATTGTCCTTATGACGATGCACGCAGCAAAAGGTCTTGAATTTCCGGTTGTCTTCATTATAGGAATGGAGGAAAACGTCTTCCCTCACTCCCGTTCAATGGGCGATGACGAGGAGATGGAAGAAGAAAGGCGACTTGCGTACGTGGGTATTACGCGTGCAGAGCAAAAACTTTATCTAACTTCCGCATCGTACCGTACGCTTTATGGACGTGCGAGCTATAATAGCCCTTCGCGTTTCATTGCAGAAATTTCGGATGACATTACGGAAATTGTTTCAAGAAATTCTGGATTCTCCATTGGAGGCGGATCCAAGGCACGCAATGAAGCACCTGTCCGATCTGCAGTTAAAAAGCCTGTATATAATACAAGTGGCGGAGACAAAATGGGATGGAGCCCGGGCGACAAAGCAGTTCACAAAAAATGGGGAACCGGCATGGTTGTCAGCGTAAAAGGGACAGGCGAAGAAGTCGAACTGGACATCGCATTTCCGACTCCAGTCGGGGTCAAACGTCTCTTAGCAAAATTTGCACCAATTGAAAAAGCATGATGGCTGAAGGAGAGAAAAAATCAATGGATCGACTTGAACTCGAAAAACGGGTGGAAGAATTGAATAACCTACTTCATGAGTATGGTCATGCTTATTATGTGCTTGATAAACCGCTTACTACCGACGCAATCTATGACCAATATATGCAGGAACTGTTGTCGATTGAAGCGGAAAATCCTGACCTCATTTATCCGGACTCCCCCTCACAGCGTGTAGGTGGCGAGATACTGAAGGGATTTGGAAAAGTCGTTCACGAGTTTCCGATGCTTAGTCTATCGAATGCGTTCAATGAAGAGGATTTGAGAGAATTTGACAGGCGTGTGAAGGCTGCAGCAGGGCACGACGTTTCGTATATTTGTGAGCTCAAAATAGATGGGCTTGCTATTTCACTCAGATATGTCGACGGAAAGTTTGTGCAAGGCTCAACGCGCGGGGATGGTACGGTCGGGGAAGATATAACGGCAAGTTTGAAAACAATCCGGACAATCCCACTTCGATTGAAAGAATCTGTTGCGATTGAAGTGCGTGGCGAGGCTTATATGCCGAAGAAATCGTTCGTTCAATTGAATGCAATGCGCGACGAATCCGGTGAAGAACCATTCGCCAATCCGCGTAACGCGGCGGCGGGTTCACTTCGTCAACTTGATCCGAAAATAGCGGCGAGCCGAAATTTGGCAATATTCGTTTACGGAATCGGTGGCGATGGCGGTGCATATGGACAGGATAGCCATTCGGATTCACTGGATCACCTCGCTGCACTTGGATTTGAAACGAACGAGGAACGTAAGCGATGTGACACAATTGATGAAGTGATTGACTATGTCGGAAAGTGGGGGGAAAGCCGTTCTGCTCTTGACTATGAAATCGACGGGATTGTTGTGAAAGTCGACAATTTCGAAGATCAGGAACAGCTTGGATTTACAGCGAAAAGTCCGAAATGGGCAATTGCTTACAAGTTTCCTGCTGAGGAAGTCGTCACAACATTGCTAGATATAGAGCTTAGTGTTGGCAGAACAGGTGTAGTTACCCCAACAGCTATACTTGAACCAGTACTTGTCGCAGGGTCGACAGTCGGACGCGCATCACTGCATAATGAGGATCTCATTAAAGAGAAAGACGTTCGAATCGGCGACACCGTTATTATCCGGAAAGCGGGAGATATTATTCCGGAGGTAGTCGCAGCAATTGTGGAAAAACGTACTGGCGATGAAGTGCCTTTTGAAATGCCAAAGAACTGTCCTGTATGTGATTCAGAACTCGTTCGCATCGAAGAAGAAGTGGCGATACGTTGTGTTAATCCACAATGTCCAGCTCAGATGAAAGAAGCAATCATTCACTTCGTGTCCCGCAATGCGATGAATATCGAAGGAATTGGTGAACGGGTAGTCGACTTATTGTACAAGGCAAATCTTGTCCACGACGTCTCGGATCTATATACGCTAACAAGAGAGCAATTGATCGAACTCGAACGCATGGGTGAAAAATCCGTCTCGAATCTACTAACTGCAATTGAAGCATCGAAAGAAAATTCACTTGAAAAAATGCTCTTTGGACTTGGCATTCGCCACGTAGGTGAAAAAGCGGCTGCAATACTTGCAGAGGAGTTCGGAACACTTGCTGAATTAATGGTAGCCGATGCAGAGCGACTTATTACCATCCACGAAATTGGGGATAAGGTAGCCGATTCAATTACGACCTACTTTAGTAATGAAAAAGTTCTTGAAGTACTTCGAAAGCTGGAGTCTTATGGATTGAATACAGCCTATAAAGGACGCAGGCGGCAAGACGCCCCAACGGACGGATTGTTTTCTGGCAAGACTGTCGTCCTAACAGGAAAACTATCCATTTTAACCCGTGGCGAAGCGAAAGAGAAAATCGAAGCATTCGGTGGAAAAGTGAGCGGTAGTGTGAGTAAAAAGACAGATCTTGTGATCGCAGGGGAAGATGCCGGCTCGAAATTGGCAAAAGCTGAGGAACTTGAAATCACTGTGTGGAATGAAGCAGAGTTGATTGAAGCACTTGGCGAAAAGGAGTAATTATATGATGAGAAAATTAGGTATACTACCTGGACTTGCAGTCATTCTTCTACTTGGAGGGTGTCTTCCTTCATTTGGAACAGAGAAAGAGGAAGTCATCCAGGAAAATGAAGAAAGCGTTGAAGAGACTGTCATGATACCGGATGTCCGATTGAAAGAGGAGTTTTACAAGACGCCTATCCCTTTCAAAAAAAGTGAGAGCCGTGGTCTTATCGTCAGCAATATCTATACAAAATACGATATGCAGGAAGCCGAGGAAGGGCTCTTGCGACTTTCCAATCAGCATTTCAATCCGAAAAATCATTACTTCCAGGAAGGGCAGCATATTGACAAGGAGACTGCCCGTGCCTGGTTGTCAAGAAGTTCAGCGAATGAAGCCGGTTTGAATCCACCCATCAAGGAAGGCATGAGCGAAGACGCAGCCTCGGAAGTGGCGCCGAATTATCTAGCCCATATCGTCGAACAAAACTACCTCGTTATGACGGATGAAAAGAAAGTCCGTCTTGCCGGTATTTCGGTCGGTCTAGCACTCAACTCAACCAGCTATTCGAGAAGTGGAAAAGCGACCAAAATAACGGATGATGTACTCGAACAGCAAGGCATGAAAATGGCAGAAGAAGTCGTTCGTCGCCTGCGTACACAGGAAGGGCTATCAGATATCCCGATTGTTGTTGGACTGTTTAAACAGGAAGAGCGCAACTCCATTGTTCCCGGCACATACTTTGCGACAGCTGTCGCAGGAAAAGGGCAATCGGCACCGACAGGCTGGAAAGAAGTAACAGAGAAGTATGTGGTGTTCCCGGCGTCTTCAGCGACTGGCGCATACAGGGATATGAATACTACATTTGATAATTTTAAACAAGATATCGATGCGTATTTCCCAAGCTTCGTCAACGTCATAGGCACAGGATTTTATAAAGACAACAACTTAAAATCTCTTGAAATAAAAGTACCAATCCAATTCTTTGGTACAAGTGAAACGATCGGTTTCACGCAATATATGACATCACTCGTTAATAAATATTTCCCAAATGTGCATACAGAAGTAAGTATAACGTCCGTCAATGGACCGGAGGCATTAATCGTAAAAGAGGCCGGTGATGACAAGCCGTACGTCCATATTTACGGCTATTGATCAACATAACTTTTCATCATAATAGGAAGATGATATGATTAACCGTACAATTCAAAGAGGAGGAGGAGAAACAATGACACAATTGACGATAGATGAAGTGAAACGTCACGCAGGCCTTGCAAGAATTGCTATGACAGACGCTGAGGCGGAAATGTTCGCTGAGCAACTTGAAGACATGATTGGATTCGCTAACAAGCTACAAGAAGTGGACACTGAGCAGGTTGTTACAATGACACATCCACTGCCACTTTACAATGTATTACGTAAGGATATTCCGGCAGATGCGCTTGACAGGGAAGAAATGTTGAAGAGTGTGGAAGAACACGAAGACGGACAAATCAAAGTGCCGACTATCCTTTGATGAATGGATTTAAGGAGGAAGAAAAATGACGTTATTCAAAAAGACGGCAACAGAGCTTCAGTCGCTATTACATAATCGGGAAGTATCTGTCAAAGAACTGACGGCAGAATCACTAAACCGTATTGCAAAAATGGATGGACAGGTACAAGCTTTCTTGTCGACGAATGCAGACCAAGCACTTGCTAAAGCAGAAGAATTGGACAAACTATCAATGGACGGACGTGGACCATTATTCGGTTTGCCGATTGGTCTGAAAGATAATATCGTCACAAAAGGCATTGTTACAACTGCTGCAAGTAAGATGCTTGAAGACTTCGTACCCGTTTACGATGCGACAGTGGTTGATAAAATCAACGAAGCAGGCATGGTAACAATCGGGAAATTAAACATGGACGAATTTGCCATGGGATCGACAACAGAACGCTCTGCATTCAAGACGACACATAATCCATGGAATCTTGAATACGTACCAGGCGGCTCATCAGGTGGTTCTGCGGCAGCAGTAGCAGCTGGAGAAGTGGCGTTCGCACTTGGTTCAGATACAGGCGGCTCCGTCCGTCAACCTGCTGCATTTTGTGGCGTTGTCGGCATGAAGCCAACATACGGTCGTGTATCACGCTCTGGTCTTGTTGCGTTCGCATCATCACTAGACCAAATTGGTCCGATTACGCGTAACGTTGAAGACAATGCATTATTGCTTAGTGCAATTGCGGGCTTAGACCCTAAAGATTCATCTACATCTCCGCAGGCTGTTCCTGATTTCCGTGCCGCGCTAACTGGCGACATCAAAGGCTTGAAAATCGGTGTACCAGCAGAATATCTAGGTGAAGGTGTATCGGCAGAAGCGAAAAACGCAGTGATGGAAGCGCTAAAAGTGCTTGAATCACTTGGTGCTGAGTGGGAAGAAGTTTCACTTCCACATTCGAAGTATGCATCACCTGTTTACTATGTGATTTCTTCATCTGAAGCATCATCGAATCTGGCTCGTTTTGACGGTATTCGCTATGGCTATCGTGCTGAAGGCGTCCAAAATCTTGAAGAACTATACGCTCGTACACGTTCTGAAGCTTTTGGCGATGAAGTGAAAAAACGTATTTTATTCGGTATGTATTCACTAGGCGCGGCTCATCACGAAGACTTATATGTGAAATCACAAAAAGTACGTACACTCATTGCGCAAGACTTTGCGAATCTTTTTGAGAAATACGATGTAATCATCGGACCTTCATCTGCGACAACGGCTTATAAGATTGGTGAAAAACTTGAAGATCCATTGACGCTGTATGCAAACGACATTTTGACAGTTCCGATTAACCTTGCGGGTGTACCGGCAATTTCGGTTCCATGCGGATTTTCGAATGGACTTCCACTAGGTCTTCAAATCATCGGGAAACATTACGATGAAGCGACACTCTACAAAGTAGCACATGCTTACGAACAAGCGACTGATTTCCATACACAAACTCCAGTCATATGGGAGGGGAAATAATAATGAACTTTGAAACAGTAGTAGGACTTGAAGTCCACGTAGAACTTAAAACAGATTCGAAAATTATGTCTCCAGCTCATGCTCATTTCGGTGCGGAACCAAACATGAACATTCACGTTATTGACTTGGCTTATCCGGGTGTATTACCGGTGATGAACGAACTTGCTGTTGATTTCGGTATGAAAGCTGCAATGGCACTTAACTGTGAAATTGCGCCTATCACTAATTTCGACCGTAAGCATTACTTCTATCCCGATAATCCGAAAGCGTACCAAATCTCTCAAGACGACCGTCCAATTGGTGCGAACGGTTGGGTCGAAATTGAAGTTGATGGTAAAAAGAAAAAGATTCGTATTGAACGCGTTCACCTTGAGGAAGATGCAGGGAAATTGACTCATTCCGATGAAGGTCACTCACTTGTCGACTTAAACAGACAAGGTGTACCACTAATTGAAATTGTGACAGAAGCTGATGTACGGTCTCCTGAAGAAGCGTATGCTTTCCTTGAAAAATTGAAAGCAATCATCCAATATACAGGTGTTTCCGACGTCCGAATGGAAGAAGGATCACTCCGTTGTGACGCCAATATTTCAATCCGTCCCTATGGACAAGAGGAATTTGGTACGAAAACGGAATTGAAAAACTTGAACTCATTCAACTTTGTACGCAGAGGAATTGCATATGAAGTGGATCGTCAAGTAGATGTTTTGTTATCCGGCGGTAAAATCGAACAGCAAACACGTCGTTACGATGAAGCAACAGGTAAAACACTTCTTATGCGTGTCAAAGGTCCAGCAAATGATTATCGCTTTATACCTGAACCTGACTTGACGGATATTCATATCGACGAAGCTTGGATTGAGCGCGTTCGTGCGGAAATACCAGAACTTCCGGATGCGCGTAAAGAACGTTATATCAATGACCTTGATTTACCTGCTTATGATGCGATGGTTTTGACATTGACAAAAGATATGTCTGATTTCTTCGAAGCAACTGTTACGGCTGGAGCGGATGCGAAACTTGCATCTAACTGGCTAATGGGTGAAGTTTCGGGTTATCTAAATGCAGAGTCAAAAGAACTTGATGCGACAGCGTTAACGCCTGAAGGACTTGCAAGTATGATCAAACTGATTACAGACGGTACGATTTCATCGAAAATCGCGAAAAAAGTGTTTAAGGAATTGATTGACAACGGCGGAAACGCAGCAGACATCGTTAAAGAAAAAGGACTTGTCCAAATTTCTGATGAAGGCACGCTCCGTACAATCGTTACTGAAATACTAGACGCGAATGAACAATCGATCGAAGACTATAAAAACGGGAAAGAGCGCGCAGTCGGCTTCCTCGTTGGTCAAATTATGAAAGCGACGAAAGGGCAAGCAAACCCGCCACTCGTCAATAAAATCCTTCTCGAGGAAATCGCGAAACGGTAACTAGAAAAGCGTCTCGGGCCTAGACCTTTTTTAGGCGATAACTTATTCTTTTCTATTTTTACAATGAGACGCTCTGTATAAGACTTTTCCAAGTCCCTGTACAGAGCGTCTTTTTCTAATCTCGTAATTTGATTCGCGGGAAGGGACGACGTACAATTGAAGAAAAGGAGTGTGGATAGTTAATGAAAACTGAAAAACAATACTTTGATGAAGCCATTTCACTCGAACTGTATATGAACAAGATGGAAAAACATAAAGAAGAAAGTTTTCGCATTTATGAACAATTCGAAGTGCCTGCAGATGATGAATTTATCGAGCTGTTAAAAGTAAAGAAACCGAATATCCTAGTCATTACGGAAGATTGGTGCGGCGACGCAATGATGAATAATCCGGTTCTTCGTAGAATAGCGGAAGCCGCGGATCTTGACGTACGTACGGCGTACCGTGATGCTGATACAGACTTAATCGACAAACATCTGACAAACGGGGGCAGGTCGATTCCTGTATACTTATTTCTAGGTGAAGACGGGGGAGTCGAGGCGAAATGGGGGCCACGAGCAGCTGCAATCCAAGAGTATGTTTTAGAACTGCGTAAAGACTTACCGGTGGCTGATTCACCAGCGTATAAAGAAAAGCAGCAGGCATTCATTGAGCGGATTACTGCCGAATATACATCTAAGCCTGAGCTCTGGTTGACTGTATACGATGACATCCGTAAAACATTCTTACCGGTCTTGCAGAAACAATCTTAAGTGCCAAATAGCATGTCTTATTAACGGAGCATTTTTGCTGACCAATAAAAAAACATATGTACGAATAGAGGGAATTCCGGATGAAACGAGCAAGAATTATTTATAATCCGACGTCGGGACGCGAAGCATTCCGCAAACACCTAGGTGAGGTACTCGAGAAGCTTGAAAAGGCCGGTTATGAGACATCTTGTCATGCGACAACGTGTGAAGGAGATGCAACAGATGCAGCTAAATATGCTGTAGAATCTGGTTTTGACCTTATAATTGCCTCAGGTGGGGATGGTACACTGAACGAAGTCATCGCAGGTGTCAGTCCATTCGACAAGCGTCCTAGAGTCGGACTAATTCCTACGGGAACGACGAACGACTTTGCGCGCGCGTTACGTATTCCTCGTGATATTAACGAAGCGGTAGATATTATCATTCGTGGAGAAACGATACCTGTCGATGTTGGTTTAATGAACGATCGCCACTTTATTAACATTGCGGGTGGCGGCAGATTGACCGAATTGACATATGATGTCCCAAGCAGATTGAAGACAGTACTTGGGCAGCTTGCATATTATTTAAAAGGTATTGAGATGTTACCGTCAATCCATTCTACTCACGTCAAGATTGAATACGATGGTGAAGTGTTTGATGATGAAGCAATGATGTTTCTTGTCGGCTTAACGAATTCGGTCGGCGGCTTTGAAAAACTTGCCCCTGAATCAAGCATTAATGACGGCAAATTCACTTTGCTCATCCTGAAAAAGTGTAATATCGCTGAATTCATACGTGTTGTTTCGCTTGCACTCAGAGGTGAGCACCTCGATGATCCGCTTGTTATTTCAACTAAAGCAGAAAAGATTACTGTGACATCAACTGAAAAGGTCCTCTTGAATCTAGATGGAGAATACGGTGGAGTATTACCGGCAAGGTTTGAAAATCTTTACAGGCATATTGAGATGTTTGTTCCGATGAATGAATTACGGAAAGAGGATCGAATAGATTTACCGGATTCTTCTGTAGAGTCGTAAAGAGTATTCAGGGTTAGTTATTTAGCGGATTGGACAAAATAAGCTGTATGAATGTCGTTAGTGGACATCCATACAGCTTATTTTTAAATGAAATCAATTGCCTGGTCTTGATTGGCTGCCAGTTCCGGCAGGTCATTGACGGATACCCATCGATGGCAAAATGTCAGTCCATCGTCTTTGCCGCCTCCGTCTACGCGATGTTCCCATTTAGCATATTCTTCGCCTATAAATGCAAGGTGAAAGATATTTCTTTCATAGATGACATTTTTATGTTCAGGAAAATAGTTTGTTTTATTCACTTTACCTTTTAACTCTAAATCACTACGCTGTATACCTGTTTCCTCTTCAATTTCTCGGTATAATGCATCTAACAATAACTCGTCCTCTTCGATTGTACCACCAGGGACTTGTAAGCCAGCATCAGGATTATCTTTTTGCTCGAACACAAGAATTTGACGTTCGGCACCTTCACCTTTTGTAATATAGGCTAATACTTTTCTTTTCAATTTCATTGTGTTCACCTCATCTTAGTTTACTAACGATACACAATATTCTGCTCATTTGCAAGCCGGTACTTTGCTACTAGTCACAAATAGTTCATGTAAATCGATTTAAACGTAACTACTGGGTGGTATAGAGGGTATACAATAGAATCAAGATGTATTTGAAAGGACGTGGTTCCGGTGTACAAAATACATGAAAAACGACTTATGTGGCTTGCATTTATTATTGCAGGAATTATGCTGTTATCAATTGGTGGTAAAATCTTCGGAAGTTAAAGGGGGATAAGCAGATGGGTAATGAAGAAGCAGTCTTTTTTTCAAGGGTCTTAACCGAAACGACTCTATCATTCCATATTATTTATGCAACAATCGGCGTCGGAGTACCGCTGATGATTATGATTGCACAATGGGTTGGCATAAAGAAAAACGATGATCATTATATTTTACTTGCACGACGTTGGGCACGAGGCTTTATCATTACAGTTGCCGTTGGTGTCGTAACAGGAACAGCGATTGGTTTACAATTATCCTTGTTATGGCCTAATTTCATGGAACTTGCAGGGAACGTTATTGCACTTCCGTTATTTATGGAGACGTTTGCATTCTTTTTTGAAGCCATCTTCCTCGGTATTTACTTATATACATGGGATCGATTTGAGAATCAGAAGAAGCATTTTCTGTTACTTATTCCGGTTGCCATTGGAGCATCCTTTTCTGCGGTGTTCATTACAATCGTTAACGCATTTATGAATGCACCAAGAGGATTTGATATCGTTAACGGTGAATTCGTTAACGTCAATCCGCTTCTTGCGATGTTCAATCCGGCGATGCCGACGAAAGTGGCGCACGTTGTTGCGACATCTTATATGACGGCCGCATTTGTGCTTGCGGCGATTGCAGCATTCCGATTGTTGAAAGGTTCGAATCATGAGTACCACAAAAAAGCACTTTATCTTACGATGAAAGTCGGCCTTGTATTTGCAATTGCATCAGCAATTATCGGTGACTTCTCCGGAAAATATTTAGCGGAGTATCAGCCTGAAAAACTAGCTGCTGCTGAATGGCATCTTGAAACGAGTGAAAATGCACCGCTGATAATGTACGGTATTCTCAAAGATGGAGAAGTTAAATACGCCATCAAAATACCATACGCGTTATCGTTCCTTGCACACGGTAGCTTTACGCAAGAGGTTGCTGGTCTGGATCAATTCCCTGAAGATGAAGTTCCACCTCTTTATATCCATTATTTATTCGACATAATGGTGTCAATTGGTATTTGGATGACCCTTCTCTCGGGCGTGTTTTGGTTAGGTGTTCAACGAGGCTGGAAAATGGTTTCGACGAAATGGTTCCGCTGGCTTATCGTACTCGGTGGTCCACTATCAATAGTAGCGATTGAAGCGGGCTGGTGGCTCGCAGAAGTGGGTAGACAACCATGGATCCTAAGGGGTATCATGCGGACGCAGGACGCCGCTACGACGAGCGGACATGTTGACTCGATGCTTATCTTGTTCTGCTTGCTCTATCTTGTCCTAGGAGTCGGTAGTGTAGTTGTACTGAGAAGAATGTTCCGTAATAATCCAGTTGAACGTGAAATTGAAGATCGTGATACGGAGAAAGGCGGCGACGTGCTATGACACTCGAAATACTTGGCATATCCGTTCTATGGACTTTCCTGTTCGGTTATATACTGATTGGTGCCATTGATTTTGGAGCAGGTTTTTTCAATGCCTACAGCACGCTCACTAGCCGTCAGCATATTTTAACGAACATTATCCAGCGTTATTTATCGCCTGTATGGGAAGTAACCAACGTTTTTTTAGTGTTCTTCTTTGTCGGGATCATTGGGTTTTTCCCGAAAACAGCGTTTTATTATGGAACGACGTTATTAATCCCCGTCAGCATCGGGATTATCTTACTGGCCATCCGTGGTTCCTATTATGCATTTGAGACGTATGGCGCGCGTGGACACAAAGGGTATTCGTTCATGTACGGTCTTGCAGGAATACTTATTCCAGCATCGCTGTCCATCGTACTAACCATTTCTGAAGGCGGCTTTATCGACATGGTGAACGGCAATCCTGTTCTCGATTATTGGAAACTGTTCGCTAGTCCGTTGACATGGTCAATCGTTGTATTAAGCATCGCCGCAACGCTTTATATATCGGCGGTATTCTTGACCTGGTATGCGAATAAAGCGCGTGATGTGGAAGCGACGAATATGATTCGGAAATATGCGCTTATCTGGGCATTTCCAACGATGATCACCGCAGGCGGTATCATTGTTGAACTCAGAAATCACAATCCCGAACATTACAGTAACATCCAAAACTTTTGGCCAATGTTCCTCATATCGTTCCTTATGTTTATCGGAACGCTGTGGTTAATCTGGAAGCGCCGTAATTACGGACTCGCATTCCTGTTGCTTGTAGGGCAGTTCGCATTTGCTTTCTTCGGTTACGGAGCGTCCCATTATCCGTACTTGTTGTACCCGTATTTGACGATTTACGACAGCTTCACGAACCCGGCCATGGCCATCTCGCTCATCGTGGTGTTCATCATGGGACTTGGGCTACTGATTCCATCGTTGTACTTGCTCATGCGCCTATTCCTTTTCGATAAAGACTACGTCCGCGGAAAAGGCGACTACCACGCATAAGGAGGAACAGAACATGAATCACTTTCTAATGTTTTATGCACCTTTCATCGTCCTCATCGGGGGACTCGTCGTTGCGTTTGTTGTAGGACCGATGGACGGAGCCGTAAAGAAACAGATTAATAAAGAAAAATGAAAGAGAGCAGACGTCGATTGTGGCGTCTGCTTTTTGTTTGTACGATTAATAGACGGGCGACCGATCATAAGTGTGTTGACCGAGCATATAGGTTAGGCAACCGATCATAAGTGTGTGCTGACCGAGCATATA
>CAZWAW010000017.1:27249-41819 GCA_964632025.1 uncultured Sporosarcina sp.
GTGCTGACCGAGCATATAAGTTAGTCGACTTACCATATCCCGCCGTAAAGTACACGTATTGACTAATAGATGCCCTCGCGACATCTGTTTTTTCAGCCTTAGCATGGTAAACTAAAGACATCTGAAATTTGGAGGAAAATATAATGTCATATAGTGTAAATAGAAACGACCGTCTCAATGTCTACGTAGAAGATTTAACGCACGATGGTTCTGGTGTAGCAAAAGTTGACGGCTATCCGCTTTTCATCCCCGGCGCATTGCCAGGTGAAGAAGTTGATATACAAGTAGGTAAAACAATGAAAAGTTACGGCTTTGCCAGGCTGTTGAATATTACGAAAGAATCGCCTGACCGTGTAAAACCGCCTTGTAATGTGTTCTCAAAATGCGGAGGATGCCAGATGCAACACTTGTCTTACGAAGGCCAACTGGTGCAAAAACGTAAAACGGTACGCGATGTTATGGATCGCATCGGAAAACTACCGCATGTGCCAGTGCACCCAGTAAAAGGGATGGACGATCCTTGGCGATACCGCAATAAATCACAGATACCTTTCAGTGAGCGTGACGGAAAAGTTATTTCTGGATTTTACAAATCGCGTACACATGACATCGTCGACACAGACATCTGTCTTATTCAAAGTCACGAGGCAGATGACCTAATGGCTATGTTAAAATATGAGCTACACGCAATTGGTGTAGATGCTTATGATGAAAAAACTCACCTTGGTCTGCTTCGTCACTTAATTGTCCGTACAGGACGTGCTTCAGGTGAAGTGATGGTTATTTTAGTAACACGCAAAAAGAAATTCACACAAAAAGATGCAGCCATAGAACTTATTAAACGAGTTGTTCCAAATGTAACGTCAATTATGCAAAACTTTAACACCGAGAGAACGAACGTTATTTTAGGCGAAGAAACTGTTTTGCTATACGGGAAACCGGTTATTGTCGATTCAATCGGCAACATCGATTTCGAAATATCTGCACGCTCTTTCTATCAAGTGAACCCTGAACAGACGGAAGTTCTTTATGGACAGGCACTTGATTACGCCCAGTTGACAGGAAATGAATCCGTCATCGATGCGTATTGTGGTATCGGTACAATCTCGCTGTTCATCGCACAAAAAGCGAAAGAAGTATACGGCGTCGAAATCGTTCCTGAAGCGATCGAAGACGCCAAGCGTAACGCAGAATTGAACGGTATAAATAACGCTCATTTCGAAGCAGGTCCCGCTGAAGTCGTCATTCCGAAATGGTATGCAGACGGCAAACGATTCGATGTTTTAGTGGTTGATCCACCTCGTAAAGGCTGCGACGAAGAGCTATTGAAAACGATTTTGGAGTACAAGCCAAAGCGTGTAGTTTACGTATCATGTAATCCTGGTACGCTTGCACGGGATTTACGCATACTTGAAGATGGCGGTTATCGCACGCAGGAAATTCAGCCGGTTGATATGTTCCCACATTCGAGTCATGTTGAGTGTGTTGCTTGGTTGGAAATTTGAAATAATATATTGAATAAAAGGTGAAGAATCGATTTTAACTTGATTCTTCATCTTTTTTTATTGAGTAATTTATGCAATTCATCATTTAAGTGGATATAATGAGTAGAAAGAGTTGATTTCGGGTGACAGGTACTCGTTCAATCATGAAAGTTGAAACAAACATATAAATCGGGAAAAGGCTCCTTATTAGATACATGTTAATCTTCACAGGATCGATATGAGGGGATGGTAGATTACTTTTATCCGGAAATATAGCATTGCAAAACGACAAAATTAATCAAGTCACCGATAAGATGCAAACAAGGTAACTACCCCGGCTATGTTCCTGCTACATGTTGGTATCTGAATATCTTGAAGTTATAAGATAGTTCCGCTATGATAAACTCAACAGTTCCCGCCACGCCTCTTAACAATGCGCAACAAGGCGGGTCATTTTGTTTTCGAGATGTTTTATCTTTTAGATAGGTGTGGATGAAGTGAACAAGGGACCTGTTCCATTGTGTTCTTATATATGTATTAAAGTTATTTATCGCACTTATTTGTGAATGGGAGGCGTTTTAACATGAGGGGGATTTTTCAATCTGACTCTAGATTATTTTTACTACGCTTAGTTGCTGCCCTTGTTGTTGGCCTAGTTGTCAGCTATGCTATCGTCTCTCCAGCAAAATCACTAAAATTTCAAAGTGAAAAAGGTGTATTAGATTTATCAAATGTTCACGTTTCGGAAAAATCAGTAAAGTTACAAGGGGAATGGGAGTTTTATTGGAGAGAACTACTGTCGCCTACGGATATACATAATCACTTAGCAAAAGACGAGGTTAGTAGCCGTTTGATTAGTATTCCGAACTCCTGGCTAGGCTATCGGCTCGATGGGAAACAACTAGACGGCACAGGATTTGCAACTTACCGATTGGTTATCAAACTTAGCGAGGATAATCAGAATGAAAGGCTTGCACTGCGGATACCTACCATCTTTCATGCATATAAGTTATGGGTGAATGGTGAGTTGCTGTCAGAAGTTGGTGTTGTCGGTCAGGATCGAAGTAGTGCCAGGCCGCATCTAGCAACAAAGTTGGTTTTCTTCCAACCCGAGAATGATACTGTGGAACTAGTTATACAAGTAGCCAATTTTCATCATAAACGGGGCGGTATGACCAAAACGATAGAGTTGGGTGGCAGTGATGTGATTACAGCCAAAACCCATTTGGAAATTGCGACTGAAATGTTTGTGACTGCTAGTTTACTTGCCATTGGTGTTTATCACTTATTATTATATACATTAAGGCGTAAAGATAAGGCTCCTCTCTATTTTGGTCTATTTACTTTAATGTTCGGTATTCGGTCATTGTTAGTAGGTGAGCTTTTACTCACACAATTGTTTCCTGCTTTTCCGTGGGGTGTGCAGTTCAAAATCGAATACCTCATTCTTTCCAGTGGCGGCTACATGATTATGATGTATGCGAAGATTATCTTTCCGAATACCGTGTCGTGCTGGTTTCATCGTAGCGTACGGCTAGTAACGGGCACATTATGTGTCATTATTTTGATGACCCCTGCCCTTGTCTTTACAAAATTATTAACCGTCATCGGGATGGTTGTCGTTTCACTGACGGTCTATTTGATGATTGGTTTGGTTCGGGAGGCTAGGAAAGAGACGGAAGGGGCACTGACTTTTCTGTTGGTATCGATTGTTGCTTTAGTGACAATCGCCAATGATTTTCTTTATTACAGCGAATGGTCATCAATCGGTAATACTTCGCCCATTGGCCTATTAGTGTTTACTACCGCACAGATGATACTGATTTCTTCAAGATTTACGAGGACAGCATCGAATGAAGAAAAAATTACGCGTGAATTACAGGATGCCAACCATCAGTTAATCGAATTAAATACGAACTTAGAAAAGACTGTCCAAGAGCGTACACATGCCTTATCTATCACGCATGATGAACTTCAAACGTCGTATAATCGCTTGTTGGATTCCGAGCAAGGAAGGAAGAAGTTACTTTCTTATATTACGCATGACCTACGGATGCCATTGTCAAGTATGCTTGGGTATGTTGAGCTTGTGCAGGATGGGATTAAGCCGGAACAGAATGAACAATATTTGAAGTATATTCAAGAAAATACGATACGAATTACGCGTATGATTGAGGATTTATCTTTCTTGTCACATTTAGAGACGGGACAAATTTCGTATCGAATGGAACCAGTTAGTGTGCTTCAGTTTTTACGTGGGTTCTATGAACAGTATGAGTTAGTTGTGCGTGATGCAGGGGTGGATTTCATATTGGATATGGGTGATATGGAAGACCAACGACCTAATTTTCCCATTATCGAGGCTGACGCATACCGATTAGAGCAAGCCTTGTTTAATCTATTATCGAATGCACTAAAATTTACGCCTAATGGAGGGCTGATACGAATTACATTAACTGAGGATAGGATGAATGACGCACATTATGTAGTCATTGGTATACAGGATTCTGGAACGGGTATTCCTTCGGATCAACTTGAGCAAATTTTTGAACGTAACTATAGGTATCATCGTCTGGGTGCTAAGAGAGAAATGGAAGGCAGTGGGCTTGGGTTGGCAATTTGTCGGGAAATTATACAAGCGCATGGTGGGGCAGTTCGAGCTGAGAGTGATGGCGAGACAGGGGCAGCATTGTACGTATCACTCCCTTGTCTATTAAATGAAGGAAGGAAGGAAAGTGATAGGCGGTGAGTAATCCTAAAATAATGATTGTCGACGATGATCCACATATTTGTGAAATTATACAGGTATATTGTGAAAAAGAAGGTTTCATATCCGCTTATAGTTATAATGGTGCAGAAGCATTGGAACTAGTTAGAACTTTCAAACCAGATTTAATTGTACTAGATGTATTACTAGGCAATGAAAATGGCGTGGATTGGTGTACGAAGGCACGCAGTTATACGAATGTACCTATCGTGTTTTTAAGTAGTTGTGAGGAAGACGAGGTGAAAATCCGCGCATTATCCTATGGCGGCGACGATTATGTGACCAAGCCATTCAGTCCAGGCGTACTTATGGCCAAGATCAAGGCACATCTTCGTAGAGTGGCGACGGGCAGAAGGGAGCAACTGCTGGAGTTACCGGGTTTGACGCTGGATTTCTATGCACAATCCGTCACCATGGATAGTGAGCCCATCTTTTTATCGAAAAAAGAGTTCAGTTTGCTGTCCTATATGGCACAAAACGTTAATCGTGTCGCCACTGCTGATACGCTGTTTCAGCTCGTCTGGGGAATGGAGAGTCTTGAGGATACTAGAACGGTCGCTGTACACATTAGTAATTTACGAAAAAAAATCGAGGCTGACCCTGTCAATCCTGAGAGAATCATTACGCTTCGGGGGGCTGGATATATGCTGGTTGCTAGAAGTTCGTTTAAAGCGCGAACATAGCGTTAAGGTTAAGGTTGGGAATATGACAACGACTGCCGCTAACACACTACAGTTAGAAGGGCTAGAAGCAAGCTTCATTAAGTATGGTGTGCTGATGTTAATCATACCAAATTTTACTATTTTCTATGTAAAAAGAGACCCTAGCAATACTAGGGTCCCCAAAAAATATTCTAAAATTAACGAAGAAGTTGTAAAACTCCCTGAGGCATTTGGTTCGCTTGAGCCAACATTGCTTGTGCTGCTTGTGCAAGAATTGAACTCTTAGTTTGTTCCATCATTTCTTTCGCCATCGTGCGAAACATTTACTTTCATAAATGACTAGACTATATCTTCACCCTCTAATTTCCTAGTAGGGGTCGGGCGCTTCGGATTCGCAATGCTGATGGACATTGTTTCACCTATGGATTTCATCATCATAGCCAACGCCTTAGATGGTATATCCTAGTCGTTGAACGTTCTCCACTCTTTCGAGACAGGAGCTTCGCTGCTGATTGCCCAATCTTTTCTTTTTTCGAACCGTCACGCTTGTTGTTTCCAACTACGTTGTGGCAAGAAAAGCTCTAAGGGGTTTCCAGCAATTCACCCGATCATACTCACTAGCCGTTACCAGCTAGGACGACTGTGCTTGTTACTGCTTACGCAGCTAAAGCATAATCAACGTCACGGATACGTGATTCCGCTGCAGTTAGGTTTTCAGAAGATGTGTTTAAGTTGTTGATTGTGTGGTCTAAACGGTTTTGGAATGCACCAAGTTTAGAACGCTCAGCAGATACTGTTTCAATCGCATTATTAATTACTTTGATTGCTGCTGTAGCATTTTCATTTGTACTTATATCTAATGCAGCTTCTCCAACAGTTCCATCTGTCACATTACTTGTAGACGTAAATTTCGCTGTATAATCAGTCCCATTATCGTTTACCGTAATTGAACCATTAACACCACCCACAATATCTAATGCAGATGAACGCATATCGTTAACACTTAAACTCATCGTTTGATTTGTGTTAGCTCCAATTTGTAACTTAGCAGTAAAGCCAGTTGATGCACTAGTACCAAAGTCTGCAGTCAGAGGTGCTTCACCACTTGCAGCTACTTTTTGTTCTAATTTTAATGTATCACCAGTAACTGATACATTATAGTTTGCTTTTAAGGCTTGTAATTCTGCAGAACTATTAGAATCTGCATTTGTAATCTGATTCATCAATTCTTCAGCAACCTGTTTTGCAGAACCATTTTGACCAGCTAATGTAATTTCAGCAGCACCAATTGTTACTTTTGAACCTACATCAAGTGCTTGTGCTTTAATTTCATACGATTGAGGAACTGCAGCGCCATTTAATCGAGTATCTGCATTTTTAGCGATTTTAATATCAGGCGTTGTAAGGTTCGTTCCACTAGCATTTTTTTCTGTGAATTTTAACGTATCGCCAGTTGCTGTAACAGTGTATTTTGCTTGTAAGTCTTGTAATCTTTGTGAGCTAGTACCTGTTGCACCAGTGATAGCATCTGCGATATTTTTAGCAGTAGCAGCTTCAGTTGCACCAACTGCAAAGTCACCTGTTAATCCAGCTGATGCATTTGCACCACCTGCTAACAATAAATTGCCACCAACTTTTAATACATCCCCGTCAGCAAGGTTAGTTGTAATTTTGAATTCATTTGCACCTAGAACATTATTAACATTACCAGCAGTAACTGTTGGTGCAGTTGTTGATCCACTCGCTGCTTTTTCTGTTAATACGATTCTATTGTTACTAAAGAATTCAGAATCAGCTTTAGCTGCAGTATATTTACTAGTCCCATCAGCAGTTATTACTGCAATCAAAGCGTCGATTGAATCGGATGTATTACCGCCAACTATAAATTCATTAGCACCAGCTGCACCGGCGGCACCAGAGCCTTTACCTGATTCGATTGCTGTATACTTTGTTCCACCAATGTCAATAGAGTCACCTGCAGAGAAGTTTTTATTGACATCAAGGTTATATTCACCCTTAACTGCCGCTTGATTGGCAACAGGTATAGTAGCACCAACAACATCTGCCATGACTTTTCCGCTAGCTACTCTTTCTAGAAGTACAATTGTGTCTGAATCTGTTGCTAAACCAGTTCCTGTGACACCTGTAGCTGCCCCAGCACCATCCTTACCAGTATTTAAATTTGCTGCTTCAAATTTACCTGCCAATTCAGTATTCGCATTAATAGCTTTTAATAGGTTTTCAGCTGTTGCATTGATGTCTGTTCCAATTTCAAATTGACCAGCACCCATAGCACCAGCTAGACCAGATCCTTTACCTGTTTCTGTTGCTGTAAAGTCTTGTCCCGCAATTGTGACTTTTTGCCCTACTTCAAAATTATTTGCAATTTCAAATTTGTATTGACCTTCTGCAGGAAGAGCCTTAGTAACGACTACACCAGTAGTGTAATCAGTTGCATTAGCATCAACTCCAGTTGCAGTTTTTGTAATTGTGATACTATTTGTATCTGCTGCACCCCAAGCTGGACTACCTACAGCAACAGAATAACCAGCATTAATAGTGCCGTTCGCAGTTAAAGCAGTTTTCAAGTTAGCTACGGTATCTTTAATATCTGCACCAATATTAAACTCACCTGCACCTGCACCTGAAGCTTTTGCTGTAAACGTCTGACCACCTACAGTAATTGTATCTCCATCAGTAAACTGACTTTTCACTTCAAAAGTGTATTCTGCAGCTTGAGGACCAACAGGAGTTGTTATATCAGTTAAGATTTCAGCTTGAACTTCTGCGGCAGTGTTTGTACCATCAGTTACAAGAGTACCTATTGTCATCGCTAAGTTGGCATTTGCTACGCCTGTGAATGTGATAGTTCCATCTATTCCAGAAGCTACAATAGTATCAACGTTAGCATACGATGCTGCATTAGCTGTCTTATCAGCATTAATCGCAGCTGCTAGATTGTTTGCTGAAGCTTTATCATCTGCTCCAATTGCAAAATTATAGTCTCTACCGCCAATAGACACGGCTGTTGCATCTCCAGCAGTTTTACCTGTGAATGCAGAAGCAAAGTCCACAGTAAAGGCTTCAGTATTAGCTGCGCCAAAATCAGTAATAGCTGAAACTGCCCCTGTAAATGCTTTATTTGCAGGAACTGCAGCAGCACCTACTGTCGTTGCAGTTGCTGCATTAATAGCCCCTGTTCCACCTGCATTACTTTTTGTCACTTCTGTTAGAGGAGAACCAATTGCTCCAGCAGTTCCTGCTAATTTACTTGCAGTTGTTTCCGTTACAGTACCTAAAGCTAATGTACCTGCTTTTACACTTGATGTAGATGCTGATACATTACTAAGCGCACCTGTTCCAGCTCCACCAGTAATATCCAACGTATCAGTTCCTGTTTTACCTGTTGCTGCAAACGGAATTGTAGTAACCGCTAAGCTACCCGTACTTGTTGTTTTTGCTCCACCATCAAGTAGTTTTTGCGTATTGAACTCTGTTGTATTACCAATACGGTTAATTTCAGATGTTAATTGGTTCATTTCTTTTTGAATTTCGCCACGATCTGTTGATGAGTTTGTATCATTTGATGCTTGTGTAGCTAATTCGCGCATACGTTGAAGGATGCTGTGTGTTTCACCTAGTGCACCTTCAGCTGTTTGAATCATTGAGATACCATCTTGAGCATTTTTAGAAGCTTGGTCTAACCCACGAATCTGTCCACGCATTTTCTCAGAAATTGCAAGACCCGCTGCATCGTCCCCAGCTTTGTTAATACGAAGACCTGAAGCTAGTTTCTCCATAGATTTAGATTGGTTAGTTGTAGCTGTGTTCAACTGACGGTGTGTGTTAAGTGCCGCGATGTTGTGATTAATTCTCATTTCTCATTACCTCCATGTGGTGTGTTTTAGGATGCCTATCCGTTTGCATCCTTTGAAGCGTATAACCTGTACTCACAAGTCATTGATGGATTGCGCGCTAATCCAAAACAAGGATTTGTAAGTCAAACTGTTATCCTCCTTGACTTCACCACTCGTCCTTAAGCGGTAGAGACTTCGACTAAATTGTTTTCTTTCCGTAACTCTCCACTATATTGTTTTCTTTCCATAACTCTCCACGAACAATAGAAATATGCTTCGGTGCTTCAATCGCCAGGCGTAAATGGCCTTCATCGCTTCTAATGACCTTTACCATAATGTTGTTGTCAATCATTACATATTCCCCAGGTTTTCTCCCTAACACGAGCATTGGCTCATCCCCTTATCCGGCTTATTAAATGTGCATAAAAAAAATGAGCAAACAGGTCGCGGCCCCTCTTCATCCTGAAGAACGACGGCGACTTATTTGCTCATCCTAAGTCTCATAATTATTTTATAAATTATCTAGTTGTAAAAAGGTGACAACTAAATAGCAAAAAGACGAATAAATAGGCATCAGTTTCAAACGTTCTTCCTTGAAACTACATGCGTATTTACTCGTCCATGAGTAATCAGATATGTGATTAATTCATATATCGACAATTTATTTGAAGTGTTTAGTCTTTTTGCGAAAAATTTTTTGAAAGTTATTAATAATTTTTTATGGATCGAACGAACCTGTAGTAAACCCGTAAAATTCGTTGATAATGAATGTAGTCCGAGTTACCTATAACCAACCCATGCCATATGGAGGTTTAAAAGCTTTGGGAGAAAACAAAGAGATAAATGTAAAGACGCTCATGAAGACTAATGAAATCAATCTTCGTTTTTTTCTCCATCCCATTGGAACTATTGAAGAAGGGCGCTCAGCTGATTGCAGCCGAGGGTTTGTCCCGACACTTCGCTCTATTTTCCAATCTCTTGCTTGAAAGCTCGGAATGCCAGTATTTCTGCGGTTCTTTTGAAATGCCGGTGCCGAAACGAAAGCTTGCATTAAAAACCGAGATACTTGTGCTTATTCTGGATTAAGCAATTCTCCGCGAACGATAGAGATATCTTTTGGCGCTTCAATAGCCAAGCGTAAGTGTCCCTCTTCACTTTTAATTACCTTTACGATAATTTTTTCGTTGATCACAATGTATTGTCCGGGTTTTCTTCCAACGACCAGCATCAGTCTCACTCCTTTATCGTGAAGAATCTTTATGTGATTGGAACATCTTTTACGAGAGTTATCATAATTCGTTCAATTGAAGTTTTCGTACTGCTTCCTGCAATAGTAACTTTCTTATTTGTAACTATTGATTGTATATTTTTAGGGTCAAGTTGCCCATTTCCTTTTTCAACTGCTAATATTTTTACTACTGACCCCTTAGCGATTTGTGGTGATACTGCTGCCTTCTACTGCCGTTGTCGATGTAAGTGTCGTATTGCTGTACGTAACAATATGATTTATTTCACTCTGGTCATCAATCGCGACTCTAACATCGCCAGATGCTTATTTACTTCAACCTCGCCAAGAGTCGATCCTACGATATAGATAGAATGCAAGCCTCCTCTGCGAACGAGAGTATCTCCATCCACCTTAACGTTGAGAATCATGGCTTCGCCTTTTCATAGAGTTTTCCCTCCTAAAGTAGGATAAATTATAGCGATTTTCCTCCTTGTATTTTATCATGGTAGATTAGCCCATTAATGAAACTTAAAGAAAACTTTAAGTTTGCGCTCGAGATAAAGTATGCCAAAGAAACAGATTACAAAGATAATTGGCTGTAAGAACGTTGATTCGATGCGATATTAAGCAACTGTTACAGATGCCGCGGCAAATCGGTCGCCTCCCGCATACCACACATGTTGAGTGTGTTGCTTGGTTAGAGATTTGAAATAACGTATTGAATAGCTGGTGGAGAATCGCTTTCAACTTGATTCTTCACCTTTTATGTTGAGTAATTTATGCAATTGATCATGTAACTAGCTATACTGTATAGAAAGAGTAAACCAGGTACCAAGAGTGTCTAGAATAAAATAGGTGCCTGGTTCTGGAACGATTCAGATTTGTTTTAAAACCAGACATCTGATTTAAATGTAGACAGAATCAGGACAAAATTTTAAAAGGGTGTGTGCATAATGGGGACGTTAGAAAAGTATACAAAGTATCGGGAATTGCAAGTAGAGTTACATACGAAGCTTTTGGATAAATATGTGCAGAGATCCGATTTTTATAAGGCTGCTGAAATGTTAGGGATTGTCGAACAAGGGGATGTTGTTTTTGAAACGGAATATGAAAAGGAAATTGTGTTTGACTTCACCCTTTATGAAAAAATAAGGAACGGGAAAAGTGTGATTTCCGAATGTTTGGCAGAAGGACAGGAAATCAGCATGGAAGAAAAGGATTTATTAATGGCGATGGAGAAAGCGGATGGCTCGTTGTACGAAGTTGTGGGGATCGATAAAGAAATTGGGAGCATTGTACTAAAAGATGTACTCGGAAATACAGAGGATGTTCGGATTATAGACAGGGGGCTAAGTGTAAGTTTAAATGAAAATATTTTAATCTACACGAGACCCGTCCATCTTGAAGAGTTCAGTATGACGACGGGAATAGGTTTTGTTTTTTCCAAAAACCACAAACAATACCTAATTCAAAGAAGCCGGAAAATGATGAAGAAAATAAATAGCGGGGATGCATCGGTAAATCAATTCATTGCATTTTTTAAGCTGAACCGAACAGATGGCCTACCAATAATGTTTGGGTAAATCGATTGGAAGAAATAAAAGGTGCCTGGTTATAATGCAATTCGGAATGTTTTGGAAACATGCATCTTAAATTGGCGAAATTGAATTATGTCCCATCTTCACTCAATGCCATTAAAACAAATCGAGGTGAGAAAAATGTTCAAAGAAATTGATGGGAAAAAGAACTCTTTGGATAGTAAAAGACCTTTATCTTCCCATACATTGAAAAGCCTTAGAGAAAAATTACTATTGGAATGGACCTATCATTCAAATGCGATTGAAGGCAACATGCTAACATTGAAAGAAACGAAAGTTGTTCTTGAGGGAATTACAGTGGGTGGAAAAACGATGAGAGAACATCTTGAAGTGATTAACCATCGGGAAGCAATTTTGTACGTAGAATAAATTGTAGGACAGGGTGAATCGCTAACTGAATGGCAAATTAAAAATTTGCATCGACTTATCTTGAAAGGAATTGACGATGCATACGCAGGCCAATATCGGGATCAACAAGTATTTATCTCCGGTGCAGTGCATGTTCCACCAGCGCCGTTACTGATAGAGGAGAAGATGGAAGGGCTTATGAAGTGGTATGGCAGTGAGGCACAAGAATTGCATCCTGTTGAACGGGCAGCCATGCTTCATGTTATTTTTGTAGGCATTCACCCGTTTATAGACGGTAATGGACGTAGCTCTAGACTGCTACTTAATTTGGAACTAATGAAAACTGGATTTCCGCCAATCGTTATTAAAACGGAAAATCGACTCGCTTACTACAATGCACTCGACAAAGCCCATACAACAGATGATTATATCGACTTCATTGAACTTATCAAAACGGAAGTCAATCATACACTGAATTTGTATTTGAGTGTTGCTGGGTAGTGAGAATCGTTTCTTGGTGCCACTGTCACTTATCATAAGGAGGAAATGAATATGCCAAAGAAAAACAAGGAGTTGTCACTAGAACAACGTGAAGAATTACTCAGAACATTGAAAGCTCGTTTTGAGCAAAACATGAATCGCCATACAGAACTTGAATGGGTTCAAGTCCAAGCGAAGCTGGAGGCTAATACTGAAAAACTGTGGTCGCTTAATGAGATGGAAATAACCGGTGGTGGACCGGATATTGTTGGTTATGATAAAAAGTCGGGCAAATATATTTTTTATGACTGTTCAGCAGAAAGTCCTAAAGGTCGTAGAAGTGTTTGTTACGATCTCGAAGCACTAGAGTCGAGGAAAAAACATAAACCAGAAAATAACGCTATGGATATGGCTGCCGGCATGGGTATTGAGCTTTTAACGGAAGAGCAATACCGTGAGTTGCAGGGCCTTGGAAATTTCGATTTGAAAACGTCGAGCTGGGTGCAAACGCCTGCTGATATTAGAAAGCTAGGTGGGGCCATCTTTTGTGATTGCCGCTACGAAACAGTCTTTGTGTATCATAATGGAGCCGAATCCTACTATGCCGCCAGGGGTTTCCGTGGCTCGCTCAGGGTCTGAATTTAAAGTTTGATCGACTGGTACCTTTTAAGAGAAGTCAAAAGAGAGAATACACCCAAAATAGTGGTGTATCTTTTTTTATATGTAGCATATTCTAAAAATTCGTTGCATTAAAATTCATCAAAAGTTATAATTATAAAAAACATTGCAATTTATAGGAGTGAATACTAATGGAGAGAAAAAATACAATTATTATAGGTGCTGCAGGAAGGGACTTCCACAATTTTAATACGGTTTATCGTAATAACAAAGCGTATAACGTTGTTGCTTTTACCGCAACGCAAATACCTGATATAGATGACCGCAAATATCCGAGTGAATTAGCAGGTGAACTATATCCAGAAGGCATTCCGATTTATTCGCAAGACCAATTACCAAAGCTGATTGAAGAGTTACAAGTGGATGAATGTGTGTTTGCTTATAGTGATATTGGTTATGAAGATGTGATGGGTATTGGCGCAATTGTCAATGCAGCGGGTGCTGACTTCACGCTACTTGGACCAAAAGGCACACAGTTAAAGAGCAATAAACCGGTTATTTCGGTTTGCGCTGTGCGGACTGGAACGGGTAAAAGTCAAACGTCACGAAAAATTATTGAAACGCTATTGCAGCATGATTTAAAAGTTGTTGCAGTGAGACATCCGATGCCTTATGGCGATTTAAATGCTCAGCGTGTTCAGCGTTTTGCAACAGTGGATGACTTGAAGAAACATAATTGTACGATCGAAGAAATGGAAGAGTATGAACCACATGTGGACCGTGGAAATATTGTTTATGCTGGTGTTGATTATGCAGATATTTTAGCGGCAGCTGAAAATGATCCGGATGGTTGTGATGTTATTTTATGGGACGGAGGAAATAATGATTTCTCTTTCTTCAAGCCTGATTTAGCGGTTACTGTCTTGGATCCACATCGTCCAGGTCATGAGTTGAAATATTATCCTGGTGAAGTTAGTTTACGAACAGCCGATGTTGCCATCATTAACAAAATTGATAGTGCAACTGCAGAAGCCATTCAAATCGTAGAAAATAATATCAAATTTGCAAGTCCTACTAGTACGGTTATTAAAGCTGAGTCAAAAATTACTGTAGATAATCCGGAAATTATTATTGGTAAACGTGTATTAGTCGTTGAAGATGGTCCTACGTTGACACATGGAGAGATGAAAATTGGTGCGGGTACAGTTGCAGCTGAACGTTTAGGCGCGAAGGAAATGATTGATCCACGTCCATTTGCGGTAGGTTCATTAATCGAAACATTTAACAAATATCAACATATTCAAAACGTCCTTCCAGCGATGGGGTACGGTGAACAGCAATTGAAAGATCTTGAAGAAACCATCAATAATGCCGACTGTGATGCCGTGATTATTGGAACACCGATGGATTTATCTCGAATCATTTCTATTAATAAACCATATACACGTGTACATTATGATTTAGATGAAGTGGGTAGCCCTAATTTAAGCGAAGTATTAAAAGGTTTTATCCAAGAACATAAGCTTGT
>CAZWAW010000018.1:0-26384 GCA_964632025.1 uncultured Sporosarcina sp.
CACTCTCGCTGTATTTCATTGATGTTTTGCTGTTCAGTTTTCAAGGTTCATTTGTTGTAACTCGCTGTCGGTTTTTGTCGTTCGCTCCCGACTGCTTAATCAATATAACATCCCCTAAAAAGGATGTCAACAGTTTTGTATACTTTTTGTAAAGTTTATTGAGTTTTTATTAATCCGTACTACTTCACGTCTCAAAACTATAGGCAACAACCAGAAAAAAAACGGCCCCCTAATCAAGCCGGGGGACCGTTTCATGCACTTTCATTATTTTATAAACACAAAGTACAAAACGAAGATAAACCATAAACCATACATGATTGGATGAACTTCTTTTCCGCGTCCACTAACAATCATTGTAATCGGATAAAAGATGAAACCAATTGCAATCCCAGTTGCAATACTATAACTAAGTGGCATTGCAATGATTGTAAAGAATGCTGGCACGGCAATTTCAAAGCGTTTCCATTCAATATTCCCTAATGAAGATGCCATCAGCACGCCTACAATAATTAATGCTGGTGCAGTTACCTCCGACGTAATGACAAACAGCAACGGTGAAAAGAACAGTGCAAGAAGAAATAGAACACCAGTTACAACAGAAGCAAACCCCGTTCTCGCCCCCGCCGCCACACCGGCAGTCGACTCAATGTAAGAAGTTGTAGTCGATGTTCCAAAAACTGCACCAGTTACAGTCGCCATTGAGTCCGCAAGAAGTGCTTTCCCCGCTCTTGGCAACTTATCTTCTTTCATTAGACCTGCCTGATTAGCTACTGCAACCAGCGTACCCGCCGTATCAAAGAAATCAACGAATAGAAATGTAATTACAATAACAAGAAACTGAGTTGTTAATAACGAAGTCGGATCTTGGAATATCGCTTCGAATGCAGCACCGAAAGTCGGAGCCACACTAGGTACGCTAGAAACGATTTTATCAGGCAAATTAATTAGTCCGAAAACCATTCCTACTATAGTAGTTGTTATCATTCCATAAAATATAGCCCCATTAATTTTACGCACCATCATAATCACCGTTATGACAAGCCCGAATATTGCTAATAAAGTTGGGCCCTTTGAAAGGTCACCTAAAGTTACAAGCGTATTTGGATCGGCAACGATAATATTCGCATTTTGAAATCCAAGGAATGTGATAAAAAGACCGATACCCGCACCAACTGCATATTTAAGTTGCGCAGGGATTGCATTAATAATCGTTTCCCGGAGCCCAGTAAGTGATAATACAATAAATATAAGACCTGAAAAAAGTACGCCTGTTAATGCCGTTTGCCAAGGAATCCCCATACCCAGTACAACACTGAATGCAAAGAATGCATTTAACCCCATACCCGGCGCAAGTCCAATTGGGTATCTCGCGATAAGTCCCATGAATAAAGAACCTACGGCTGCAGCTAGTGCTGTTGCGACAAATACAGCACCTTTGTCCATACGCATTTCGTCAGGGATACCAGTTACGCCGTCAAGTGACAACATCAACGGATTAACGATAAGAATATAGGCCATTGCAAGAAATGTTGTCAGTCCTCCGATAACTTCTCGGCGATAATTCGTTCCCAGTTTGTCGAACTCAAAATACTTTTTCATGCATAACTTCCTCTTTAATCATTATTTTTTTGATAAAAAAAGCATGCGATAGTACATCGCATGCCTCTTTTTAACAAATTCAAATAGAAGGGTTGTCCCCCTTCTATCGAATTCGTAGTCGGAACATTTAAGGTGTTCCGGTAGAAACTTCCGAGCCATATTCTCGGTTTTATACGATAATTTCTATTTTATTCCCACTCGATTGTGCCGCCTGGCTTTGGAGACAGGTCATAGCATACGCGGTTTACATTTTTTACTTCGTTAATGATCCGGTCAGTGATTTTTAGTAGAATTGGCCAGTCGATTTCTTCCACTGTCGCTATCATCGCATCTACTGTGTTGACGGCACGAATAATGATTGGGTATTCATACGTACGCTCGTTGTTGCGTACACCGACAGACTTGAAGTTCGGAATGATTGTGAAGTATTGCCAAACTTTCCGATCCAATCCTGCGAGTGCGAATTCTTCGCGTAAAATAGCATCTGATTCGCGTACTGCTTCAAGACGATGAGGCTCAATTTCACCTAAAACACGCACACCTAGACCAGGTCCTGGGAATGGTTGGCGGTATACCATATCATGCGGAAGACCTAACTCAACACCACACGCACGTACTTCATCTTTGAATAATTGGAATAACGGCTCCACTAATTCAAATTGCAAGTCTTCTGGAAGTCCTCCAACATTATGGTGTGACTTCACAACTTTATGCGTTTTTGTGCCAGACTCTACGATATCTGGATATATTGTTCCTTGTGCTAAGAAGTCAATCCCTTCAAATTTTCTCGCTTCTTCTTCAAAAACGCGAATAAACTCATTGCCGATAATTTTACGTTTCTCTTCTGCACCGTCTACCCCTTTTAGTTTGCCTAAGAAACGCTCGCTCGCATCCACGTAAACAAGGTTTTCTCCCAAGTCTTTTTCGAACATTTGAATAACGCCCTCAGACTCGTTTTTACGCATTAAACCATGGTTTACGTGCACACAAACTAATTGCTTGCCGATTGCCTTAATTAATAATGCCGCAACAACAGACGAATCTACACCACCTGAAAGAGCCAATAATACTTTCTTATCGCCTACCTGTTTACGGATTAAAGCAACTTGATCATCAATGAAATTATTCATATTCCAGTTAGCTTCCGCCTTACATGTATGGAACACGAAATCTTTTAACAGTACTTTCGTTTCCTTTTCACTTGGCCATTGCTCGAATGTTTTAAGTGCTTTCGTAGAAGTATGACCCACACTAATAACCGGAATGTTTAAAGCGTATATTTCATCTAATACATCAATCGCTTCACCATCAACGATATTATTTTTACCACCATTTAAAATAATTCCTTTTACCGTTTTTAACCCTTCAATCGTTTGTGATGTAATATCATGAGGGTGAATCTCACTATATACACCTAAATCACGAATCCAACGAGCTATTGTCGTATTCTCACTACTACCTAAATCCAATACTAAAATATTGTCCTGCTTCAAGATGATACAACCTCCTTTTAATTTTATTATTCCAGCATTTTCTAGCTATTTTAACGATTTTTTCATTGTGCAACATCACTATATTCCAAACGTCCCACAAGGTCTTTTCAAATAGAGAAAAACGCGTCAGAAAGTCCAGCTTTCTGCGCGTCTCATCATCTATAAAAAAAGCGAAAACAGCTCATATATATGAGCTGAATCCACCTGCATAGTCAAGTCATTTTCGGTGACCTGTAGAAACATCCGAACCATATTATCGGATATATATGAGGGCATCTTGGGCTTATTCTTTTTTCATCTTACTTCTATTTACGACAAAAATCAACCTGAAGTCCTATTAATTAAGTCTTCCCATATTTCCCTCAATTCAAACCACTCATGATCGGTAATATTTCCACCATACAATCCCTTTTCGTATGCAGTTGTAAGCATTTTCATTCTTTCTCCGCCGAAGTAGTTGTCAACCATCGTGGCGTAATCAGATAATGTCATGCCAGTTGATCGCTTCAGACCAGAACGATTAAGTTGCTTTAATAAGCTAGTATAGCGTTTCGTAAATGTAATCCAGTCTTCCTGATTAGTACGATGGGTATACACGAGTACTTTAGGCAGCCATTTCACCCTAGCAACGAATAGTCGCCAACTGGAAAAAATGACTATAAATCCAATTACACCTACTATCCACATATTATTTCGGATCCAAGTACTTACAAATTTGAAAATCTCACTACTTTTAAAGGGCTTATCTGTTTTAACCGTTTTTTCAGTCTGTTCTTTCTTTAGTGGTTTAGGCTTTTTAACTTCCGGTGTTAGTGTATCATCAAGGTTCAACTCAATATCATATTCAATATCCGTTAAGCTATTAAATCCAATCGTCGGTTCATACGGCATCCAACCAACACCAGGCATATATGCTTCGACCCACGAATGCGCCTCATTATTCGTAATCTGATAAACTTTCTCACCCAAGTCATTTAAGACAAATTCTCCTGGAGCGAAACCTTTTACCCAACGTGCTGGAATATCAATCGAGCGTAACATGACAACCATAGACGTGGAAAAGTTATCGCAGTACCCCTTTTTGGTATCAAAGAGGAACTGATCTACATAATCATCGCCTTCCTTTGGAATAGCGACACCCTGCTGCGTATAGACAAAGCCATTTCTTCCAAAGTACCTTTCGATTGCCTTCGTCTTTTCGTAAACACTCTCCTGGTTCTCTGTTATGTTTTTTGCAAGTTCCTTCACCCGCTCAGGTAATTGCTCTGGAAGTTGTAGATACTGAGTTAAATCTTCAGCTACCTCTGAAAAGTCTTCCATCCTTGTGGCCCTTAACTTTTTCAAGCTGTAGTCGGGCTCTGTGAATTCGACTTGATACGAATTTAGGGCCTCTTCCTTGCCACCGATTTCTGTACCGTACTTCCCTGCCCCTTCCGAGTATTGAAAAACAACATCCTTTGTTACGTACACTTTATTCATCCCATAAGGATAAACAATGAAAGGAAATTCTTCCGACACCTTCAAATCTGCAAGTAGTTGTGCCGTATCTTCCACATTCCCTTGATCCGCAATTTCCCCCATCTGCATACCAGGAGTATAACTAGTCTGGAATTCGTCCACAGATACCTGTTCCCAACCTTTTGAGGTGTATGTGTTTTTCGTTTCAATTTTCCAGTATTGTTCACTAGCCACTTTTGCCTCAATAACTAATGTGGAATCCTGTACAAACGAACCACCCAATGTGGAATCATTCGTATCGTATCCACTTTTAGCACCACCACCACCACCTTCCCCACGGCCTTGTACAAGTGACTCAAAATAAGGAAGCGGATCTGGCCAGATGGGATCTTGTTTCGGAAGAATGTTTGCAAGCGTCCCACTCACAATGACTGCGAAAAGAAGTGGAATGGATATTGCTAGGAACGTACCTGTTGGAACAGATGTATTGTGCCTCTCCGCAAGCCTAGTAATCGCCAGCAAACCAAGAAGTAGTAACCCCGTCACCATGATTCTGAAGATAGCGTTGCCTGCTACATATCCACCGAAAGTATCAATGAACGCTATAAATAGAATAGTCATAATATAAAATAGCAAAATACTTTTTCTTACCTCAATCCAATGACGGATAAGATAGGTCGTCATCCACAGCAGCGCAAAAAATAACACAGTCCTAAATGGATTCGTAATACGCTCCCAGTCACCATTCATAATAATTGGTGCATTCGTAAGGAGGTTACCCGATAAATGTACTAGTGTTTCCCGCGTAAATAGTACCTTTTCAAAAAATACATAATGAGTCGCTAATGCGATGAAGAGTATCTTTGCAGGAACGACTATCCACCACTTCGCTTTAAGTAATGCCAAAAGAAATGACAGCGCAACAAATAATAAGAACAGTGTTAAATGGTCTGAATTAGTCAATTCAATAACCGGAATGAGCCATTCTCTTAAAAGGATCCATGCGAGTATATACAGAATTAGTAGCAGTCGCCTATCAATTCGCGCTCCAGTCATAATCGCATCACCTCTTTAAAAGCATTCATAAACTGCTCCCGCTCTAACAAATGTACAGTTATTCCCTTTGATTTTGCTAATTGGATATCATCTTCAATTCTTTGCAGCGCTGGATCATCCCTTTTCACCACGACCATGCAAATGATGGAGTCAACATTTTTCACACTTAGCATAACCGATTGTATGAAAGGTCCATCGGGGTTCCCTGTGATCAATACAATACTGCCACCGTGCTGAAACGCAGTTCCAAAGTCAGCTAGCGACGCTTTAGTGATGGGCTTAATCTTTGCCAAGTGAACTAGCGCCATATGAAGTTGCTCTTCAGACTGTATAAATGGAAATAAGGAAGGTTTAGGGCCCGTCGTCATTAAGGCAAGACCCGCCTGATGACTTGATGCTTCTTTCAATATCGAAGCCGTAAGTTCCACTAGCTCCTCAAACATTTCCGTCTCTCTACCATCCATGATTATAAATAACTCTTGTGATCGTCTATCTTCAAACTCCTTCGTCATCAAGGTCTGCGTTCTAGCAAACGACTTCCAATGAATCCATGTCACACGATCACCTGACTGGTAATTGCGCACACCCGTTGCCATCGTCATATCTTTGACGATATTTAAGGGTGAGGCCATCGTACCTTGGTCATATTGTGTATTGAATGGTACATAATGAATACCTGTCATTTTCGGAAACACAAGAATCGTATTCTCCATTTCAATAAATCTCGTTTTCCGAAGCCATCCAAAAAAGTCGGAAATCTCAACTTTCACCCCTTGAAGCACATGTTCACCCCTGGGCATTTTTTCAATTTCGTATTCCCATTCCACCTCTTTACGAAATCCAAAAACAAACAGGCGTTTTAAATTTCCATCTGCCAAAATAACTATTTCAGGCTCCGCCCACTTTTCACTCGCAACGGTATAAAGCAAAGGAAATCGGCCTTTGCGTTTAATTGATAAAGAAACAATCAACTTCTCGCCATTTTGCACATGAGGTGTTCGAATGGTACGTTCCACAGTCATTTTCGACATTGGATAGAAAAACAGTAATAGAGAATAGATTGTAAAAGGCAATATGATATAAAAAATAGTCCAGCTGACCATGCCGCCTTGGAACATAGCAAAAACAAATGTAGCAACCAAGACGAACAATACAAATAGTAACCGGCTCGAAGTACCAATCATTTTCCTGGCAGTTGTCATTTCAGCTGAACCTTATCTACGGGTACACGAACTTTCATCAAAATCCGGTCTACAATTTCCATAGTGGAAATCCCTTCATACTTAGCTTCCGGACGCAAAATCATGCGGTGTCCAAATACGAATGGAGATAAGTACTGAACATCATCGGGTGTAACATAAGTTCTGCCTTTTATCATTGCATACGCCTGACACGCTTTCATAAGCGCAAGAGATCCACGTGGACTAACACCTAAATAGACATATGGATTATCACGCGTCTGTGAAGCACATTCCACGATATAGGATTTAATGGTAGTATCGACTTTAACCTCCGTTACAGCCTTTTGAAGCTCGATTAATTCTTCAAGTGATACCACCGTTTCCAACGTATCAATCGGAACGGCTTTCTCCGCACGATCAAGTACTTCAATTTCTTCAAGCTTTGTTGGATAGCCCATCTTCAGTTTGAATAGAAAACGGTCTAGTTGCGCTTCAGGTAACGGGTATGTCCCTTCATATTCAATTGGATTTTGTGTTGCCATGACGAAAAAAGGTTGCGGGATTTGCATCGTTTCACCATCTATCGTCACGGTAGACTCCTCCATTCCCTCCAATAGAGAGGATTGTGTCTTTGGCGAAGTTCTATTGATTTCATCCGCTAGAATAATATTCCCCATGATTGGCCCTGGCCTAAATTCAAATTCCATTTCTCTAGGGTTATAAATTGAAACACCAAGAACATCGGAAGGTAATAAGTCAGGTGTAAATTGAATCCGCTTAAAATCTGCTCCAATTGACTTAGCTAACGCTTTCACCATCATCGTTTTCCCAACACCCGGCACGTCTTCAAGAAGGACATGGCCCCGGGCAAGAAGTGCGGTAACACTTAATTCGGCGATATTTCTTTTCCCAATCATCACTTTTTCAATATTGGTTAAGACTTTTTCAATCATCTCTTTATGTGTCATTTCAATTCCCCCATTTGTATATAACATTCAATTTGTCCGAAAATTAACAAAACACACCTTTATAATACAGGATATCTAATTCTCACACAACTTAAGCACTGACTAGAAAATAAAAAGGACCCCCAAAAAGGAGCCCCAGACATTACTTCCAAAAATCATCAAAAATCGTAATTGGCATATGCCGTTTATGCTTTGAACGGAGAAAATGATTCTCGATTGCTGTACGGGGCCCCTCCGGTAACTCTTTCCCCTCAAGATAATTGTCGATATCATCGTAGGTAACACCAAGTGCTATTTCATCAGGTATAGCCGGCCTATCTTCTTCAAGATCCGCCGTCGGAACTTTCAAGTAGAGGTGTTCAGGGCAGCCAAGTTCCTTAAGGAGTTGTTTCCCTTGCCGCTTGTTCAACCTATAGATCGGCATTAGGTCAGCACCGCCGTCTCCGAATTTAGTATAAAACCCGGTAATCGCTTCTGCCGCATGATCACTCCCGAGAACGATACAATTATGCATGGCGGCAACTGAGTATTGCACCTTCATACGTTCCCGCGCTTTTTCATTTCCTTTAGCAAAATCGGTTAACGTAACACCCGCTGCTACCAATGCACGTTCACTCGCATCGACAGCTTCTTTAATGTTAACCGTGTAGATCAGCGACGGCTTAATAAATTCCAATGCTTCCTGGCAATCCTCCTCGTCAAACTGAGAACCGTAAGGCAACCGGATTGCAATGAATTTAAAGCGCTTCATTTCCTCTTCACCATTTAATTCATCAACTGCGAGTTGGGCAAGTTTTCCGACAAGCGTCGAATCTTGTCCGCCTGAGATCCCAAGAACAAAGCCGTTTAAAAACGGGTTTTTCCTTGCATATTCTTTCATGAAGTCAACCGTTTTCCGAATTTCTTCATTAGGATCAATATTAGGTCGCGCCTTTAACTCGGCAATAATATTTTCTTGTAGTGTCACCTTCAACAAACCTCCATATCATCCGTTAATAAAGTCTTCCACCATTTCCTGGACTTCCTGAATATTGCGCATCTTATTGTCCCAACATTTTTGGCTTAAGTCGACCGGATACTCTTCGGGATTAAGGGATCGTTTATATTCATCCCATAATAATTCCAAGTTGTCTTTTGCGTAATCACGCATTTGTTGAAGTGTCGGATTATCGTAAATGATAACCCCTTGTTCCAAGACTTTTACATGTAAATCTTTCGCTTCGAAATTCGTAACAAACTTCGAGATGAATGTATGGACGGGGTGGAACATTTTGATGCGTTTCTCGGATGCGGGGTCTTCATCATGCATCGTAATATAATCCCCTTCAGCCTTACCATTTTCTCGGTCAATAATTCGATACAATTTTTTCCGACCTGGCGTCGTTACTTTTTCGGTTGTCGACGAAATTTTGATTGTGTCTTCCATTTCGCCGGCTTCATTTTCTATGGAAACAATTTTATAGACTGCTCCTAGTGCAGGCTGGTCATACGCCGTAATTAATTTCGTTCCAATTCCCCACACATCTACCCTGGCACCTTGTGCTTTCAAGTTGAGGATTGTATATTCGTCCAAATCATTTGAAACGAAAACTTTCGCATCTGAGAATCCAGCTTCATCCAACATACGGCGCGCTTCCTTGGATAGGAATGAAATATCTCCGCTATCTAAACGGACGCCGATGAAATTGATTTTATCACCAAGTTCTTTTGCTACTTGGATTGCCGTAGGAATGCCAATTTTCACTGTATTATACGTATCGACAAGGAAAACACAGTCCTTATGACGCAAAGCATATGAATGGAATGCTTCGTATTCACTTTTATAGGCCTGAATCATTGAATGAGCATGTGTTCCCGCTACAGGTATATCAAATCTTTTCCCAGCACGGACATTACTTGTCGCTTCAACTCCACCAATGAATGTAGCACGTGCACCCCATATCGCCGCATCCATCTCGTGCGCACGGCGACTGCCAAATTCCATCACTACTTCGTCTTTGACGACTTGTTTGATGCGGCTTGCTTTCGTCGCAATAAGTGTCTGATAATTAACGATATTAAGTAGAGCCGTCTCAATAAGCTGCGCTTCGATAAGTGTCGATTCCACGCGAATAATCGGTTCATTCGCAAAAACAAGTTCCCCTTCAGCCATTGAATAGACATCTCCAGAGAAACGAAGCTCTTTTAAATAAGAAATGAAGTCGTCTTTATAACCGAGGTCATCCTTCAAATAAGCAAGATCACTTTCACTAAAATGAAAATCTCTTAAATAATCGAGAACCCGCTCAAGCCCCGCGAATAACGCATAGCCATTACCGAACGGCAAATTTCTGAAAAATAGTTCGAAAACCGCTTTCCGTTCATGTATACCATCCGCCCAGTATGATTCCGCCATATTGATCTGATATAAATCTGTATGTAAAGCCAAGCTGTCATCCGCATATTTCGAACTCATGTCAATCTCCTTCTTCCGCATTCTAATGGTACAAGTATACACTATTTACCCTAAATCCGACTTAACATAACATGATGTGACATATCCTTTTTTTCTTTTCCGCAATTCATGATTGATTTTATCCTACCCAGCCATATTAAGAAGAATTAATTCTAAATAAGGAGGTATTTTCATGAAAAAAGACAATGAACGAGATGCAAACAAAACCAATACCTTATCTGAAAAGATAAAAACAAGAACAATCAATCAAAACAGCATTCATGAAGAATTATCCCGTGAGTTGGCAACGCTTGGTGACAGAAAAAAAGCGATGATTGATTTTTATCGGTCAACAAAAAAATAAAACTTAAATAACAAGAAGAGAGACTAAATCCTAATAACAACGGATTTAGTCTCTCCTCATTAATCATACGAGAAAATATTAGTTACCTGCTTTATAATCGTTCAAAAACTCTTGAACTTTTGCCGAATCTGCCTTCAATTCATTCCCCGTATCAACCAGCGGGCTAACCGTAGAAACTGCCTTCTTTTTATTCCCTTGATAGAAATTCAGAATTTCATCTTGGTTGATAGAGTAAAGAACAGCTTTTCTTAATGTTTCACTCGTCGATACTTCACGGTTTTTCGTATTGAAAAGTAAGTAGCTTACAGCGTTGCTATCATTTTTTTGTAGGAATAACTTGCTGTCATTTTCAACTAGATCATATTTTGTTTCCGGAACACCATTAAACAAATGGATTTCACTGTTACGTAATGCCGAAAGCGTGCTGTCCGGATCTTGTATAAAGCGTACAGTTACATTTGCTATTTTAGGTTCGTAATCCGTACCTGCCATATAACCAGGATTTTTGTAGAAAATTGCTTCATAATCATTTTTGTGGGACAGAATATATGGTCCACTTGCATACAATGTATTGTTATATTTAGCACCTTCTGTGACCGTATTCTGGTCACCGTAAGGAATATCTTTACTTACGTCAAACGAAGCAACATCATACGTATTAATGCTTTCAACTTGTTTTTTCGACACGATTCCTGCAGATTGGTGAGCTAAATAGTTCAGAACTTGCGGGAAAGGGTTAACTGTTGTCATTTTCACAACTTGATATTTTCCCGAAGCATTATTTGCTACTGTTTTATCAGAAACGAGTTCAGAGATTTTTACGTCTAAGCCCTTCTCCAGTCCTACTCTGATCGTCTCGTTACTTCCGGATTGCAGAACATCCAATTCAGATAGATCCGTCACAACTTCCACATCTTGAATATGTTCATGCAAGCTGTATGTGCGGTGATCAGGTACAGAATCCGGATCTTTTGCACGGTTCAGTGAGAAAATAACATCATCAGCGCCTACACGCTCACCTGTATCAACAGATTTCCCGTCGGTAATGGCAGCAAAGTTAAGATCGTCACGAAGAAGGAAATAATACGCTGAATTGCCTTCTGCGATGCTATGATTATAAGAGAGTGAGCCATCTGAAACGACTACATCATCATCCGTCAAGTTAACTAGTCGAACGTACATATTCGTATTAAGTGTATTAATTGAGCCGTCGTTCGCTTTAATAGGATCGAGGGACGTCAACGTTCCAATCGCTTGCTGAACGATTAATGAATCAGTTTCCCTTTTTGTTTTGTCATTAAAATCAATAGGTTCCCACGCGATTGCACGTGATTTTGCAAGTCGTACTGTATTTACGTCAAGAATGTCTTTATTGACTCCTTGTGCTTTAAATGAATTATAAAGCGGTGCAATATATGCTTTGTCAAACACTAGACGTTGTTCTAATTGCTTGTATGTCTTTGAAAACTCATTAGGCGTTTCTGTACTTGCTTTTTCAATCAATGCATCAATCTCTTCATCAGCCATAATACTGTTATCACCGTCTGATTTGAACAGCGCGCGAACAGCATAATCCGGGTTCCCCGTAACTGTCGTCCAGCTAGATAATGCGACATCATAATTACCTGCTTCTTTCTGTGCAGTGAAGCTTCCATAATCAGGTTGAATATTCAATTTGACATCAAAGCCATTTTTAATCAGCTGATCTCGTACAATATTCATATCTTCTTCCCCAGAACCCATACCCAGAAGTTCGATGACCACTTTACTTTTATCCGTCTTTGGTTCTGTATTGTCATTCTTTTTATCGGTAACATCCGATTTCGTACTTACACATCCGGCCAAAACCACCATAATTGCTAGTAAAATCATCAATAAACTTTTCTTCATTATTAATTCCCCCTCTTTATTGTTTGGTATTTATGTTCAATCCATTCTTGGATCAAAGGCATCCCGCAGTCCATCTCCCAAAAAGTTAAACGATAAGACAAGCAAGATAATCGCAAGTCCTGGGATAATGGCTAAATAGGAGTGAGATTCCAAGTATGTGCTACCGATTTTTAAAATGTTCCCCCACTCTGGAATATGCGGTTCTACGCCGAGTCCTAAGAAACTCAGACTGCTCGTCGCAATGACTGCGCCTCCTATTGTCAGCGTTGCCTTGACTATCATCGGCGCGAGTGAATTCGGCACTATCTGTCTAAAGATAATAGAGAAGTCCGATGAACCGAGCGCACGTGCTGAATCGACAAATTCATAGTTTGACACCATCATCACATTCGCACGCATCGTTCGGGCATAGGTAGGTATAGACCCTACACTAAGCGCTAATATAAGATTCGTCGTATTTGCACCAAATGCCGCAATGATAGCAATTGCTAATAGAATTCCGGGAACGGCATATAGTACATCAAGTAGTCGCATAATGATGTTGTCCGTCCGACGACTGTAATACCCAGCTAACGCACCTAGGAATCCGCCAATAACAACCGGAATGGCCGTCGAAGCAAACCCTACAAGCAGTGAAATTCTTGCACCAAAGATGATTCTTGAAAATAAATCCCGACCGAAATTATCGGTGCCAAACGGATAGTCAAGGCTCGGTTTTTGAAGTATTGCACCATAATCATTTTCAACTGCCATATCGTAGTCAAATGTAAATGTACTGCAAACAGATATGGAAAACATAAGAATGATGAAAAATAAACCAAGTATCGCCGTTGAATTACGGGTAATCTTCTCCCACATTGTATTCCACTTCGAAATCCTAGACTGATCATGACTGCGCCCCTTTACTATCAAGCTATAGCCAAGCAATAATGCAAAAAGATTACCCGTCAACGCGGTAAACAGAAGTACTATAGCAACAATCGTCATCCAAGCCGGCGCACTTTCTTCCTCAACATATCTCGCTGTTAAAATCAGTGTCACTACTTGAAAAATCATTATTCCTAATAAGATAATCATTGCCGATAAAAACGAATCCGCTACATATGACTTAAATAAATTAAGCGATGATATCGCGATGATAAAAACCTGGGTGAGCAGCATATAGACAGCGAACGTATACTCCGGCGTCTTCTGCTTTTTAATGAGATTAAAGGAAAATGCTACAGTAAAAATATTTCCCGTTACTAGACTGAACAGCTGTATATAACCGAGCTTTCTTGTCGAACTCCGAATTTCACCTATTGCCAGAAGGTCTCGCTTCACCATCCATGTGAGGATAATTTGAAAGATCGTGAAAAACGCATAAGCAGCAAATACGCTAAAGACCGAACCCTTCAACTCCCCTTCTGTGTAATCGAAACTGTTCAGTAGCAAGACGACTGTCAGGATTAAAGAAATAATCCATGTAAAATTTGCTTGTGTATATTCCCGCGATAATTTCAAAGCATGTTTTTTGTTTAGAATCACCTTCACACCTTCTCCCGCTCTACGATTGCTTCATCTTCGAACGGATGCGAGGATCGAAAAACGCATACAAAATGTCGATGAGCACATTGACTAATGAAATCGTTATTGCAATATAGATAACACCACCCATAATGGCGGGTATATCAGGAATGAACTGCTTATCTACGATGTAACTTCCGATTCCGCTAATGTTAAACACTTTCTCAGTCACCGCGGCGCCGCCGAGCATTCCGCCGAATAGCAGTCCAATGACTGTAATAATTGGTATCATTGCATTGCCTACCGCATGTTTCCAAAGAACTTGAAGTCGATTAAGCCCTTTCGCTTTTGCGGTAATGATATAGTCCTCATTGATGATTTCCAACATCGACGAACGTGTCATCCTCGCAACAGATGCAGTCAAAGCAGTTCCCAGTACAACCACCGGCATAATAATAGAAAGCCAGTTTTGAGGACTATATGTTGCCGGTAACCATTGTAATTTAATAGAAAAGTTCAAAATAAATAGTAGCCCTTGCCAGAAATTAGGAATTGATAATCCAATCAATGCAACAAACATAAACGAATAGTCCAAAAATGAATTCGGCCTTGTCGCAGAAATGATGCCTACTGGGATGGCGATAACAACTGCCATCAGTAATGATAAAACCGCAATCGTCAATGTGATTGGGAATTTATTCGCGATACTTGCTGCGACATCCTCATTGCCGGTATAAGAAGCTCCTAAATCAAACGTCACGATTCCTTTTAGCGCATTCCATAATTGTGAAAGATACGATAAATCTAAGCCATGCAATTGATTGAATGAGGCAATCTGCTCTTTTGTCGCCGCCTCGCCAAGAATATTCGCGGCAGGATCAAACGGCGATAAGTAAAGTATCGTGAACACAAGAACTGAAACGCCAGCAATAACGAAGATGCTCATAACCAATCGTTCAACTATAAATTTGACGTACGGATTGCTGAACAAAAGAATAAGTAGATACATAAAAATGCCTGGAATGAATGAAGCAAGCAAGAACAACGGTTTTCCAAGCAATGATTGAAAGTAAGTTGAATACGTAACTTGTTGAACACCTTTCTGTTCCGCTAGCTGATTTGTTTTTTTCGTTAGCGTTTTTCTAAATTGTTCTTCGGCAAGCTCCTCCACTTGCCTATCTATTTCTCGCTTATTTACTTCTTTATTGAAGAATGATTGTTTCCGTAGTAATTGTTCTTTAAAATCAAGCATCGACGCCTCTTTATAACCCGATGCTGCCAATGATACCCTTACCTCTTCATAAATTGAAGAGTATGTATTGTCTCCTCTTTTCGACAGATAGAATAGCAATACAATAAGATGAACCGGCAAACCTAAAATTAGGAGCAAATACTTATAAGTCGGTCGTCTTCCCATTTTGCCAAACGTATATTGAAGAACATCCGATAATCTAAAATAGGGTGTCGCTTCTTTATTCACTCCCATTGAAGCAATTCCTCCTTTCCAATATTGTTTAATCCCTATCGGTATAGTAAAGTATAGATTCGGTAACTATTTAAGTCAATGTAATTTTTAGTTAAATATAATTTCAGATAATAGGCAGGTGTTTTTATTGGAAACAGTATTAAAGGTAAGTGATCTACGCGTCTCATTTTTGGGCAACGACAAGGAATTTGAAGCAGTTCGTGGTGTCAGTTTTGAAGTGAAGAAAGGTGAGACGCTTGGTATTGTAGGTGAATCAGGAAGTGGGAAAAGCGTGACAGCCCGCTCAATCATGCGCCTCCTCCCCTCTCCCCCTTCTTATCTAAAAGATGGAGAGATTGAATTCCAAGGTGAAGATCTCGTGCAAAAATCGGAAAAAGAGATGGAGAGTATCCGCGGTCGCGATATAAGTATGATTTTTCAAGATCCGATGACTTCATTAAATCCAACAATCCAGATTGGTAAGCAAATAGCTGAAAGTTTAATCAAACATCAGAACTTATCTAAAAGAGATGCGAAAAACCGTACCATTGAACTTTTGAAACTTGTAGGTATCCGTAATAGTGAAGATCGTTTTAGCCAATATCCGCACGAGTTTTCAGGTGGAATGCGGCAGCGCGTCATGATTGCGATTGCACTCGCTTGCCGTCCGACACTACTGATTGCGGATGAACCCACGACTGCACTTGATGTGACAATACAAGCCCAAATCTTAAATTTGATGAAAGATATGCAGCAACGTTTTGGAACATCCATCATATTGATTACCCATGACCTAGGTGTTGTTGCCGGCATGTGTGATCGCGTTGCTGTCATGAAAGACGGGGAAATTGTGGAGACCGGAACGACGGAAGAAATTTTTGATAACCCAAAACATTCCTATACAAAGAAACTGCTCAATGCCCTTCCTCGCCTTGACGAGAAAAAGAAGCCTAAACGTACTCCTTTACGTACCATTGGTATAGAAAAAGGGAAACCCCTGCTAGAAGTGAAATCACTAAAGCAGCATTTCGACGTTGGGAAAGGCAATATAGTGAAAGCCGTGGACGATATCAGCTTTCATATCAAACCCGGAGAGACGCTCGGTCTTGTCGGCGAGTCGGGATCAGGTAAGTCAACGACCGGTCGTGCCATTTTACGCCTTCACGAACCTACAGATGGAGATGTCTTGTATCAAGGGATGGCCATTAACCGGCTTTCGAAAAATGAAATGACAACGATGCGGCGCCATATGCAGATGATCTTTCAGGATCCGTACTCTTCACTTAATCCACGTTTTAAAGTGCTTGATATTATCGGTCAAGCATTAGACATTCATCGGTTGAGTAAAAATAAAGAGGAACGAAAAAAGAGGGTAGAAGAGTTGCTTGTTATGGTCGGACTAGAATCGGCCCATGCAATGCGCTATCCACACGAATTTTCCGGAGGACAGCGCCAAAGAATCGGTATTGCACGCGCACTTGCCGTGGAACCTGACTTTATCGTTTGCGATGAACCATTATCGGCACTCGATGTTTCTATCCAATCGCAAATCGTGGAGTTATTGGAAGATCTTCAGCATCGTCTTGGACTCACCTACCTATTTATTGCGCATGACTTGTCCATGGTTAAACACATTAGTGATCGGGTTGCAGTTATGTATGCAGGGAAAATCGTTGAACTTGCCGAAAGCGAGGAGCTGTACTCCAATCCGCAGCATCCCTATACAAAATCGCTACTTTCAGCGATTCCGATTCCTGACCCGAAAATAGAATCTAAGAAAAAGCGATTACTTATGGAGGAACAAATCGAGGAAGACAAATATCAGCTATTGCAATCTGAGTTAATCGAAGTTTCTGAAGGGCATTGGGTAGCCATTCCTACCAACTAAAATGTGTTTCAAACTTCATTTATTACAACATCTATCATATAATTAAACATAAGTTGAGGAGATATGACCTTTTACGGTATATAACTCCTTTTTTCGCGGCTAGCGCTTGCATATTCGTTCGCAAGTTATTTAATAAAGAAGTATTTCTAACTTGTACTTTCTACAAGTCTTGAAAATACTAACAATGTTTGGTCTCATTTATCGTTTTCACTTGTAATTATTTATGAAGGAGCGAAAGTCATTATGGGTGGATTATTAGACATTTTCGAAAAAAAGGGACCACGTCGTATTCTAATTTTTGCTTTGATTATTTTAATTCTTTACAGCGTCAAGAGTATGATGAACATTATTTTGCTTACCTTCATTTTTGCTTTTTTGTTGGATCGGCTTATTGAGTTCACGGTCAAACGTGTACATTTAAACCGCAAGTTGCTGGTCATTCTGTTGTACACAGTGATTGTGGGCTTACTGACCGTTGGTGTTGTAAAGTATTTACCTATAATCACAATGGAAATCAGTCAAATTATAATACGCATTACAAACTTCTATTCCGAACCTCATGATAATGTACTGCTCAGCTACTTAGAATCCGTCATCTCTAGCAATCAAATTGCAGCCTACTTGGAAAATGGTTTTTCTTTCTTATTAAAGTATTTCTCTGATATTAGTAAAACGAGTATTCAAGTACTACTTGCCCTAGTGTTAAGCCTGTTTTTCTTACTAGAAAAACCACGTTTAATAGAGTTTACAAACAAATTTAAAGATAGTAAGATTGCTCCTTTTTACTTCGAAATTGAATTCTTTGGCAAAAAGTTCACACGCACGTTCGGAAAAGTAATCGAAGCCCAATTCATCATTGCGATTGTTAATACAATCTTATCCGTGATCGTATTGCTCATACTCGGATTCCCACAAATAATCGGGTTGGCAATTATGATTTTCTTTTTAGGGCTCATTCCTGTTGCTGGCGTCATTATTTCACTTGTCCCTCTAACGATAATCGCTTTTACAATCGGAGGATTCCTGAAAGTTGTCTACGTAATTATTGCAGTCATGATTATTCATGGCATTGAAGCCTATATTTTAAATCCGAAACTGATGTCTTCAAAAACAGATTTACCCGTTTTCTACACGTTTATCGTGCTCATTTTCTCGCAAAACTTCTTTGGCGTATGGGGACTCATTATCGGTATACCCGTGTTTGTTTTCCTACTTGACGTGCTTGATGTAACGAATAAAGAACCAGCGAATCCCATTCTGAAAAGCAAAAAGACAAGGTGAGGTTTATTACTCCTCCCTTGTCTTTTTCTCTATCTAAACACTATCTTTCCAGTTCGAGAAGTTGCACTTTCATCTCCAAGCCTGCCCGAAAACCACCCAACTTACCACTTTTCGCAATGACCCGATGGCAAGGTACAATAATCAAGACCGGATTGGCACCAATTGCGGTTCCGACGGCTCGAACCGCATTCGGTTTTTCAATCCGTTCAGCAATGTCCGAATATGAAACAGTCCGCCCGTACGGTATTTCTTGCAATGCCTTCCAGACAATTTGTTGAAAAGGAGTTCCGTGAAGATCGATTGGCAATAGGAAATCCCGGCGCTGCTCTTTCAAATAATCGACCAACTCGACAGCGTGCGGCTGCAGAATATCCGCTTCTTCCGTCAGAGTATGATTCGGAAGCCGTTTGTTCACCCACACTTCCAGTTCTTCGAATGGTGCATTCGGAGTACCGATATAGCAAAGCCCCTCTGTCGTAGCCGCTATATACATATTCCATTGTGAGTGAGTAAGCAATGTCCAATACACGTTGTTTTTACTGTTCTTCTCCATTAATCTGTACCTCCCTTACTAGTTTTCGATATTGTTTAGGTGTTTGTCCAGTTTTCATTTTGAATAGTGTAATGAAGTAGGATGGATTCGGGAGTCCCACACTTAGTCCTATTTCCGCCACGGAATTATCGGTTGTTGTAAGTTCATACATGGCTTGTGATATCCTGACCTTTTGCATATATTCAACAGGCGTCAGCCCCGTGATTCTTTTAAATGTTCGCTGTAGGCGATAAGGACTTCCATGGCACATGTCTGCAAGTATTTCTAACGTCAATGGCTCAGGAAAATGCTCGTCTATATATTCTCGGATTTGGATAGCCCATTCTTCATCAGGTAAACGGAGCCCATCCGGCTTGCAGCGTTTGCAAGGCCGGAATCCGTCTGCTATTGCTTCCGTCCCATCATTGAAAATACGGACATTCTCTTTTTTCGGATTTCTTGATTTGCAAGATGGTCGGCAAAAGATACCTGTCGATTTTACAGCATAAATGAAGATTTCATCAAACCTTGCATCGTTATGTGTAATTGCTTGCCATTGTTCGTCAGTCAATTGCCTGATTTGTTGATGACTGCTCACGGAATCACCTCTTTCTCGTACATTAAGTATACCTGCTCTATTTCCAAAATAAATGCTTTTCAGGACGTAAGAGCAAGATAACGAAATTTTTTCATATGATATTATGGTACAACTAAACCTATTGATAGAATGTAGAGGAGGTTTTTAAATGTTAGTTAATCAACAAGATCATTTGATCATAACTGTTCCGCAAGAATTCAGTTTCAAAGAAAATATCGGCTATATGTCTAGGTCTACTAATGAGTGTATGTTTGAAATCCGTGACGGAAAAGTGATCAAGGCAATTCCGGTGGCGAATGAGATTCTACTAGTCGAAGTCAGCGAAAATCCAAAGGGTAACCTTCTAATTCGGTTTATAGAAAAATATGCACCCTCTAGCGAAAGTGTCCGTGATCAGCTCATCCATTATGTGCGAGATTGGTTTGATCTCAATACCGATTTGAAACCCTTTTATAGGATGGCAGAAAAAGATCCTCTTCTCAAACAAGCAGTAAGTGAGTTTTATGGATTGCGAAACATCGGCATCCCTGACCTATTTGAAGCATTATGTTGGGGAATTCTCGGACAGCAAATCAATCTGACGTATGCGTATACGTTGAAAAGACGCTTCGTGGAGGCATTCAGCAGTTCGATTGAATGGGAGGGTCAGTCATACTGGATATTCCCTGAACCCGAGGACATTGCGAAGCTTACGGTCGAGGATTTATCGGCATTAAAAATGACCGTAAAAAAATGTGAGTACCTAATAGGTGTGGCACAGCTTATCGTAGATGGAAGTCTATCCAAAGCTCAGGTAATGGGAACTGGGGACTTTAAACAAGCGGAAAAGATGCTCATCAAAATTCGTGGAGTTGGGCCCTGGACCGCAAACTATGTCTTAATGCGCTGTTTGCGGTTCCCGAACGCGTTTCCAATCGCAGACGTCGGACTACATAACGCCATCAAACATTTGACAGGTTCAGAAGAAAAGCCGACGAAAGAAGAAGTTTTGAAGTTAGCTACACCATGGGAGAACTGGGAATCCTATGCGACGTTTTACTTGTGGCGATTTTTGTATTAATAACGAACTTCAGAAGAGATTGTTATGCCCGATTATTACAAACTTGCCCTACATTTTCGTGACGTCAATTATTCCATTGGCAGCGTACATGCTCTTCAATCAACGGATTCAGCTACTGAAATATAAATTTTAACAATTCGCTCTTGTTTTATTTTCCAGGTCATGCTAAAGTTATTAAAATTGTTCTTTTCACATAATTCCATAATTTAATTCTTATCAAGAGAGACCGAGGGAAGGGCCCTAAGACGTCTCAGCAACCAGCCTGTTCAGGTACGGTGCTAATTCCTTTAGGTGTTCATTTGCCTAGAAGATAAGAAGATAGTCTACGATATTTCGGGGACCCTCTTCTTATAGAGGGTCCCCTTTTTTAATTAAAAAGAAAAGGGTGACTACAATGACTAAACGAAGTTTAGAGACAATTCTGGTGCAATTGGGAAATAACAGCGATCCGAAGACTGGCGCGGTTAACCCGCCGATTTATTTATCAACAGCGTACAAACATAAGGGGCTCGGGCAATCGACCGGCTACGATTACACACGGACAAAAAATCCAACCCGCTCCATATTGGAAGATGGAATTGCAAACTTAGAGGGTGGCGATGCGGGTTACGCATGTAGCTCGGGGATGGCGGCGATTCAGCTTATTCTAACGCTTTTCCGCCCTGGAGATGAATTGATTGTTCCAGAAGATATTTACGGTGGCACATACCGCTTGCTCGAACAGTATTCCGACGTTTATTCAATCGGCACAACGTATACGACTTTCACCGATGTGAACGAGACCGAAAAATTGATAACTTCGAAGACAAAAGCGCTCTTCATCGAAACACCGACGAATCCGCTCATGCAAGAATTTGATATTCGTCTGTATGCAGAACTTGCACGGAAGCACGATTTACTATTGATTGTCGACAATACATTCTTAACGCCTTATTTCCAAAGACCGATTGAACTTGGTGCTGATATTGTCATGCACAGCGCAACAAAATATATCGGCGGACATAACGATGTCCTCGCGGGACTTGTCGTTGCAAAAGGTGAAAAACTTTGTGAAAAACTAGCCGCCAACCATAATGCTATCGGTGCAGTCCTCTCCCCTTCCGATTCATGGCTAATCATCAGAGGGCTGAAAACACTGCATCTGAGAATGAAGCAGCATGACGAAAACGCGAAAATAATCGTCAATTATTTAAAAGATGAACCGCATGTCTTGGATGTTCTCTATCCAGGGAAAGGCGGCATGCTATCATTTCGACTAAACGATAGTGAATTGGTCGGACCATTCCTTGAAAATCTGCAGCTCATTACATTTGCGGAAAGTTTAGGTGGAGTGGAAAGTTTCATCACTTATCCAGCAACACAAACCCATGCGGACATCCCACGTGAAGAACGGATACGACGTGGCGTCTGCGACCGACTTTTACGTTTTTCTGTCGGAGTGGAAGAGGCTGAGGATTTGATCGCAGATTTGAAGCAAGTGTTTGCAACTTTGAATAGTGGGGTGCTTCAACGATGAGTTTGAATAATGAGCGACTGGAAACGACCCTCATCCATGCATCGACACGCGGGGATTACGAGCAAAAAACAGGTGCTGTCAACGTTCCTATTTACTTATCTTCAACGTTTCATCAGGAAAGCTTCGATGCATTTGGACCGTATGATTATAGCCGTTCGGGCAATCCGACAAGAGACGCTTTGGAGAAATCCATCGCGGCATTAGAAGGCGGTGTAAGAGGGCTGGCCTTTGCTTCCGGAATGGCTGCCATCTCGGCCACTTTTATGCTGCTTTCTTCAGGCGACCATATCGTTGTGACCGAAGATGTCTATGGCGGCACATACCGATTCGTAACCGAGGTATTGCCGAAATTTGGTATCGACCATACCTTTGTAGATCTAGCGAATGTCGAGGAAACCGCACGTGCAATTCGACCGAATACAAAAGTAATCTATATCGAAACACCATCCAACCCTCGTTTAGGCATTACGGATATTGAAGCGATTGTTGAACTTGCGAAAGCGAATGACTGTCTGACCTTTCTCGACAACACATTCATGTCGCCACTTTACCAGCGTCCACTTGATCTTGGCGTTGATATCGTTGTGCATAGTGCTACCAAGTTTTTATCGGGACATAGCGATATCATTGCTGGATTGGCAGTTACAAAGGGTGTAGAACTTGGCAATCGATTGGCATTCATTCAAAACTCTTTTGGTTCTATTCTAGGCGCACAAGATTCTTACGCATTAATTCAAGGTATCAAAACATTAGGTGCCCGTTTAACACAGTCATCTGAATCGGCACGTAAAATAGCCTCTTACTTGAACGTTCACTCCTTAGTGGAAGAAGTGTTTTATCCAGGGTTAGTAAGTCATCCAGGATATGCAATTCACGCGAAACAATCTACAAATCCAGGAGCTGTCTTGTCTTTCCGCTTGCCTAACAGAGAGACAGCTAAGGCATTTGTTGAAAACGTCCAGATTCCTATTTTCGCAGTCAGTTTAGGCGGTGTTGAATCCATTCTTTCCTATCCGGCAACGATGTCCCATGCCGCCATGCCAAAAGAACAACGGGAGAAACGCGGCATTACTGATGGTCTGTTACGCTTTTCTGTCGGGCTCGAACATGTCGACGACTTAATTGCTGATTTTGATCAAGCCCTACAAATAGCCCGAGAGCAAACGATGACTGTAACTACAAGTCTATAATCAATAAAACAGGCCTGCTATCAGTCGTGTAAACTGATGGCAGGCCTTTCTATGTCGAACTTTTCACAGCTATTATTCGCTATAAAATCCTTCTGGAATTGCACCTATCGTTCTTCGGTGATACAGAAGTGGTTCTTTACTTTCATTCTGAATATCTAACACTTCACCAATGAATATCGTGTGATCCCCGGCTTCAACTTGTTGAACCGTCTGACATTGTAAAACCGCAAGTGAATTTGACAATACCGGTAAATTTAAATCTGATTCTTTCCAATCGCATTGACTAAATCGATCAGCAACCCTGCTTGAGAATAACGTACATAAATCACTTTGATCTGCTGCCAAAATATTTACTGAAAACTTTTCTGTACCTAGAAATTCACTATAAGTGGATACCCTTTTATCAATGGACCATAAAATGAGTAAAGGCTCTAATGATACGGATGCAAATGAATTGACCGTTAGCCCCATCGGTTTTTTATCTGCATCAAATGCTGTAACGACAGTAACTCCCGTGGGATAATTCCCCATTGCTTCTTTAAAACGCGCTACCTGCTCTATCTTACTTCCCATATCAGCAACTCCCATTTTTTTATTTCATTAAAAGCATATCAAATCTATTAGAATATTTCATACTTTGTGATTCTGGATTAAATTGAATGGGGCATGTTCACTCGAATCTTCCTTCTCTATAATCCTTATAAGCCTGCACAATCTCTTCTTCTGAATTCATCACAAACGGACCACGTGCTACTACTTGTTCTCCGACAGGCTGACCTGCATATAACATGATATGCAGTTTCTCCACTGCGTGAATCTTCATTTCAGTCTTTTCGCCATCTATTCCACGTTCCAACCAGAGAACCTGCCCCTTCTTCCCCTCTGCGCTTTCACTGCCAAACGTCCCTGTTCCTTCTATTATATAGAGGAACCCATTGTAACTGCCAGGAAGGTCCTGCGTGACCGTGTTACCGGGTTCAACAATCAATTCGACCATTGTAACAGGCACGTGATTTTTCGTGTCAGCTACAACACCTTGCGAAGAACCGGAAAAGACACGTATCGTTGCGCCATCTTCATGACGGACTGGCATATCCTGTGCACGCATGTTCTGATAACGTGGTTCCGTCATTTTTTTATCGCTTGGAAGATTGACCCACAATTGCAGGGATTGTACCGTTTCCCCTACAGACGGGTCCTCTGTATGAATAATTCCTTTACCCGCTGTCATCCATTGGACGTCTCCAGGGCGAAGTTCCCCTCCCCCAGCCTTATTGTCAAAATGTTCTAGCTTCCCATCAATGACGTATGTAACGGTTTCAATACCGCGATGTGGATGCATGCCAAATGTTCCGCGTACGAAAAAGTCTTCAGCCATCAATAGAAATGGATCGGCCTCTTGCCAATTTCCCGGTTCAATGATCAATCCTACTTTATGAGTTGGCGAGTGTTCCTGATAAACAACATCCCTTACACTTCTGATTCCTCTAGAAAAGACTTGTTTGTTATTCATGTTAAAATCCTCCTTCTATTTTGACTATCTAGTGTGTTTTTGCGAATAGTAATAGTTCCCTATATATGCTATTATGAATCAAAACGATTTATAAGTGAAGTACGCACTACAAAGTGCTATAGTATACAAAAAGATACTAAAGGAGGTTATTATGGGGATACAGCCTGAACTATGTAAAGTTGACGAAGCTCTAGGAATCTTAGTAGGTAAATGGAAACCAATTATATTACTGCATTTAATTACTGAAGGAACACAGAGGTTTAGTGAATTAAAAAGATTGATGCCGGGAATCACTCAAAAAATGTTAACCAAACAATTAAGGGAATTGGAAGATGAAGATATTATTAACAGAGTCATCTATCCACAGGTTCCCCCAAAAGTTGAGTATTCTATTTCGGAGTACGGAAAAAGCTTACAGCCCGTCTTAGCCGTTATGCACGAATGGGGCACCGGTCATGCCACGCATATTGAAAAGAAAAGAAATCGCGAGAATACCAGCGACGTATTATAATGGATAAATCAAAAACAGACACTCTCCACAAGAGAATGTCTGTTTTTGATTTATCCGTAGATTTCTTAAGCTTTAACTGTAGCATTCGTTTTGTTATAGAACTCAATAAAGTTATAAACTACTGAATCCAAGAAATCGATTGTAGCTTTATCAGTAAGTTCGCCAGCTTCGTTCATTTTTTCGTGAACTGAACCGATGTATACTTCGTTACCAGGCAGTAAGGCAGGTGCTAATGCCGGGTTTGATAGGATTTCTCTTAAGTGGAGTTGCGCGCGGATACTTCCGAATGCTCCCATAGATGATCCTACAATGAAGCCAGGTTTGTTTTGAAGTGTGTAATCGCCACCACGTGATAACCAGTCGATTGCATTTTTCAATGCGCCTGGAATAGAGAAGTTATATTCAGGGACTGCAAATAATACAGCATCTGAATCTTTTACATTATTTTTAAAATCAACTACGTTTGCAGATGGGTTGCTTTCTATATCAATTGAAAACATATCAAGATCATTGATAAAGACAGGTGTAATGTCTAATTGATCTGCATAACGACTTCTCATATGTTCAACTATTTTTAAGTTGAATGAAGTTGAACTAGTACTTCCAATAATTGCTTTAACTTTAATTGCCATGATGTAAAACCCCTTTTTTATATGTGATTATAACTTTTCTTCCTAACTTAATTATACATGAGTAAACTAAACTAGATAGTACGCACTCCAAAGTGCCATAGTATACTAAAAGATACTATAAGGGCGAGAAATCATATATTAGACTCAACCGAGCATAAACTGCACGCGGCCGATCATATCCACCGCCAACCGAGCATAAACCACTCGCGACCGATCATATCACTCGCAAACCAAGCATAAACCACTCGC
>CAZWAW010000018.1:26484-38969 GCA_964632025.1 uncultured Sporosarcina sp.
AGCATAAACCACTCGCGACCGATCATATCACTCGCAAACAATAAAAAGGCATCTCCACCGTCATTCAACCACGGGGAAATGCCTTTCTTATTTCAAGGGCTTACTGAAAATAATTAACTTCTAAGTACAGCCAATTGACTTTCTCTAACCTCTTTCGCCGCCTCTACCATTATCTTCAAAGCGTCAATCGTCTCTTCTTCTTTTCTTGTTTTCAAGCCGCAATCTGGATTAATCCAAAACTGTTTCGGATTAATTGTTTTGAGTGCACGATTAATATTTTGCTTCATTTCTTCCTTACTTGGAACACGTGGGCTGTGGATGTCATAAACGCCCAGGCCAATTTCTTTATCATACGTATTGTTCTCAAATGCAGCGATAATTTCGCCATGGCTTCTTGACGTTTCAATTGAAATAACATCCGCATCCAATGCGCTAATCGACTTGATAATCCCGCTGAAGTCCGAGTAGCACATATGTGTATGGATTTGCGTATCATTTTCAACAGAAGAAGTTGCTAGTTTGAATGCATAGACAGCTGCATCTAAATAGCTTTCTCTTTTTTCTTGATCCAACGGTAAGCCTTCTCGAAGCGCAGGCTCATCTACCTGAATCATACGAATACCGTTCTTTTCAAGCTCTTCAATTTCTTTGCGCAGTGCAAATGCAATTTGGTTCAATACGTCGAAACGTGGAATGTCATCTCGTACAAACGACCAATTCAAAATCGTTACAGGACCCGTCAGCATGCCTTTTACCGGCTTCGTCGTTAACGTTTGGGCATAGACACTTTCTTTCACAGTAATTGGTTCACTAAACGCAACATCTCCTAAAATGAGTGGCGGTTTGACGCAACGTGAACCATATGACTGAACCCAACCAAACTGTGATACTGCAAATCCTTCGAACTTTTCACCGAAGTATTCAACCATATCTGTTCTTTCAAATTCACCATGGACCAAAACGTCAATGCCGATATCTTCTTGAATTTCAATCCATTTGTCAATCTGATCTTTGATAAATTGCTCGTAGGCCTCATTTGTAATTTCTCCTTTACGCCATTTAGACCTTGTCTGTCTTACTTCTGGCGTCTGCGGTAAACTTCCGATTGTCGTTGTCGGCAGAAGAGGCAAATTAAAACGTTTTTGTTGCTCGATAATTCGTTCTACGAATGGCAATGAGCGATTTACATCTTGCTCAGTTAGATTTTCAATCGTTTCTTTCACTTCAACATTTTGTCGATACTTAGAGTTATTTAGACGAGCAAGTGCATTTCTGCTCTCCTCAAGTCCTGTCGCAATTGCTTCAATTCCATCGTGAACCCCTTTACTAAGGAGCACAATTTCAGCAAGCTTTTGATCAGCGAATGAAAGACCACCTTTAATGATTGGATCCAGCTTCTCTTCTGTTTCCGTACTTACAGGAACATGAAGAAGTGAAGAGGATGGTTGAACAATTAAGCGGTTTTTATCAACGTGTGACTGAATTTCCTCTAATAGTGTTACTTTTTTATCTAGATCCGCTCGCCATACATTTCGGCCGTCAATGACACCCGCTGCAAGTACTTTATCTTGTGGGAAACCATACTTTCGTAGCAATTCAAGCGAATCGCCATGCACAAAATCTAGACCAAATCCGTGCACTGGTAACGCTACAACTGCTTCATAATTAGCTACTTTTTCAAAATACGTTTGTAGGATAATCTTTAATTGTGGCACCGCTTCATGGATCGTTGCGTACGCCTGCTGCACATGTTGGAATTCCTCTTCCGACAACTTACTTGTAAGGATAGGCTCATCAATCTGAACCCACTCAGCGCCTGCCTCTACAAGCTCTTTCAATACTTCGATATACAACGGTGTAAACTGTTGCAATAGAGTAGAGAAATTCTCTTCGCCGAAAGCTTTTGCCAGTTTAATATATGTAACTGGGCCTAGGATAACAGGCTTGCCATCAATACCTAGTTTTTCTTTTGCTTCTTTATAAAAAGCGAGCGGGCGGTTCTCTACTAGTTTCGGTGTTACCCCTTCTAGTTCCGGAACTATATAGTGATAATTTGTATTAAACCATTTCGTCATTTCTGAAGCAACTGCATCTTTCGTTCCACGGGCAATTGCAAAATACGTTTCCAAAGGTACTTTTCCACCCGCATATTCAAAACGTGTTGGTACGACGCCAAACATAATTGATGTGTCCAGTACATGGTCATATAATGAGAAATCTCCAACCGGAATGAGATCAATACCAAGTTCCTTTTGTTTGCGAAGATTATCTAAACGAAGTGCTTCCGTCGTTGTTAGAAGTTGTTCTTCTGATATTGCCCCACTCCAAAAACTTTCCAATGCCCTTTTCCATTCACGTTTTCCACCGATTCTTGGATACCCACTAGTTGAACTTTGTACTTTTACCATTGTATGTTAGCCCCTTTATTTTTTAGTTTATTTTTTCGAATCCATTTTATTACACTACACTTTCGGTTTTAACCACCTCCCTTGCTACAATCGCGTCCACTTTACCGTGTATATACTCCGTCAACTGCACAGTCATGTCATAGCGCATAAAGGGAGTAATTAAATAGATACCATGAAAATGCTCCAGCGCCACATCGATCAATTCTTTCGAAACCTCTAAACCTTCTTTCGTAGACTGCTCACGATTACCATCAGATAAAGCCATTCTTGCACGTACTTGGTCCGTCAACTTAATGCCTGGTACCTCATTGTGTAGAAATTCGGCGTTTTGCGATGAGGTCAGCGGCATAATTCCGATGTAAATTGGCGTCTCAATATGTTTTGTTGCCTCATATACTTCAATTATCTTCTCCGCGCTATAGATAGGCTGGGTAATAAAATAGTCGGCTCCCGCTTCTATTTTTTTCTCTAATCTCTCCACGGCGCGATCTAAGTGGCGCACGTTCGGATTAAATGCTGCTGCCACAGTAAAGGATGTTTTCTGTTGCAATGACTTGCCCGACTTTGAAATGCCTTCATTGAATTGCTTTATGAGTTGGATCAATTCGAAAGATGTCATATCGAATACGGACGTTGCTCCGGGAAACTCACCAATTTTTGTAGGATCCCCCGTAATTGCCAATAACTCAGTGATACCTAGTGTGTGTAATCCCATGAGGTGTGACTGCAACCCAATGAGATTGCGATCCCGACATGTAATATGGACAAGAGGCGTTGCACCAATATTTTGTTTAACGAGTGAAGCCATTGAAGCATTACAAATTCTTGGTGTTGCAAGAGAATTGTCGGCCAATGTAATGGCATCTACACCTGCATCCTTTAACGCCTGTGCCCCCTTAAAGAACTCACTCGTATTTAAATGTTTGGGTGCATCAAGTTCAACAATTATCGAATGTCTTCTTTTCACTGTTTCAAGCAATGTTGGCGGTTTCGATTCCTTTGACGTCGACTCCACAATCTCGATTTCCGCTTCCTTCTTTTTAACAAGTTTTTCTCGAATCGGCTCACGATTTGTAAGTCCTTTCACAAGTGCACGAATATGTTCTGGCGTCGTCCCACAACAACCACCTATTAAACTGACTCCTTCTTTCCGAAAATTCATTGCAAACCTTTCGAAATATTCAGGCTCATTTTCGTAAAACAATTTTCCATCCTTATAGCCCGGATAACTCGCATTTGGATACACCGAGAGTAAAGCACGCTTCATCAATGGAACTGTTTCTAAAGATTCCAGCATATGATGTGGACCGAGGCGACAGTTGACACCAACAATATCCGCACCGAGATCTTCCAGCTGTTGCAAAGCGTCCGCTAGCTCCAATCCATTTTGAAGCACCCCGGCTTCATGCATCGAAACGTTCGTAATAATTGGGATATCTGTCTCCTCACGTGCAATTTTAAGCACTGTTGTTAGTTCATCAAAATCGTAATAAGTTTCTAAAAGTAGGCCATCCACTCCCTCTAGAAGTAGGCAATACAATTGTTCCCTAAAGCTGCGTTTGATTTCCTCCTTAGTACCAATGGATGTTCGAGACCCATGAATGCCCCCGATAGTCCCTAGGATGAACGTATCTTTACCAGCGGCTTTTTTTGCAATTTGGACTGCCGCTTTATTTATCTTTTTTACACTGTCCTCCAAACCATAACGTGCTAACTTAATATAATTGGCGCCATACGTATTCGTTTGAATAATATCTGCGCCTGCCTCTATATAGGCCTGATGGATGCGAAGCACTTGATCAGGATGCGTTAAGTTTAGCTCCTCAAAACAAAGATCTACACCGTGTGAATAAAGAAGAGTTCCCATTGCCCCATCACCAATCAAAATACGTTCTTTCATAATCTCTAATAAATTCACTACCATCACTTGCTCCTTTCACTTTCCCCGAGTCCCGTTTCAAAAACTCTTTTTCCTCGTTCTTTAAAATGTGTTACTTATTGGAAAAATATTAAAATAAAAAAGAGCCTCTTCCTGTGTTAAATAAAGGAAGTAGACTCTAAATCTGAATAAGTCTTCTCCTCATCTACCAAGTCGTGTTATCGACTTGCTGGAATTAGCACCATGCCACAAAATGGCGGTTGCTGAGGTGTCATCGGGCCAGTCCCTATACCTCTCTAGATAAGAAAAACTATTAAATTGGATTTGCTTAGTTACGTTATTACAGACTTTACATCATTGTTGGAAAATTAGCAACACCTTTTCGATAAGTTAATTAATTGTTTCATAGTTTCAGTTTGTTTTCCCCACTCAAACACCATAGTTGCTTGAACAGGCTTTTGCTATCCTTCATATAATTCATCACGCCCCTCTGGCTACATTCACTGATTTCATTCATCCAATAGAAAACTGAACGCACATAACAATATTGTGGCTATTAACCACTGTCCCCTCAATAACCCTGCATATAATAAACTATAAGAACAATAACGAAAGGCTCGTTTACACAGTTGTTGTTCCATCAAATTGAAGGGAGGTCATTGACTTGAAAACTTCCTTAGGCATCTGTATTGGTTGGCTAGCAATAATTTTAGCGGGTGTAGGGTTCTTTTATGCTCCTTATTGGTTAGGTGGTGGCGCACTCGTTTTAGGCTTAGTCTGTTTAGCTTCTCCACAAAAAGCACTGGCATGGATTTCAATATTGCTTGGAGCCATTGTGATAGTCATTACGATGTTCCAGTAGCCGGATACTCTATGATATTTCGAGGCATGTTTGGGTCCCCTACCATACATGTCTTTTTCAGTTGATTTGTATGCTTGCGATTTAATATGGTACTTCATTATTTTCCGATTATGCTTCTCTGGTAATCCGCGATGCTTGTATATTCCTTTTCCAATACTCTTGATAAATTAATGAATATCGGTAATAGTTTTCTATATTCTTGCACATTTGAATCCATAGGTGTGTGCTTATAAGTACTGCCAATCATTTCAGATACCACGTCAAATGATTCGATTTTCCCCGTAGCATACAGCCCTAAGATGCAAGCACCTAAACATGAGCTCTCATAACTTTCCGGAACAATTACTTCCAAATCGAATATGTCGGCCATCATTTGGCGCCATAAATTAGATCTTGCGAAGCCACCAGTTGCTTGAATTCGGATAACTGGTTCATCCATGACTTCAATTAGTGCTAAAAATACTGTGTACAGATTGTAAATCACGCCTTCAAGAGCCGCCCTAATCATATGTTCTTTCTTATGTGTCATGGTTAAACCAAAAAATGAGCCACGCACGTCAGGATTCCACAATGGTGCACGTTCACCTGCTAGGTATGGATGGAATAACAACCCATCAGATCCCGGTCTTACACGTTCAGCAATCTTCGTTAACACTTCATATGGATCAATCCCTAGTCTTTTTGCTGTTTCTACTTCTGATGATGCAAATTCATCTCTAATCCAGCGAAGTACCATTCCACCATTATTTACAGGCCCACCAATAACCCAATGTTTCTCAGTTAATGCATAGCAAAATATTCGACCCTTTTCGTCTGTTTGAGGCCGGTCAATGACTGTTCGTATTGCGCCACTTGTCCCAATCGTTACCGCTACTTCACCCTTACCAATTGCATTCACACCTATATTAGAAAGCACTCCATCACTTGCGCCAATGGCAAATGCAGTTTGTGGATCAATGCCAAGCTTACTCGCTATTCCTACGTTACAATTATTAAAAATCTCAGTTGTCGGCACAAGTTCAGATAACTGTTCCGGTGTGACACCCGCTATTTCCAATGCTTCTTCATCCCAATTCAATTTTTCCAGATTCATCATCCCCATTGCTGAAGCAAGAGAATGATCTACAACATACCGACCAAATAATTTCTTGAAAATATATTCTTTAATGCCTATATATTTCTTAGCTTTTACCGCTATTTCAGGACGATCATGCACAATCCAAGCAATTTTGCTTAAAGGCGACATTGGGTGAATAGGTGTTCCAGTCCTCTTATACACTTCATGCCCATTTAACTCTTCTTTTATTTTACGTGTCCAGGCTTCACTTCGATTATCCGCCCAGGTGATACACTGCGTTAGGGGCTCATCATTTTCATCCATCACAATAACGCTATGCATCGCACTACTAAATGAAATGAACAATAATTTTTCCGGAGAGATTTGAGATTTCCTCATTACAGTTGAAATTGCTTGTAATACAGCTTGATATATTTCTTCTGGATTCTGTTCAGCTGTCGAAATATCTGGTGTGTAAAGAGGATAACCAATATTCTCCTGTTGAATAATTTCACCTTTTTCTGTAAATAGAACTGCTTTCGTACTCGTTGTACCTATATCTACACCTAACATATAGTTCGTCATATTCATTGCTCCCTTCCTTTTTCGAGCATTTGTTGCGACATCCATTGGTCTTCCACTTTGCCTTGCACATCATCGAAGTTTTGATGCAATGCTTGAATCATGATATCCCTATCTTTTATTTTTATGGCTTTAATGTAGATTTCATGATTTTTCAAGACTCGTGAAAAATCATCATATTTCTCCTCTAAACGCATTCGCATCGATAAAAGAATTAAACTTTCCATCACAGGCTTCGTGTTATTCCAAATCAACATGATGTATGAATGGTCAATTGAACGAATAATCGTTTCATGAAATAAGACATCTTGATAAGAGAACTCATCTGCATCTCCGTATTTAATGGCGACTTCCATCATTTCGTGTATTTTGCTTAGTTCCTTCACTAATTCACTTGTGTCCATTTTAACAATCCGTTCATAAACGAAAGTTTCTATCAGTAAACGAACATCATAAATTTCCTTGATATCCTTCTCGGTTAACCCAACTACAACCGCACCCATTCTTTCTAATCGAATTATATTTTCTGATGCCAATACTTTTAGTGCTTCCCGGATAGGGGAACGACTTACTTCAAATTCTAACGCTAATTTATTTTCCGATAAAACAGTACCCTTTTCGATCATGCCGGAAATAATCCGCATTCTAAGCTCGCACGCTAAACGCACTCCCATGGAAGCGTTCACAATCCATTTTAACGGATATAAGAATTCCTTTGTATTACTCATATGCTCACTTCCTCATCTGAAGGCCAATATACTTGTATACAAGTATGATAGGTCAACTGTGACGAAATGTAAACGCTAATATCTAGAATTAATAGAGTGCGTTTGAATCCTTTTTTGTGGACGTTAATTTACGGATGGCGTTTCAGTGTCATCTAAATAGTCGGTATGCTCACACTCTATAATTGAACATACAAAAAGAGGCTCAGTACTTTCCGAAAAAAGTTTGAGCCATCGTATTATTGACCAATAGTTGTCAAAACTCTTTTGAAACCCGACCCTCTACACTAAAAGTTTTTATTCCATCAATTTCATCAGTGAGCTGATCTAATTTCTTTTCCAAAGTATTAACAACAAGTAACTTCGCATCCAATTTTTCTTCGTAGTCCAACGTTTTAGCTACTATTTCTTTTATTTGATGGTCTAATTGGATAAGTGATTCAGTATCAATAGTCGGTGTAGTTGTAGAAGAATGATAGTCAATCCCTGCTTGACTATCATTCTTCTGGTTCAGATTTTTTTCAAGCATTGTAAAAGCTTCACTATGCTTTTCATTTTGTTCTTTTAAATCAGCTATTTCATGTTGGAGTTTTCCTATAGTAGTATTTTTTTCTTCTATTTCTATTAGTAAAAGTTGTCTCACTTTATCGGACTGGGTACGCTCTTTGTTGGCTATGTCTAACTTCTCCAGTTGCGAGTGGACTTGTTTATTTGCTTCTTGAATGAAATCAACGAGCTTATATTCGAGCTGAGCTATACTCGTTTTATCAGTTTGATTTTGTTCTTCTATTGCAATAGTCTCACTATACTTTTCATTTTGTTCCTTTAAATTCGCTATATCATGTTGAAGTTTTCCTATAGCATTATTTTTTTCTTCTATTTCTATTAGGAATCGTTGTCTCACCTTTTCGAACTGGGTACGCTCTTTGTTAGCTATGGCTAACTTCTCCAATTGCGAGTGGACTTGTTTATTTTCTTCTTGAATGAGATTAACAAGCTTATTTTCGAGCTGCTCGATAGTCGTTTTATTAGTTAGATTTTGTTCTTCTATTGCAACAGCCTCAGTATGCTTTTCAATTTGTCTTTTAAAATCTGTTATTTCATTTTGAAGTTTTCCTATAGTATTGTTTTTTTCATCTAGTTCTACTTGTAAATGTTGTCTCACTTTCTCAGATTGGGTACTTTCTTTGTTGGCTATGGCTAACTTCTCTAGTTGTGAGTGTACTTGTTTATTTGCTTCTTGAATGAGATCCCCAAGCTTATATTCGAGCTGATCTATAGCGGTTTTATTAGTTAATTTTTGTTCTTCTATTGCAATAGCCTCAGTATGCTTTTCATTTTGTTCTTTTAAATTAGATATTTCATGTTGGAGTTTTCCTATAGTATTATTTTTTTCTTCTATTTCTATTAGTAGTCGTTCTCTCACTTTCTCGGACTGGGTACGCTCTTTGCTTACCATGTCTAACTTCTCCAGTTGTGAGTGTACTTGTTTATTTACTTCTTGAATAAGATCCCCAAGCTTATATTCGAGCTGAGCTATAGTCATTTTATTATTCTCAAGTTTTTTAAGAAGAGAAGAAACTTGCCTATCATGTTTTTTGTATCTTTGTTGATCGGTATTGACTCCGTCTTTTAATTTATCAATAACTTCGGTTAACTGTTTGCTAATTGGTAATAGATCTGTTTTTGTTTTCTGAAAGGTATCAATAGAAGTGATGAATCTATTGCCTTGCATTCCTTGCAATTGGACAGGTCCTCTATAATCACTAGCCCGCTTTTTAAATTCTTGATTTAACTTAACTAATTGCTCAGCAAGTTCATTTTTTTCGTTCGTTAATTGACTATTTTCTTGCTCTAGGTTTTCTACTACTGAATAGTGATAGCTATTTTGGTGTTTTTTAACTTCATGTTTATGTCTAGCTAATTCCGCCTTTAAAAAGATGATTATTTGTTGAAGTTGTAGGGGATCATTATTTTTTATGTTTTCACTATTCATGTCAGTACCTCCCATAGCAATATTTCCGAGGATAGGTTGCAAAAGATGACATTAGAACTTTGCTTTTAGCGATGTAAGGATCTCTTCAAAGCCTTTTTTGCTATCCGCAATAATATGTTCAAGTTCATCTATGTTTTTCGCTTGAGAATCCTCGTTCACTTTTTCATGCGTTCGACTTTTCCCATTCATCAACAGATAGAGAATCAACATATTCAATGTGCTATTATCTAAAAACACAAAACTATTGTTGGCTTCCCCCTTACCTTCTTTTAGCCCGTTAAGCTGATCTTTCATAAATTGGCTGATGACATGCTGCACTAATAATTCTTGTTCTTTGCCATCTAGATCACTCATTTTCATCCTCCTGTTTATGCACGGTCCCATTGAGATTAATGGGATTAATCACAGCGATTCCATCTTTCATTTGATCACTATACGTAAATCCCATGATACTCCCCGCATAAGATTCTTTGGGAGTCCATGTAATCTGGAAATTTGTAAATGAAATGGTCTCATTAGGTTCAATAGATGCTTTTCCTAAAGGTCTAAGCCAAAATTCCTCTTTATTCGTTTTCTCATTTGTACGTTCCCAGCCATCTGCAACTTTCAATGACTGCTTAAAATCGGCATAAACGTACCTTCCTGAAAAGGAGAAGGGAGACTCTTTAGATACTTTTATGCACACAGAAGGATTTGTGATCGGCTGGTTCCCCAGATTATGTATATGGTAAGATCCGAGACATAGGCTCTCTTGTTCTGAATCATGGGAAATATTTAATGAATAAGTAAAATAACTTATTATACTCACTCTGACAGGTTCATTAAGCTCATCTATCATTTTTTTGATTTCAGATAAATATGTTTTCGTTTGATGCTGGAGCTTCGAAATCTTCTCTTCCATATTATCCCTATTTTTCTCCACTATTGACTACCCCTTTCGCAAAAAAAATAAAGAGAGAAATTTCCTCTCTTTAAGATATGTTTTATGCTTATTCAATATCACCAGTAGCCGAAATTAGTGACAGCAATGGCCGTGGTCGTCATCAGGGAAAACAACAGAGCATTGTTTCGGGCGCATTGGTGGAGCGCAAGCAGTTGCAAAGTCCTCTCTTGGTTCACAAAAATCAGCTAAAAATTCTACAGTGACTGGGAATGTCGATTGGATGCTTTGGCAAGTATCTATTGAGATAGATAGATTAGAGAATTTGATTCCACCATTAAACGGCGCGAAACTTTCTCCCTCAAGTTTCCCAGTAGTACACACGAAACAGTCTAGATTCGTGAACGTTATTTCAATGTCTGTTCCTTCTGGGGCGCATAAGGTAACTTGTTCACAACGTGAAAATGCTAGATCTGAATTAAAATCCTCCTTTTCGGGAGATTTACTAGTCAACACCGTTCCATCTGCTAATGTAACGGTAAGGGTTACCACAAAGTTCTTACGAATATTGAGCTGCTGAAGCATAACGTTCTTTCCATCAATACAAAACGGACGATCCTCACGTCCTAGGATGACGATTGGATGATGCCTATCAGGAGTCACTTCACATTTGACGGTCGCATCCTTAAAACCACTGAATTTGTACTCATCTTTCGGTACCATATTCGTAGGAGTAAAAAGAAACTCTTTCCCTGAAGGAAAACTAAGATCAAACGACTTTTCTTTAACAATCCAATCATAAACCTTGTCGACATTTATACAAATTAGTTCTTTTCCATCACAATGCTTTTTTTCTTGCATGTTGCAGACACCTCCAAATTTTTTTTCTTTCTTTCGTAGCATATGATGTGAAAAAATGAGTGCATGGGCAAAGAAATGAATTATCAGGATATTTATTAAATTGAACATGTATGGGATGAAGTAAGAAGTAATTGATACAAATGTAATACTGCAGTAAGGATATTGCCCCCTGAGAATCCAGCTCTTTATTATATATAAATAAGAGGCTGAAAGTTACAAACTATTTACCCCAGAGCAATTCCACGCCTAGTAAAAAACAATTTGTCACGTAATGAAAACACTATTAATAGTATAGTAAAGTACTGTAAAGGGGTGAATAGTGATGGGAGATTCTAAATTATACACCGCTCATGATATTGAAAAACTGAAGCAGAAAATCGCAACATATAAAGACACCTTAACTTCGTTGAAAACAGGGAGCTCAATTGATGGTTACCGGTTCATAAAGAACGAATTTAATGGTTTCAAATCACAAATCTCACATTTAGAAGGGCTAACGGAAATAATGGATGAAAAACAAAGTATGCAAATGGGAGAGTATGAGCAACAAGTAAAACAATTTTCGGTTCAGATTAACTCCCTTAACCAAACTGTCGAGGAATTGAATCAAGATATTTCATTAATTAGGAATAAAATAAAAAACGATTTTAGCAATAATTTTAAAGTACACATTAATGATCAGGCCAAAGTACATGAATCGGTAATTATCGCCAATAACGAGAAGAGGGTGGAAAGTTTCATAGAAGATATAACTCAAACTAAAGACCAACCATCCATGTATTCCATTCAACAATCAAATCGTCCACCATCTTATATGCAACTGCAAAGTCTTGGAGCAAAGGCTACTAGCATCCAGGAAGCACCAAGTGATGTAGCTCCTATTTCAAGCCTCGCTATTCAAAAGAAGTATCCAGAAGGGCAGCAGTACAATAAAAAAAGTTTTCCATCTACTGGCGTTAATCCTAGCCAACTATATAATGGTCGGAACAGTAATGCTCCAATAACATCGGCAGTTCAGCTAAATAAGTTTATGAAAAAACAAAGGGTTCCAATAAGAGTTCTCGAGAATTCCGCTCTATCTTCAGCTACAAGCGTTTTTGAAAAAAATGATAATGTGACAGAGCATTCTGACGAAATGAATAATGTAGCTCCTATTGGGGTGGGAAATGCTTCTATTGAGATTTCCGATGAAGTGAATGATGTCGCTCCTATCGAGGTGGGGAATGCTTCTATTG
>CAZWAW010000018.1:39069-40642 GCA_964632025.1 uncultured Sporosarcina sp.
AAATGCCCCTATTGAGAGTTCCGATGAGATGAATGATATAGCTCTAATAGAGGTGGGAAATGCCCCTATTGAGAGTTCTAGTGAATTGAAACGACAACAACATAAAAATAAAGAGACGTTTTGGCTTTTCAACCTCTTCAGCAAGAAGCATTAATTCCTATTTAAATGAAATACTTGGAATCAACATATCGTGTCCCCTAGCTAAAACAGCCGCCTTGACTTAATGTCAAAGGCGGCTGTTTTTTGAACTTGATAATCATAAAGGTATGATAATTTTTGAATTTTGGCTAGTTACACTTTCTAGTTTTAGAAGTTGCACAGATGTTCCGTAAAATCCACATTACTAGTCCATAAATTAAAAGTTGTTATAGACAAGTAGTCGATAGCCCGTCCGCCATGCAATTACTTTGAATAGAATAGCAGAGAAAGGAGGTGATAATATGAATTCTAATCATTTTCAAAAGCATAAATGTCATGGTTGTAGTGGGCATTCTGCTAAACCGTGCAGTACAGTACAAAATCGTTGCCATGCGCTTGGTCCATTTCTAGCTGTTGATTCGGACTGTATTCCCGATAAACCAAAGAAGGCTTATGGATCACTTTTCAACACTTTAGAAGTACCTGTCTCGGTAGCTAATGGGGATACAGTTACTTTCGAAACCCCTGGTCCGTTATTGAATGTAGCTCCTACTAGGGATATGGCTGTTTTTAATGGTCTTCAAGTTGCCACCAGTGGCGTATATGAAATCAGTATGCACCTTGGAGCCATTCTTAATGAGACTACTAGCCCTACCCCTACACAAGTGGCTTTTGCATTGTTCATCAATGGTACAAAAGTGCCTGGAAGCACTTTCGGATCCTTTATTCAGATAAACTCAACCATAACTATTGCAAACAGCATAGGAACTACAATACAACGACGATTAAACCCAAATGATATACTAAGTATCGAGGTCGCAACGCCCCCAGGAGTTATAGGCTCTGTCCAATATGCACTCCCATCATTGGTCGTTACTAAAATTGCTGAGTGAAAACAAAAATTTTAATGAAAATTAGGTTCCAGCGTCTAGTGGTAGGTACCCGTGCATGGTTGAATTATGACAATTCAATATACCGAATTAAAAGTCAAAAGGAAGGCAACCAAATGTCGATATGATTGCCTTCCTATTTTACTTTATGCAACTATAGTATATTGACTGAGATAAGGTGACAAACCATTCGCAAATCAATAGACGGAACCCGTGCATGACAAAAAGCCAGGCAATTTAAGCATCCAAATAAATATACAAAAAAGATCAGACATCTACGTAAATGTCTGATCCTTTTTTATTGCTTAGAAAGCTATAAAATCACGTGCTGTGGATAGCTGCAACATAGTGATTTCACGTCTAGACTCCAGCGTCTATTCTTAATATAATGGTGTTTCAATTTCTCACATTCTACATTTCCCTAAAAGCATAAAAAATAACCACCTCTTTAATTTCCCAAGAAGTGGTTATTCCTATACGAATTAATTATGAACTAGACAGCTTCACAAAATAGCTTGTGAAGAAACTTACATCATGCCGCCCAT
>CAZWAW010000019.1:0-12067 GCA_964632025.1 uncultured Sporosarcina sp.
AATGCCTATAATCGTTTTTCAACAATGATGTCCTCATTTAAAAAAATCGATGACCCGAAATTCCGTCATTATATATTGAAAGAAAAACGAGATGTCTATTTTGCGCTTAAAAGCTTTTTTCATAAAAACTCGGAGGGATTCGATTGACGGAAATAAAAGCGCTTCATCGTGCGATTGATGAAATTACAGAAATCGCAACTGGATTTGGTCTCGACTATTATCCGATGCGGTATGAAATTTGTCCTGCCGATATTATTTACACATTTGGGGCGTATGGGATGCCAACGCGTTTCACTCATTGGAGTTTTGGAAAGCAATTTCATAAAATGAAGCTGCAATATGATCTTGGGTTGAGTCAAATCTATGAATTAGTCATTAATTCAAATCCTTGTTATGCGTTTTTGCTGGATACGAACAGCCTTATTCAAAATAAATTGATCGTGGCGCACGTCCTTGCCCATTGTGACTTTTTCAAAAATAATGTTCGATTCTCTAACACAAGAAAAGACATGGTAGAGAGTATGACTGCGACGGCTGAGCGCATTGCGAATTATGAAATGATTCATGGTAAAGACGAGGTCGAACATTTTTTAGATGCCGTATTAGCCATTCAGGAACATATAGATCCTTCTATACTAAGGCATCAGCGGCCAGCTGATGACTTGGATGAGGAAATTGTTGAGGAAGAAATTATACGAAAAACGCCTTATGATGATTTATGGAATTTGGATAGAAAAGCGGTTGAGAAAAAAGTAATAACACCAAAGGGAAAGAAAGTACCTCAAAATCAGGAAAAAGATCTTTTGCTATTTATTTTAGAGTATAGTCGTGAACTGGAAGAATGGCAACGCGATATATTAACGATGATGCGCGAGGAAATGCTCTACTTTTGGCCGCAGCTTGAAACGAAAATTATGAATGAGGGTTGGGCATCTTTTTGGCATCAACGAATTTTGAGGGAAATGAATCTAACGTCAGATGAAACAATTGAATTTGCTACATTGAATGCGAATGTTATACAGCCTTCGAAAACCTCAATCAATCCCTATTATCTAGGATTGAAAATTTACGAGGATATTGAAAAGAGATATAACAATCCGACGGAGAAAATGAGAAAGTTAGGTATCCAGCCTAATACAGGTATAGAAAAAATCTTTGAAGTAAGAGAAATTGAATCGGATATATCCTTTATCCGTAATTATGTCACCAAAGAGTTGGTTCAGCAGGAAGATTTATATCTCTTTGAAAAAAAGGGTGGTAACTATCAAATTACCACTAAAGATTATGAAGACGTAAGAAATCAATTAGTCTCTATGCGCGTAAATGGTGGTTTTCCATATATCGTAGTTGAAAATGGGGATTACTTGCGTAACGGCGAACTGTATTTGGTGCATAAATACGAAGGTACCGAACTGGACCTGAAATATTTGGAAAGTGTGCTCCCTTATATTTATCAATTATGGGGACGGATTGTACATTTGGAAACGTATGTTGAGAATTTACAAGTCGTTTATTCGTATGATCGGAACAAGGTATATCGACGGTATGTGTAGGGGACCACTGGTCTAACCAATAGAAAAACAACACGATATTTACGCTAATTTTAATTGTTTCAATAGGTAGGGGAATATCCCACGATCGGATTATCGATCGTGGGATATTTTGTTATAATGTGGAAAGAGGTTGCTCCGCCAGCATGGAGAAACTGTATGGATGAATGAAAGTATAGAATTCCCCATTTCATTAACATAAAAATACTAATGTCTGATGATTGCGACACCTACAAAAAGTATGTTAGAATATTATTTACTTCGAAGAAAAGGAGGGATATAGATGCCGAATTCTTATGTATTCCATGAAGATAAGGATCTGAATACTGGAAATGCATATGTCGAAAAAATTATTTTCAGTTTGACTGAAAGCGGAGAGATTCTGAATGCGAATAAAGATTTTTGTACTATTTCGGTGAAAAAAATCCCTTCTATAATCGGTACATCTATGTATGAATTTGTTTATGAAGATGATCGCCCATTATTCATCGAACGAATCAATAAATCCCAAGGTGGAAGTTTGATTCCGTTTACTTTCAGATTCACTGGAAGTAAAGGTAATGGCTTGCCGTTTTATGTAAATGTATGCAGATGGGTTTCTCATAATGAAGTACTTATACATGCAATTCCAATCGTAGAGACGTTCGCCTATACGTCTGTTGAACGCTCGTTAATTGATAAAGAAATCACGGTATTTGACATTACAGATAAAGCTGCAATCAATGCTGATTTTGACGGGACTGTTGTTGGCGTTAATGACGCTTATATTGAACTCTTTGGATGGACACGTGAAGAGCTAGAAGAAAAAAGAGCCTCAATGGTTCCTGATTTTCTTATGTACGAACTTATAGAAATTAAGGAACGACTCATTAATGGCGAAAAAGTAGTCCGATTGAACACTGTTCGAATAACGAAAAATGGACTTATGCTTCCTGTTAATATCGCTTTGTTGCCGTATTATGACAACGCTGGAACGATTCAAGGCGTTTTTGCGCTTTCGAGTAAGCTCGAGGAAACGCTAGAAATGAAAGCGTTCGTTGAAAAACAGTTGGAAAATATTTTGCAACAGGAAGTATTAATAAAGGATATTACGAGAAATTTGGAATTTGGCGTATGTCAGTATGATGTAAACAAGGGAATGTACCTTTACGTAAGTCCCGGAATTGAACGACTTATCGGCATCCCTGCCTTAAACTTAATGACAGATCCTGGACTGTTTGTCTCTACGTGTCATCCAGATGATAAAATCGGGCTGTTACGATTTTTTGAGGAATTATCTACAGACATGACTGAAATTGAGTATCGTGTGTTAAATAAGGATGAAAAAGTGTGCTGGATTCGAACGAAAATTACCCCTGTCATGGATGGAATGGGAGAAGTTGTGAGATATGTTTCAATTACACAGGATATTTCTAACCTGAAAATGCAAGATGAACTTCTTAGAAAGTGGGACATGCTTAACATTATTGGGCAATTATCTGCAAGCATTGCTCATCAAGTTAGAAATCCATTAACAACTATAAAAGGGTTCATTCAATTACTTTCAATTGGGACGGAAAACACGTTTGGTGCCATTATGGCAGAAGAGCTTATTAAAATTGAAATAATTATAGAAGAATTTCTTCAACTTGCAAAACCGAGTAGTGGAACGGGTTTCACGACTACATCCATTTATAATGAAATAAACCGAACTATTTCATTGATGGAAAAAGAAGCAATGCTACATAATATTTCATTCAATATGAAACTTAATGATAAAGATCAATTCATTCATTGTGAACCGAAGCAAATTCAACAAGTGTTCATTAATATAATGAAAAATTCGATAGATGCAATGCCGAACGGCGGAGAAATAACAATAAACACAGTGGCTGAGGAAGGTCGAGTTGTCAAAATAATACTCTCCGATACGGGTATCGGAATTCCACCGGAACGACTCAATAAACTGGGCGAGCCGTTCTATTCACTGAAGGAGAAAGGAACGGGTCTAGGCCTTATGGTTAGCTATAAAATTATTGAAAACCATCATGGATCTATTCAATTCAAGAGTAAAGAGGGTTGTGGAACGACTGTGGAAATAAGTCTTCCGATAAGTGCCCCTGGCAGTTGAAAATACTTTTTTAGGTTGACTACAGACCTAACAAGATTGACGGACTTTCATTCCATTATGTCGCTTAATCTGATATTCTTATAGAAGATGTTTGTGGCGATGAAGAATGCATTTTTTATTGAAAACTAATACTACTTTAAGCACCATTACCCGGTGCTTTTTTCTTTGATATATAGTTAGGAGATGGTCCAAATCGAAAAAGCTTTATCGATACTGACAACATATTTCGGATATCCTTCATTCAGAACGGGGCAGGAGCAAGTTATCCGCGGCGTTATGAACGATCAGGATACGCTTTGTGTCATGCCGACTGGGGGCGGGAAATCTGTTTGTTATCAGGTACCTGCACTCGTGATGGATGGCACAGTTCTAGTTATTTCACCTCTTATTTCATTGATGAAAGACCAGGTCGATGCGCTCCATCAGGCAGGAATTCCGGCTGCATACATCAACAGTTCGATGTCATCTGAGGAATACTTTGAAACGATGGAAAGAGCCGTACTGGGTGAATACCAACTTCTTTACGTTGCTCCAGAGCGTCTTGACTCATCGTCTTTTAAAAACCAGTTGCGCCGGATGATAATTCCTATGGTCGCAATTGATGAGGCGCATTGTATTTCGCAATGGGGTCACGATTTCCGCCCAAGTTACCGCAATATAAGCAGTATCGTTTCTTTGTTCGATAAAAAACCGGTCCTACTGGCACTTACGGCTACCGCTACACCTGCTGTCCGAGAAGATATTTGCCGACAGCTCGGAATTAGAGAAGAGAATACAGTTATGACCGGTTTTGAACGGGCAAATCTTACTTTTTCGGTCGTTAAAGGCCAGGACCGTGAGAAATTCGTCAAAGAATATGTCCGGAAAAATGAAGGGGAAGCGGGTATCATTTACGCTGCTACACGAAAAGCGGTTGATCATGTGCATGACATCCTTCAGAAAAGTGGCGTGTCAGTTGCTAAATACCATGCAGGACTTGGAGATATTGAACGTCAGTCTGGACAAGACCGCTTTTTAAATGACGAAGCTTCTGTTATGGTTGCGACGAATGCATTTGGTATGGGGATTGATAAATCCAATATCCGTTATGTTATTCATTACCAGATGCCGAAAAATATGGAGAGCTATTATCAGGAGGCAGGCCGTGCAGGGCGGGACGGACTTGACAGCGCTTGTACTGTACTCTTTTCATCACAGGATGTTCAGACGCAGCGTTTCCTAATTGATCAATCACAAGATCCGAGCAGAATTCCGGCAGAGCTTGAAAAATTACAGTCGATGATTGACTACTGCCATACGGAAACATGCCTCCAGAAATTCATTATTTTGTATTTCGGAGAGACAGATGTGAAGAACTGCGGCCGCTGTGCAAATTGTACCGATACTCGTGAAAGTACAGATGTGACTGAAGACGTTCAAAAAGTATTGTCATGTGTCATTCGAATGGGGCAACGGTTTGGCAAGGCGATGATTGCACAAGTATTAACTGGATCTAGGAACAAGAAAGTCATTGAATTCGGTTTCGATAAATTAACGACATATGGTTTGATGAAAGGGCGTAGCGCAAAAGATATTTCCGATTTCATCGAGTTCATCATTTCGGAAAGTTATCTTGGCGTAGAGAATGGGCAATTTCCAACCATTTACGTCAGTGAACAGGGGAAAGATGTGTTGACGGGCAAGGTAACTGTTAATCGAAAAGTGACTGTTATTACAACACAAGTTGCGAATGATGATCCGCTATTCGACCAGCTTCGTGCACTTCGCATGAAACTGGCTCAAGAAGCAGGTGTACCGCCGTTCGTCGTCTTTTCCGATAAAACATTACGTGATATGGCGGCAAGAATGCCAGTTACAAATGAGGATTTCCTCGAAGTCAATGGTGTTGGTCTTGCGAAATTGGAAAGATACGGAGAAGCTTTCATGGAAGAAATCAGCGCTTTTCAAATGCAAAATGCATAAAAAAACATCCGGATAATGACAGTCCGGATGTTTTTTCTTATTATCAAATCCGTGAAAGGGTGGAACCTTTCCTCATTTATCGGTTATCGATTTTTTCCGGATACATATCGTGATTCATCAGTCGGTGTTCCGCCATTTGTTCATATTTCGTGTCAGGTTTGCCGTAGTTGCAGTAAGGATCGATTGACAAGCCGCCACGCGGAGTAAATTTCCCCCACACTTCGATATAACGCGGTTCAATCAGCTTGATTAAATCATTCATAATAATATTGACGCAGTCTTCATGGAAATCTCCATGATTGCGGAAACTGAAGAGGTATAATTTAAGTGCTTTACTCTCCACAAGTTTTTTATCCGGCACAAAACTGATATACATCGTTGCGAAATCGGGTTGCCCTGTCATCGGACAAAGTGATGTAAACTCCGGACAGTTGAATTTCACAAAGTAATCCCGACCCACATGCATATTGTCGACGGACTCTAAAATGCCGGGGTTGTACTCGTATACGTATTTCGTGTTTTGATTGCCAAGTAAAGTTAAGTCGGTCAATGTTGCTTCATCTCTTCCAGCCAATTAAAAAAACCTCCCGTATAATTTGTTAGGGAGGTCCATAGGCGTCGGGAAAAAGAGCCATATCAAATGCACATGGTGTAATTTCCGTCATCCATAGTTTTTTTAAGAGGGTCGCTATGAACCTCTCCCGAACAGGGTATTCAATTCGTATCTGACATTATAGGACGTGCGATGATTTGTCAATAGATCTTTTATTCTGCAATCCAATCAAGGCATATAAAGCGACAGCAAGTAGGATGAATCCTGTCAGCATGAATGCACCCCGGTATTCTAAGTCCAAGAATCCAATCACGCCTGAACCTGCAACGACACCAATCGAGAAGAACGCGTAAAAGTAGCCGTATGCTTTCCCACGAAATTCAGGAGATGATGAATCGATAAGCAGTGAGTTGATGGATGGGAAGAGGAAAGCGAATCCAGCCCCATAAATACTCATTGCGATATATAAGTAATTCAATTCCTCAACTTGGCTCAGGAACAACATGCTTAATCCCATAAGTGTTATTCCGAATGCGAGTGTCACAACTGGTCGCACACGGTCAAAAATGCGATTGATCGGCAATAAAAAGATGAGAATCGCGACGACACCGAATGTGCTTAGTAACAAACCAGTTGTTTTCGTATCAAATCCAAGTGATTCAACTTTTAAAGGCAACACAAGAGCGAGTACACCTTGTGAGAACATTAAAAAGAATGCCCCTGCAAATGCTCTGACCATCCCCGGATGTTGGAAAAGGTATTTGACGCGGAAATTGTCAGCTCCTTTTGAAGGCTGTTTTGGTACATATGTAAACGATCGGAGAACAAAGAATGTAAGTATTGCCAGTAGCATCATTATGCCGCCGTTGACCGTCATAATGAAAGGTGTGCTTGTTTTAGCGGCTACAATACCGCCATACGCTGGACCAATAATGGCTGCCAATCCAACGAATGCACCCGAAATCGCGACACTTTTACCACGTTTAGACTCTTCTGCACGGTTTGCCAAGAAGGTGAACGCAGCTGGGACAATCAGTCCTTCCATGAAACCATGGACAAAGCGGACACCAAGCAATGACATCGGTCCAGCAACAAATGCGTAGAGGAAGAGAGAGAGTGCCGAAGCGAAAAGTCCAAGTACGAGTATAAGGAAGGGTCCTCTTTTGTCAGTCATGAAACCGGAAATGATATTCCCGATTGTATTTGAAAATGAATACATACCAACCACAAGTCCAACCAAAAATGGCGTAGCACCAAGAGATAATGCAAATGGGCTCATGACGGGCAGTTGCGAAAATAAATCAAAAAACGAGAAGAAAACGATGAGGTAAACAAAACCACGCATAATGAAGCCTCTTTTCAATTAATAGATACCATCCTATACTTTAGCATTTTTTCCCCCTCAGGGAAAAGGATAGATTGTGAACACTATAAAAAGATGGATTTAAATGCAATTGAGCGATAAAATTATAGACAGATAGTGAAGGGAGAAATGAGAAGATGACAATCAGAGTGGGAATTGCAGGATACGGAAATTTGGGACGTGGTGTTGAATTCGCAATTGGGCAAAACAAAGATTTGGAATTGGTCGGTGTGTTTACGAGACGAAATCCTGAAGATGTTAATTTGCTGAATAATAATGTACCAGTTCATATAATGGATGATATTCATAAATTTACAGACGCAATCGATGTCCTAATTCTTTGTGGCGGATCAAAAAACGATTTACCAGAACAAGGGCCTGCACTGTCAGCTTTATTCAACACTGTGGATAGTTTCGATACACATGCGAAAATTCCGGGTTACTTCGAGGCGGTCGATGCTTCTGCTAAACCGAATGGTAAAACGGCGATTATTTCTGTTGGCTGGGATCCGGGTTTATTCTCCATCAACCGTCTATACGGTGAGGTTGTTTTATCAGAAGGTGCAACTTACACGTTCTGGGGCAAAGGGTTGAGTCAAGGCCATTCCGATGCGCTTAGAAGAATTGAAGGCGTAAAAGGGGCTGTCCAATATACAATTCCTGTTCCGGATGCGGTTGATAAAGTACGTAGCGGTTCGTTACCAGAATTGACTACGCGCGAAAAGCATACCCGTGAATGCTATGTTGTCCTAGCAGAAGGCGTTGACGCTGACAAAGTGAAAGAAACGATTGTCACGATGCCTGACTACTTCACTGATTACGATACGACAGTGACTTTCATTACAGAAGAAGAATTGAAACAGGATCACTCAGCGATGCCACATGGCGGTTTCGTAATTCGAAGCGGCAAGACAGGCGAAAATAGTGCACAAGTGATGGAGTATTCATTAAAATTAGACAGCAACCCTGAATTCACTTCTAGTGTGCTTGTGGCTTATGCACGCGCAGCTTATAGATTGCATCAAAACGGTGAGACGGGTGCTAAAACAGTGTTCGATATTGCACCTGGCTTGCTATCACCAAAAAGTGCTGCCGATTTGCGGAAAGAATTGCTGTAAGGTGACCAAGTCAATTCAAAAATAAACATGGTAATTGTGTTTGTTTGTACAATAAATACAATTTCCCTCAATCGCATCACTGGTTGGGGGAAATTTTTGTATTCATGATATTAGAATCCTAAATGTTTTGATAATGCTGCACTTTTCGCATATACTACTCATGTACGATTTATTTAGGAGGTCGAAGGAATTGACGAAATTAGACGAAACGTTAGTGATGCTGAAGGAACTTACAGACGCAAAAGGGATTCCTGGTAACGAACGTGAACCCCGTGAAGTTATGAGAAAGTACATAGAGCCATTTGCAGATGAAATTGAACAGGATGGTCTTGGTTCATTAATCGCGAAGAAAACAGGCGAAGAAAACGGTCCGAAGATCATGCTAGCAGGACATCTTGATGAAGTCGGATTCATGATTTCTAGAATTGACGATAAAGGTTTCCTATCATTTCAAACGGTGGGTGGCTGGTGGTCACAAGTAATGCTTGCACAGCGCGTGACAATCGTTACACGTAAAGGGGATACAGTGATAGGTGTTATAGGATCAAAACCACCACATATCTTATCGCCGGAAGCGCGTAAAAAACCGGTTGATATTAAAGATATGTTCATTGATGTTGGTGCAACTTCGAAAGAAGAAGCAATGGAGTGGGGCATTCTACCTGGAGATATGGTTGTACCGTATTTCGAATTCACCGTGATGAATAATGAAAAATACCTTCTAGCAAAAGCATGGGACAACCGTATCGGCTGTGCAATAGCGATTGACGTAATGAAAGCGCTTAAAGATGAAAAACATCCGAATATTGTTTTCGGAGTGGGGGCTGCACAAGAAGAAATCGGTCTTCGAGGTGCACGTACAGCGGCAACGAAAATTAAGCCGGACATCGGATTTGCAGTTGATGTAGGAATCGCTGGCGACACGCCGGGCGTTACGTCGAAAGAAGCGACTGGTAAAATGGGCGATGGTCCACAAATTCTATTATTTGATGCTTCAATGGTATCGCATAAAGGATTGCGTGAACTCGTTGTGGATACAGCTGAAGAAAATGGCATTCCTTATCAGTTTGAAACAATTCCAGGCGGCGGAACGGATGCTGGTTCAATTCATCTTTCTGGTAATGGAGTTCCGTCACTTGCAATCTGTATTCCAACACGTTATATACACTCGCATGCAGGTATTCTACACCGTGACGATTATGAAAATACAGTGAAACTGATTGTCGCAGTCATTAAGAAATTAGATCGTGACACAGTGAATAAGATTACATTTGAATAACTGAACGATTATTCTGCTCAAGCCAGTAAAATGGATTGGGCAGTTTTTTATTTGGGTAAATCTATAAAAATACACTTGACTTTATATTTATGCATACATATAATCAGAGATACCAATTGAAATAAACGATAGGGGATGAGGGAATGGTGATGGTAGAGATGGATAATACGAAAATGGTAGAAGGATTGAAAGGGAGAGACTTACTAACATTGCTTGATTATACACATGAAGAGGTATCGTATTTATTGCATAAAGCGGATGCCATGAAAAAAGATATGGCCGCTGGGAAGATGCCGAATTTGTTGGCTGGAAAAACGCTTGGGATGATTTTTGAGAAACATTCAACGCGCACACGTATTTCATTCGAAGTGGGTATGATCCAACTTGGTGGGCATGCAATGTTTATGAATGCACGTGACTTGCAAATCGGCCGTGGGGAGTCCGTCTATGACACAGGTCATGTATTGTCTGAGTACTTAGATGGCGTCATGATCCGTGCGAACTCACATGAAATGGTGAAGGAACTGGCGCAACATACTTCAGTTCCAATCATCAATGGCTTGACGGATATCTTCCATCCATGTCAGGCACTTGCAGACTTGCTGACGGTTTTGGAAGTAAAAGGTTCACTAGCGGGGATGAAGTTAGCGTATGTAGGTGACGGCAATAATGTAGCGCATTCACTTGTCATTGCCGCGGCACATATGGGTATGCACGTAGCTGTCGCAACGCCAAAAGGGTTTGAATACAATCCGAACCTCCTAGTGAAAGCCAAAGCCATTGCTGTTAAAAACGGCGGCAGTGTCTTTGAAACAACGGATCCAGTGGAGGCTGTTGCTGGGGCTGATGTCGTTTATACAGATGTTTGGACGAGTATGGGCCAGGAAGAAGAAGCGGCTTCACGCCTAGAAGCATTCAAAGCGTTTCAAATTAACGATGCATTGGTCGCTCATGCGCAAAAAGATTATATGTTCTTGCACTGCTTGCCCGCACACCGTGAAGAAGAAGTGGCGACGTCTGTTATTGATGGCCCGAATTCTTATGTTTTCCAGCAAGCTGGGAATCGACTACATGCGCAAAAAGCAGTACTTGCTTCATTGTTGTAATCAAATCGGTAAAAAGCTCAGGTTTCGATACCTGGGCTTTTTGCTCATTAATTCGAAGTTAATGGTAAAATGAAAATAGGTTTCGATTATACAAAAATATGCGATGAAGGATTTGAAATGATGTTTGAATATTTTTTAGTGTTTCTAGGCGCTGCGATTCCGTGGTTAGAAATTGCACTTGTAATACCATTGGGGATTCTTAGGGGGTTATCTCCGTTTTGGGTTATGACTCTCGCATTTATCGGCAATATGCTGACGGTACTTATCCTCATTATTGCATTCCAAAAAGTGAAAGAATGGATGGAGTCTAGGAAGCATAGAGAAGGAAAGAGTGAATCGAAGCGGACCGAACGGGGCAAACGGATTTGGAATAAATACGGTATGCCGGGACTTGCGCTACTGGGTCCAATTTTAATAGGAACGCATATTGCGGCGTTCATCGGGTTGTTGTTTGGGGCCAGTAAAGTTAACACAACCATCTGGATGACCATTAGTATTGCATTATGGACACTTATATTTGGCATTGCAACGGGGATGGGCTTTGATTTCTTTGTGAAAAATGTCTAGTTCTAAAAATACAAAAGCCGCTCAATTATTGAGCGGCTTTATATTTATCCGAAAACTGAGATAGATAAATACACAACCAAACTTGAAAGTACAATCTATCAAGTTTGGTTGAAGTATTTTTGAGTTGACTGTCATCCAGTCAATTCAACTTGCAGCAAATACTGTTGCCAGCTCGCCAGCCATTTTAGACTTTTCCTGTTCGCCTGCATGGTTCCATAGCTTCTCGAAAAACACCCCTAGTCCAGGTAACAGGTGCTCTTCACCTCGCTTAATGGCATCTTCCACAACGTTACGGATATCTTCCGCTGTATTATTCGTCATGTTTGCCGAAATGGCATCTCTTATTTGAAAATCCATTTTATCAACCTCCCACTTTCATTTTGGACACAAATATCGCCAACTATACCGACATTTGATACACTGAAAAGAAAAAGGCGGTAACCTACATATGAAACGCAT
>CAZWAW010000019.1:12167-40582 GCA_964632025.1 uncultured Sporosarcina sp.
GATTATTCAACATGGAAAAAACTTTTATTAATTGACGCAGTCCAAGATCCCGGTAATGTCGGGACGATGATTCGAACTGCAGATGCCGCTGGGATGGATGCAGTTATTCTAGGAGTGGGGTCCGCTGATTCATATAATCCGAAAACAGTACGTTCTGCGCAAGGCTCTCATTTCAATATCCCGATTGTCAAAGGTGATCTTATTGAATGGACGGCTAAGGCAAAAGAAGCGGGAATTCAAGTTTTGGGCACCGGATTGAAAAATGCTGTGAATCATTCCGATATCTGGCCACAAGCCGAATTTGCATTGATTGTCGGAAATGAAGGCAGCGGCGTCAATCCGGAATTGCTTGAAATGGCGGACAATACGGTCAAGATTCCAATGCACGGTAAAGCGGAATCGTTGAACGTTGCAGTTGCAACGGGCATCCTGCTATATACGTATTCCAAAGTGTGAAAATCAGCATGTTGTTGATGAACAAATCATAATCGGGTATACTATTCATTATGAACAGAAATGAAAAGCGATGATCGGGAAAAGTAAACAATACATGAGCCGAAAGGGAGTCCGCGCCTTGACTGAAAGCGCAGATGGGTAATTGGTTGTCGAAGTTCACCCCGTGAGCTGCCGCCAGGACCAGCGTAAGCTGTAAAGGTGTGCCGGTGCCGGACCGTTATTCCGATTTGAGTGATCATATCTTCGGGTATGATAATCAGGGTGGTACCGCGAAATCGTCCTCGTCCCTTTTATAAGGGGCGGGGTTTTTATTGTCTAGGCGTCTAATCAGGCGTCCAGCACTTTTGTTTATTTTGAAAGGAGAATTGACATGGAAGCACAATTAGAACTGTTGAAAGTAGAGGCTCTTGCAAAAATTGAAGAAGCTTCAGATGTGAAATCATTGAACGACGTCCGTGTGGCTTATTTAGGGAAAAAGGGGCCAATTACGGATTTGCTGAAAGGAATGGGGAAACTTCCTGCTGAAGAACGACCTAAGATGGGAGCACTCGTCAATGTCATCCGTGAAGCGGTAACAGAAGTTTTGGAAGACCGTATGGCAAAACTTGAGGAACTGGCCATCAACGAGCAACTTGAGAAAGAATCGATTGATGTAACACTGCCTGGCCGTCCTGCACGTACAGGAAATCACCATCCGCTAACGCGTGTTGTTGAGGAAATCGAAGACTTCTTCATTAGTATGGGCTATGAAATTGCTGAGGGTCCTGAAGTTGAGAAAGATTATTACAACTTTGAAGCGCTGAACTTGCCAAAAGGCCATCCAGCACGCGATATGCAAGACTCGTTCTACATATCCGAAGATATTCTTCTTCGCACACATACGTCACCCGTTCAAGCACGGACGATGGAAGCGAAAGGCGGCGCACCGATTAAGATTATTTGCCCGGGTAAAGTGTATCGTCGTGATAGCGATGATGCGACGCATTCTCATCAGTTCACGCAAATTGAAGGGCTTGTTATTGGGGAAGATATTCGAATGAGCGACTTGAAAGGGACACTTTCTTTATTCGTGAAAAAAATGTTTGGCGATGAGCGTGAAATTCGTTTGCGTCCAAGTTTCTTCCCATTCACAGAACCGTCTGTTGAAATGGACATTTCATGCTTCAAATGTGGCGGAGACGGCTGTAACGTTTGTAAAAAAACGGGATGGCTTGAAATTTTGGGTGCCGGTATGGTACACCCGAATGTGCTGAAAATGGCTGGTTATGACCCGGCTGTCGTATCAGGTTTCGCTTTCGGTATGGGACCTGAACGAATTGCAATGTTGAAATATGGTGTGGAAGATATTCGTCATTTCTATACGAATGACGTGCGGTTCGTATCACAATTCCATCGGACGGAAGCTTAAGGAGGAGACAACATGTTAGTATCTACAAAATGGTTGAGTGAGTATGTAAATATAGAGGGCATTGCTCCGGCAGACCTTGCCGAGAAAATTACACGTTCCGGCATTGAAGTCGATTCCATAATCGACCGTTCTCATGGTATGACGAACGTAGTTGTGGGTTATGTGTTGGAATGTGTCAAACACCCGGAAGCGGATAAGTTGAACATTTGCCAAGTAGATGTTGGAGAAGAAACCACACAAATTATTTGTGGTGCTTCAAACGTTGCAGCAGGGCAGAAAGTCATTGTTGCACGTCCGGGCGCAGTACTACCAGGCGGCATGAAGATTAAAAAAGCAAAACTACGCGGTGAAGAATCGAACGGAATGATCTGTTCACTTCAAGAACTTGCGATTGAAGGCAAGCACGTACCGAAAGCCTATGCAGAAGGAATCTACGTGCTTCCTGAATCTGCTGTACCTGGTTCAGACGCGCTTCCATTGCTTGGTCTTGATGATCAAGTGCTGGAATTCGATTTAACGCCAAACCGTTCAGACGCACTCAGCATGATAGGGGTAGCGTATGAAGTTGGTGCGATTTTATCACAAGGCATTCAGCTTCCTGAAATTAACTACACAGAATCAAATGAAAAAGCAGAAGATATGCTGAAACTGCGTATCGATGCGAAAGAAGACAATCCGATGTATGTAGCGAAAGTCGTTAAAAACGTTAAAGTTGAAGCGTCGCCATTATGGCTTCAAAACCATTTGATGGCCGCTGGCGTACGTCCACATAATAACGTTGTCGATATTACAAACTTTGTGTTGATGGAATACGGCCAGCCACTCCATGCATTTGACTATGATCGTCTCGGTACAGGTGAAATTGCTGTCCGTCTTGCAGAACAAGGTGAAAAAATCACGACATTGGATGATACGGAACGAACGCTGGAAGCGCATCAACTTGTCATTACAAACGGTAAAGAACCAGTAGCGATTGCTGGCGTAATGGGCGGATTAAATACAGAAGTGCATGACGGAACGACGACTGTTGTTATCGAATCTGCTTACTTCGCACCGGGATCTGTCCGTCGTACATCGAGAGAGCTTGGACTTCGTAGTGATGCGAGTACGCGTTTTGAAAAAGGAGTCGATCCTAATCGGGTCGAAGCAGCAGCAGAACGTGCCGCACAGCTTATGGTTGAAATCGCGGGTGGCGAAGTGCTTGCTGGGTCTGTTATTGTCGATGAACTCGATAAAACGCCTGTACGCATTATTGTTTCACCGGATTATATCAACAACCGCCTTGGTATGAAGATTCCTCTTGAAGAAATGCTGACTATTTTAGATGGATTGCAAATCCCTACAGAAGCGGTGAATGGCAAACTCATTATAGACGCACCGACACGCAGGCAGGATCTTCGAATCCAAGAAGATATTATCGAAGAAATTGCACGGATGTACGGCTACGACCTGATCCCAATGACACTTCCAGTAACAGAATCAACACCGGGCGGATTGACGCCGTATCAGGCGAAACGTCGTACAGTTAGAGCGTTCCTTGAAGGCGCAGGACTTTATCAGGCGTTGACGTATTCATTGACATCGAAAGAACATGCACAAAGCTACGCGCTTGAAACAGCACCAGTTACGGAGCTTTTGATGCCGATGAGTGAAGACCGCAGTATCCTTCGTCAAAGTCTAATACCGCATCTTCTTGAGGCAGCGACATATAACGTTGCACGACGTATGGATTCGGTGGCACTTTATGAAACTGGATCGGTATTCCTTGGAGAAGAGGAAGATGGACTGCCACAAGAAGTTGAACATGTTGCAGCTGTTATTACTGGGAAATGGACTGACCATGCATGGCAAGCTGAAACAAAAACGGTTGACTTCTTTGTTCTAAAAGGGATTGTCGAGGGAATGATGGACAGCCTTGGTTTAGCTGAAGGTCTGTCATTTGAACAGGTCATTCTTGATGGTATGCATCCTGGGCGGACAGCAAACATTTTCTATAACGGTGAACGGATTGGTTTGATTGGACAAATTCACCCGACAGAACAGAAAAAACGTGATTTGAAAAACACATATGTAATGGAAATGAACCTTGCTAAAATTTTGGCAGTGGAAACGGAAGAACTATTATATACGCAGGTTCCACGTTTCCCATCGAGTTCAAGAGACATCGCACTTGTCGTTTCGAGCGACACATCAGCAGGTATGCTTGAAAACGTTATTCAAGGCGCTGGTGGTAAATTGTTGAAAGATATCAGATTGTTTGACTTGTACGAAGGGGACAATGTTGAGGACGGCAAGAAATCACTTGCATTCTCTCTGACATATGCAGACCCAGAGCGCACATTGACAGACGAAGAAGTAGTCAAAGCGCATGAAAAAGTATTGCACGCATTAACGACAGAAGCAGGAGCTTTGCTTCGCGGATAACTAAAAATAGGCCGCACACGGAGTTTCGATTCCGTGTGCGGCTTTTTTGAGTAATGAAATAGGGGGTGTGATTGGGTATTTGCAATTAAAACTTCGGAGTTGCAGTTAGAAATTTGAAGTTGCAATTAGAATCTCGAAGTAGCAGTTAGAACTCCGAATTTGCAGTTACAGGATTCAAAAGTTGGCACTAGAATTCGAAAGTTATGATTACACTTTAAAAAATCAGCCTCTTTTCCGCGCCGCAAGATTCTTCGCTTTTCCCGCATTCGCAAAGTGCCACTTCGTCAATGACTTTAACTTTTCTTCACCGCTTTTCAATAAAATCCTGGCAGCTACTTCATCCACTTTGGGTCCCGCGCCTTTCGGCAGTGTCATACCTGCTATCGCACTCAACTTGTCCATTGCTTCTAAAAACGCAACACGCGCAATAATTGACGCAGCTGCAACAGACATATGAAGACCTTCCGCTTTCGTCGAAAACAGCACATTCTCACGCACAATTTCAGACTCCGCTTTGATGTGATTATAATAAATACCTCGTTCTGCAAATTGGTCAATCAAAATATAATCGGGTTTCTCTCCGTCCATTTTTCGGAGTACATGCTTAAGTGCTTGATTATGAAGGAGGGCTTTAATCTTTCCTTGAGACCAACCGCTTGCTTGTACTTCATTGTATTTCTCGTTTTCAAGCGTCAGCACACTATAAATGAGTGCCTCTTGTAAATCAGGTGCAATCTTTCGCATGAGGTCATCTGTTAACATTTTTGAATCTTTTACACCGAGTTCGTGAACAAGTTCTACTTGATCGGCACGGACGAAACAAGCTGCAACAGTGACAGGCCCGAAGAAATCACCCGTTCCAGTTTCATCTGACCCGAGAACGGATAGTTGTGCTAACCCGTCAGGTAGCACATCACCTTTTGTTTTCACTGCAACAGACCCCGCTTTAACTTCCGCTGTACCCCAACGCGCGGCTTCCCGTTCAGATCCTGCGCCCTGGAATAGCACTTTTCCGGACTTGTAGGCTGTGATTGAGGTATCAGGTAGTTTCGCCGCAAAGACGACTCCAGGGGCGTTTCGTACGACTTTTGAAGATGTGTAATGATTTATCACTTTTTTCATATCTTGACTGTTTACAATAATAACTTGATTACTCAATTTATAACTTCCTTTCGTCGACTTAATTCACAACTAAAACCATTTCGTGGTATGATTAATAACAGAGTTTTATGTGGGAGGTCGTATCATTGGCAGACGAACAGAAGACACGCATAGCAGTTGACATATACGGGCAGACCTATAAAATGGTCGGTACCGAAACAAGCACTCATATGCGGCTGGTCGCCTCGATGGTCGATGAAAGGATGAGGGAAATCAGTGCCCATAACCCTTACCTCGACAGTACAAAAATCGCTGTGCTCACCGCTGTTAATAGTGTACATGATTATCTTAAATTAAAAAAACAAGTTGAACAAATGGAAGAAGAATTGAATAAGCTGAAGGGTTGACGGTATTACATGCTTGATTTACTAATTATTTTCCTCCTATTCGGAGGACTCGTAACGGGATTCAGACGGGGACTCATAGTCCAAATTATACATATGACCGGATTCATCATCGCACTTGTTGTCGCTTATTCGTTCTATAAGCAACTTGCAGAAACGTTTGTTCTTTGGATTCCTTACCCAGGTGTTACAGCCGGTTCGAAATTATCCATGACAGTCGAACAACTTGATTTAGATGGGACGTTCTATCAATTACTGGCGTTTGTTTTGATATTTCTTGTCGTCAAATTTGGATTGCAGCTCATTGCATCTATGTTTGATTTCCTAAAGTACTTGCCTGTCCTTGGTTTCATAGCGCGCATTACGGGGGCTTTGTTCGGATTTATCGAATTCTATATACTTATGTTCCTTGTTCTCTATCTGCTGGCTATGCTACCAATAGAGTTCATCCAAGACAAGATAAGTCATTCATTGCTGGCTAAGTCGATGTTTGAACATACGCCGGTGTTGTCAGAAACTGTGAAAAAATGGTGGTTCATCTATACAAACTGACGGCTTCCCCCTTTTTGGAGGGAAGCTTTTTTCTAGAATTGTCAATCTGCAACGGCCGATTGCAAAAGGACGTTTCCGTATTTCAGAACAGGAGGGCTTTTAGTGAATAAAAAAACCATTATCCGCACGTTTGAAAAAATTGCTTTATATATGGAATTACTTGGGGAAAATCATTTCAAAGTAGCCGCATTTAGAAAAGCTGCCAACGTGCTTGAACTAGATCCACGCAGTTTAGCTGAAATGGATGATATTTTGAAGTTGAAAGGGATCGGCAAAGGCACAGGTGCTGTCATAACCGACTTGCTAGAAAAAGGAGAGTCGGATCTTCTGAAAGAACTGGAAGAAGCTGTGCCGAAAGGGCTGGTTCCTTTGTTGAAAATCCCGGGTCTTGGCGGCAAAAAAATCGCCAAACTGCGTGAGGCGCTCGGCATCGATTCGGTCGAATCACTCCATGCGGCATGTGTTGCAGGGGAAGTGAGTAAAGTCGCCGGTTTTGGCAAGAAAACGGAAGACAATATTTTGAGTGAAATTGAAATTTTAGGAACTCGGCAAGGGAAATTCCCGCATTGGCAAATGGAAAAAGTCGTCACGTTTGTTGAGCAGGAACTCCGTCTGATTCCGGAAATTAAACATTTTTCTGTCGCTGGAAGTTATCGGCGAACGGAAGAGGAAAGCAGTGATGTCGATTTCATCATTGTGACGGACGAGCCCGTAACCGTACGAGAAAAACTACTTGCCACATTGCCGCTTGTCGCAACGATTGCGGCGGGGGATGCGAAACTGTCTGTAACACTTGACTTGGAAGAGGCGATTGACGCCGATTTCCGCTTTGTGAAAGCAGAACAATTCGCAAGTGCGATTCATCATTTCACTGGCTCGAAAAATCATAACGTCAAGATGCGCCAGCTTGCGAAATCTAGGGGAATGAAAATAAGCGAATACGGCGTAGAGAATGAGGATGGTTCTGTCGTGACCTTCGATTCGGAAGAACAATTTTTCGCTCACTTCGGTTTGCCGTTCATCCCGCCTGCGGTGCGAAGAAATGGTAGTGAAATCGATCGTGTGGATGAACTCGCCGGCTTAGTAGCGCTCGAAGACATCCGTTCAGATCTTCACATGCATACAACATGGTCAGATGGAGCTTACTCGATCCGTGAAATGGTTGAGGCCTGCCGTGCTAAAGGCTATTCCTATATGGTTATCACAGATCATACACAGTACCTCAAAGTTGCGAACGGACTAACGCCTGAGCGTTTACGTGAACAAATTGCGGAAATCCGTTCGTTGAATAAAGAATATGATGACATCGAAATCTTTTGTGGAACGGAAATGGACATACTTCCTGACGCGACACTCGATTTCGATGATGAACTACTTAGTGAGTTAGATTTTGTCATCGCGTCTATTCACTCTAATTTCAGCCAATCACAGGAACTGATTATGGAGCGGCTCCATACAGCTATGAAAAATCCGCATGTCGATATGATCGCACACCCAACTGGTCGCATCGTCGGTCAACGGGAAGGTTATAATCCTGATGTTCCTCAACTGATTCAATGGGCGAAGGAATATGGTAAAATACTTGAGTTGAATGCGAACCCATACCGGCTTGACCTTGCGACGGATCATCTGATCATGGCGCAGGAAGCTGGAGTCACTATTGCCATTAATACAGATGCGCATGCGATCGAACAACTAAATTATATGACTACTGGTGTAAACTACGGTAAAAAAGCTTGGTTGAAAAAAGAGACGGTCGTTAATACGTGGCCGCTTGATAAATTTATCCGCGACATTGTGCGGAAGTGAGAGGGAGTGTAAGACATTGGAAAACCGTGTCTTAAAAACACTTGAGTTCGATAAAATCCGGGATATGGCAGCAACTCATTGCACATCATTCGCCGGTCGATCTTATATGGAGAAATTAGTACCTGTTAGCGATTTTGATGAAGTTGTAAAACTACTTGAAGAAACGGACGAAGGGCTATCGATACTTCGCGTCCGAGGAAATGTACCAATGGGGGGTATCAGTGATATTAGACCTCATGCTAAACGTGCACAAATGGGTGGTATGCTAAGTGCATATGAACTGATGGAAACGGCTAACACAATCCGTGCAAGTCGGAATCTGCGTCAATTCATCGAAGCCGTTGTGGCAGATGAAGATATTGAAATCCCACATTTCATCGAGAAAAAAGACGCCATTCCGATTTTGACAGGCTTGGAACACGAAATCAATGCATGCATCGATGACAACGCGCATGTGGTAGACAGCGCGTCAGGGTCGCTGCGTACAATTCGGCAAGGGTTACGAATGCAGGAAGGCCGTGTACGTGAGAAGTTGGAAAGTTATACACGTGGGAAAAATGCTGCGACAATGTTATCTGACGCCATTGTCACTATCCGGAATGACCGTTATGTGATTCCTGTAAAGTCAGAGTATCGTTCGCATTACCGTGGTGTTATTCACGATATGTCATCGTCTGGTCAAACGCTTTTCATCGAGCCGGATGCAGTTGTACAAGCAAATAATGAAATTAGAAGATTAAAACTGCAGGAACAGGAAGAGATTGAGAAAATCCTTATCGAACTGTCCGCGAAAGTGCAGGAAGTCGCACATGATCTATTCACACTTGTTGCGATATTATCTGAAATCGACGTTATCCTTGCGAAGGCGAAATTTGGGAAAGCGCATAAATGTACGAAACCCGAAGTTAACAATAAAGGCTATATTCGTCTAACGAAAGCAAGACATCCTTTGTTGTCGATGGAAGAAGCAGTTGCGAATACAATTGAATTCGGTAAAGACATCACAACAATCGTTATTACTGGACCCAATACAGGCGGGAAGACGGTAACATTAAAAACAGTAGGACTCTGCACGCTAATGGCACAAGCAGGATTACCAATACCGGCTCTGGATGGCTCTGAAGTTGCAGTGTTCGATTCGATCTATGCAGATATCGGGGACGAGCAGTCAATTGAGCAAAGTCTTAGTACATTCTCCTCACATATGGTTAACATCGTCGATATTTTAGAGAAGTACGATGACCGTTCCCTTATTATATTCGATGAGCTCGGTTCAGGTACGGATCCGCAGGAGGGTGCGGCACTTGCCATCTCAATTCTAGATGAAGTGCATGGACGTGGTGCAAGAGTAATGGCGACAACCCATTATCCAGAGTTAAAAGCATATGGCTATAACCGTCCGGGCGTTGCCAATGCCAGCGTAGAATTTGATGTTGACACGCTAAGTCCGACATACCGCTTGTTAATAGGCGTTCCAGGGCGCAGTAATGCGTTTGAAATTTCAAAGCGTCTAGGATTGCAGGACCGGGTCATTAATCGAGCGAAGAAATTCACTGGCACAGATCGCAGTGAAGTTGATTCAATGATCCAGTCGCTCGAGACAAGCCGCGTTCAATCAGAAAAAGATGCAGAAGAAACGCATGACATCTTACTGGAAACAGATCGCTTGAAACGTGAATTGGAAGAAAAACTTGCCGAATTCGAGAACAAGAAAGAACGTATGGAAGAAAAAGCGAAAGAAAAAGCGAGAAAAATCATCGAAGATGCGAAGCGTGAATCGGAGGCAGTTATTTCAGATTTACGTGCCATGCGCCTTAATGTTGGCGCAAACGTAAAAGAACATGAATTAATTGAAGCTCGTAAACGTCTTGAAGGTGCTGCCCCTGCTGAAGCGAAGAAGAAAGCAGTGAAAGCGAAGGCAGCGCCAAGGGCCCTTCAAACAGGTGACGAAGTGAAAGTACTCAGTTACGGTCAAAAAGGGACGCTCATTGATAAAGTCTCAGATAATGACTGGATTGTCCAAATTGGTATTTTGAAAATGAAGCTTGACGAATCAGGACTAGAATATGTTAAGCCTGAAAAAGAGAAAAAACAGTATATATCAACTTCGGTAGCAGGACGGGATACGCATGTGAAAATGGAACTCGATCTGCGAGGAGAGCGTTATGAAGACGCAATTTTCCGCACGGAGAAATATTTGGACGATGCGCTCCTTTCGAATTATCACCAAGTGTCGATTATTCATGGCAAAGGGACCGGAGCATTAAGGCAAGGTATTCAGCAATTCTTGAAAAATCACAGCCGCGTGAAAACGTACCGATTCGGCGACGCTGGTGAAGGCGGACACGGCGTTACTGTTGTGGAGTTGAAATAATTCGGCTTTCGGAAAAATGCTATATAGGTTGAAGTATTGAATCCGGTGTCAGTTGTTGCCGCCTGGGTTCGTATTTGAACTCAGCGTAGGCGCTATTTGGTGTAAGCAACTCGACACCGGTAGCCGAAACGGTATTCTATGGAATCATTAACTCAACCTATATATATTCGGAACTACTTATTTAGAATTTACTAGGTAGTATACCTCGCCAGTATAACGAACAAATCTAGCGACTAAGCGGTTTTGGGAGAACATTCTATTTGTTAAGTGCCAACTATATAGTGGGAAAAATTCTTTCGAAACTCCATGCAATGATAAAAAGTATTTCCCCATTTTTGAAACCTTTTACGTACCTAACCGTATAGGAAGGAATGACCAAACGTAAAAGGAGTCGAGTGCTATGAATCAAACCGGATTTTGGAATCATCCATTAGTAGAATCAGCAGGCTACTTCAGTGTTGTCGTACTTTGTCTTATCGTTTCGATGGTGCTTTTTGAGCTCGTAACGAAATATAAGAACTGGGAAGAAATCCGAAAAGGAAATGTTGCAGTCGCTCTTGCAACAGGTGGGAAAATATTCGGTGTAGCAAACATTTTTCGATACTCAATCGAACAGCATAATTCATTGCCTCAAATGATTGGCTGGGGGTTGTTCGGATTTTCCTTGCTTATTTTCGCGTATCTGTTGTTTGAATTCCTGACACCTAAATTCAATATTGATAAGGAAATCGAAGCTGATAATCGCGCAGTCGGTTTCATCTCTTTGACGATATCGGTAGGACTATCATTCGTAATAGGAGCAAGTATTTCATAAGGGTCGTGAAGTTATGGAGAAATTAGCAAAAATATTACTCGTTGTCTGCGTATTATTTATCGCGGTAGGTATTTATTGGATGACAGCAAATACGCCTTGACCAGTTTATTCTGGTCAAGGTTTTTTTATGAAGTTAAATTTTCTATTTGAAACCTGGCTTGTTTACGCCTATAATTAGATTAGGAATATTCAAAGAATTGAAGAAGAGGAAAAAGGAGGCTTTTATTTGACAATGAAACCCTGGCTAGACTTGTATCCTGCTGAAATCTCAAAGACACTTGACTATGAACACATTCCGATTCAGGAATTCCTGACAAGATCTAGCGAGAAATATCCTGACAAGACGGCTATGCATTTCCTAGGGAAAGACATTTCGTTTAAAGAGTTTCATGAATCATCTTTGAAGTTCGCGAACTATTTGACAACTATTGGTATTGTCAAAGGGGACCGGGTTGCAATCATGCTTCCAAACTGTCCACAAGGGGCAATTGCCTACTATGGAATTTTGTATGTAGGAGCAATCGTCGTTCAAACGAATCCTCTTTATACGGAGCGTGAAGTGGCTTATCAAATGGTCGATTCTGGAGCGAAAGCAATCATTTCACTCGACATTCTATTTCCGCGAATTTCAAAAATCGTTAAAGACACGAAACTTGAGCATGTAATCATAACGGGAATAAAAGACTACCTGCCGTTTCCTAAGAATCTTATCTATCCATTCATTCAGAAAAAAGAACACGGGATTACAGTGAAAGTTGAGCACCGTGGGATGAACCATCTATTTACTGAAATTATGAAAATCGCAAATCCAGATCCGGTTAGTTATGATTTTGATTACGATGAAGATATTGCGTTGCTTCAGTATACGGGTGGCACAACGGGTCCTCCAAAAGGAGTCATGTTGACACATGCCAATCTAATATCTAACGTTAAAATGTGTGGCGAATGGTTGTATAAGTGTAAAGAAGGCGAAGAAACAGTCATGGGTATTTTGCCATTCTTCCACGTATATGGAATGACAACTGTGTTAATTCTTTCTGTCATGCAAGGAAATAGAATGGTACTTATCCCTAAATTTGATTTTGAAACGGCTTTGAAAGCAATTGATAAACAGAAGCCAACCTTATTCCCTGGAGCGCCTACTATTTATATTGGACTATTAAACCATCCTAATCTTAAAAAATATGATCTATCTTCAATTAAAGCATGTATTAGTGGTTCTGCCGCATTACCGGTCGAAGTGCAGGAGAAATTCGAGAAAATTACCGGTGGGAAACTCGTCGAAGGATACGGCCTTACGGAAACGTCTCCTGTTACCCATTCAAATTTCGTGTGGGCAGATAAACGAGCTAAAGGATCAATTGGTGTTCCATGGCCAGATACAGATTCTTGCATACTTGGTCCTGAGTCATCGGAACCATTGGCAAATGGAGAAATTGGTGAAATTGCGGTGAAAGGCCCTCAAGTGATGAAAGGCTATTGGAATAGACCTGAAGATACAGAACAGACTTTCCGCGATGGCTGGTTTTTAACTGGGGATCTCGGATATATGGACGACAAAGGTTATTTCTATGTCGTGGATCGCAAAAAAGATATAATTATAGCAAGCGGTTTCAATATTTATCCGCGGGAGATCGAAGAGGTTCTTTATGAACACGAAGCGATACAGGAATGTGTTATTGCGGGTATCCCAGATCCGTACAGAGGTGAAACTGTTAAAGCCTATATTGTCTTGAAACAAGGAGCTACTGTAACGGAAGAAGAACTTGATAAGTATTGTCGAGAGAATTTAGCATCGTTTAAAGTGCCGCGACTTTATGAATTCCGTATAGAGTTGCCGAAAACAGCTGTCGGGAAAATTTTGCGCCGAGCTTTGATTGATGAAGAAAAAAAGAAAGCCGAAAAGGAATTACTTCCACTGTGATGTAATGCTTGACATAGCGACCGTTAACAACTAATATGAAAATATGAATGAATCATCATTCATATTTTCTTTTTGGTGGTGATATATAGATATGAAACGCGATAGACCAAAATATAAGCAAATAGTTGATGCAGCAGTTATTGTCATTGCTGAGAATGGATACCATCAGGCCCAGGTTTCGAAGATTGCAAAAGAAGCGGGCGTTGCTGACGGGACAATCTATCTTTACTTTAAAAATAAAGAAGATATCCTGATATCTGTTTTTAGAGAAAAAATGGCGATTTTCGTCAATAACGTTGAAGTTATATTGAAACAGGATATTGATACATCTGAAAAACTATTCCGACTGATTGACAGCCATTTCCGCATTTTGCATGAAGACCGTCACTTGGCAATCGTTACGCAACTCGAACTTCGTCAATCGAATAAAGAATTACGTCTCCGAATTAACGAAGTACTAAAAGAATATTTAATGCTCCTCGATGCAATTCTGAAAGAGGGAATCGTGAATGGGGCGCTTGATGAAGGCCTTGATATCCGACTTGCTAGACAAATGGTATTTGGCACAATTGACGAAACAATCACTTCATGGGTGATGAATGATCAAAAATATGATTTAATGAAACTATCACCCAAAGTACATAGGCTGATTATGAATGGAATGAAAGCGTAAAAGGGGATGGGATGAAATGGAGTTTCTTACAGTAGCAATTGACGATGGGGTAGCTGTTGCGACAATTAATAGGCCACCCGCGAATGCGCTTTCACGCGCACTCATACTGGAAGTGGATGCATTACTGGATCAAGTGGAGAACGACGATTCCGTACGGGTCATCGTCTTTCACGGTCAAGGAAAGTTTTTCTCGGCTGGAGCAGATATTAAAGAATTTACATCTGTCACTTCAGGCGAGGAATTTTCAAAACTTTCCGCAAGCGGACAAGAAGTTTTTGAACGGCTTGAACGTTTCTCTAAACCAGTTATTGCCGCCATTCATGGCGCGGCACTGGGTGGTGGGCTTGAATTAGCGATGGCCTGTCACATACGGATCGTAACTGAAAACGCGAAACTTGGATTGCCGGAATTGCAATTGGGTCTAATCCCTGGGTTTGCGGGATCACAGCGCCTTCCACGTTACGTAGGCATGCCGAAAGCGGCGGAGATGTTATTAACGAGTGATCCAATCAGCGGAGTGGAAGCAGCCCGTCTAGGACTTGCCAATCATGCTTATACAGATGAAGAACTGTTGCCAAAAACAATGGAGCTCGCTAAGAAGATTGCAAAGAAGGGTCCTGTCGCAGTGAAAGCTGCGTTGCGGATGCTGCAATACGCGAAGCCTTCTTCTTATTATGAAGGCGTGAAAGCGGAAGCTGATTCATTCGGTGAAGTTTTCGTCTCTGAGGATGCGAAAGAAGGAATCCAAGCATTCCTTGAGAAACGTGTACCTGTATTTAAAGGGAAATAATTAAAAAGTTGGGGAGGCCTGCAATATGAATATTTATGTACTAGTAAAACGGACATTTGATACAGAGGAAAAGATCACGGTTTCTAACGGTAAAATTTCTGAGGATGGTGCGGAGTTCATCATCAATCCTTATGACGAATATGCAATTGAAGAAGCTATCCAGGTACGCGACGCGAATGACGGTGAAGTGACTGTTATTACAATCGGTGGAGAAGACGCGGAAAAACAACTTCGTACAGCGCTTGCAATGGGTGCGGACAAAGCGGTTCTTATCGATACTGAAGATGACCTTGATGAAATGGATGAATTCACATCTGCTAAAATTATCGCTGAGTATTTGAAAGATAAAGAAGTAGATTTAATTCTTGCAGGAAACGTTGCAATTGATGGCGGTTCTGGACAAGTTGGGCCGCGTGTGGCTGAACTTCTAGGCATTAACTACGTAACGACAATTACGAATCTTGAAATCAATGGTACATCTGTCAAAATCATTCGTGATGTTGAAGGGGATTCTGAAACAATCGAAACGTCACTGCCGTTACTAGTGACTGCTCAGCAAGGTCTTAACGAACCACGCTACCCATCACTTCCAGGCATCATGAAAGCGAAGAAAAAGCCGCTTGAAAAGCTTGAACTGGATGATCTTGACCTAGAAGAAGATGATGTAGAAGCGAAAACACAAACAATCGAAGTTTACCTTCCACCGAAAAAAGCTGCTGGACGTATTCTTGAAGGCGATATTTCTGATCAAGTGAATGAGCTTGTAAATCTGCTTAAAAATGAAGCTAAAGTAATCTAATCAGACTTTTAATTGTAATGGAGGGACTATAGATGTCTAAAAAAGTAATAGTACTTGGGGAAGCACGAGAAGGGGCATTGCGTAACGTTTCATTCGAAGCGATTGCAGCTGCTAAAAAGATTTCGGGAGGCGGAGAGGTTGTCGGGGTATTGCTCGGCGATGCTGTTCAGTCACTTGCACAAGAAATGATTCATTACGGAGCGGACCGTGTCGTTACTGTGGAACATCCACATTTGAAACTATATACTTCTGACGCATTCAGCCAAGCATTTATGGCGGTTTACGAACAAGAAAAACCGGAAGCTGTTGTGTTCGGTCACACAGCTTTAGGAAAAGATCTGTCACCTAAGATTGCTAGTAAACTAGCATCAGGTTTAATCTCTGATGTAACTGCTATTGAAGGCGAAGGCGATGCTGCAGTATTCATCCGTCCAATCTTCTCTGGGAAAGCATTCGAAAAAGTGAAGAACAAAGACGGACTTCTATTCATTACAGTACGTCCGAATAACATTGCGCCTTTAGAGCACGACGCAGGTCGAACAGGCGAAGTAGCTGCACTAGCTGTTGAGGTTACAAATCTTCGTACAATCATCTCAGAAGTTATTCGTAAATCGACAGAGGGGGTCGATCTTTCAGAAGCGAAAGTTGTTGTTGCAGGGGGCCGCGGTGTGAAAAGTGCGGAAGGCTTCGAACCATTGCAAGAACTTGCGACACTTTTAGGGGGAGCAATCGGTGCATCTCGCGGAGCATGTGACGCGGATTACTGTGACTATTCTCTACAAATTGGACAAACTGGTAAAGTCGTTACACCGGATTTGTACATTGCCGCAGGTATCTCGGGTGCAATCCAGCATATGGCAGGAATGTCTAATTCGAAAGTAATCGTGGCAATCAATAAAGATTCAGAAGCGAATATTTTCAAAGTAGCAGACTACGGGATCGTTGGTGACCTATTCGAGGTTATTCCGATGATGATTGAAGAAATTAAAAAAATCAAGACAAACTGATTCAAATAGAAGCTCCCTCAACAGCGGGGAGCTTCTTTCAATAACTAAGCATATATTTAGCTCGTCATATAGCTGCATGCTATAATACAGGCAGAGGTTATCTATCTAAGAGGAGGAAATTTTATTATGGCTATTATTCACGCGACTGATCAGAACTTTGACGAAAATATTAAAGAAGGACTTGTCCTTGTTGACTTTTGGGCACCTTGGTGTGGACCTTGTAAAATGATCGCTCCAGTTCTTGAAGAACTAGACGGCGAAATCGAAGGTAAAGCAAACATTGTTAAAGTTGACGTTGATGACAACCAGGAAACAGCTGGTAAATACGGTATCATGTCAATTCCTACTTTGGTTCTTTTCAAAGATGGAGAGATTGTTGATAAAGTTGTCGGTTTCAAACCGAAAGAAGCACTTGCTGAATTGATTGCAAAACACGCTTAATTATTTGATAGAATAACCGGGTCCTTCATTGGTACCCGGTTTTTTGGTAGGTGAATTATATGCATGAGTTAATCGTAGAGAAGTTGGCTATATTACCGGAGTTACCGGGTTGTTACTTGATGAAAGACAGGCAAGGAACAATCATTTATGTGGGAAAAGCGAAAGTGTTGAAAAATCGGGTTCGTAGTTATTTTACGGGTAGCCATGATGCTAAAACACAGCGGCTTGTTGGAGAAATCGTAGACTTTGAATACATTGTCACGTCATCCAATCTGGAAGCGCTCGTCCTCGAGTTGAACCTTATCAAACAGTATGATCCGAAATATAATATCATGCTAAAAGATGATAAGACCTACCCCTATTTAAAATTAACAGCAGAGCGTCATCCGAAACTAATCATTACGAGACAGGTGAAAAAAGACAAAGGGAAGTACTTCGGTCCATATCCTCATGCTTTTGCCGCCAGTGAAACAAAAAAATTGCTTGACCGGCTCTATCCTTATCGGAAATGTCATACGATGCCGGATCGGGTCTGCTTGTATTATCATCTTGGCCAGTGCCTCGCCCCTTGTGTCAATGAAGTGGAGTTGGAAACGTACAAGGAAATGGTTGATGATATTACCCGTTTTTTGAATGGCGGCTATAAAAGTGTCAAAAAAGAATTGACTGGAAAAATGTCTGCGGCCGCGGAAAATTTGGAGTTTGAGCGAGCGAAAGAATACCGTGATCAGATTGTTAATATTGAAGCAGTTATGGAAAAACAGGCGATGACGATGAATGATTTTACTGATCGTGATGTCTTTGGATTTGCTGTAGACAATGGCTGGATGTGTGTTCAAGTCTTTTTCGTCCGTCAAGGAAAATTAATTGAACGGGATGTATCGTTATTTCCCGTTTATCAAGAACCGGAAGAAGAACTGCTGACGTTCATCGGACAGTTTTACGGAAAGTCTCAACATCTAATCCCTAAAGAAATCCTATTGCCTCAGGGGATTGATAGTGAAATCGTCCGTCAACTTCTAGATGTTAATGTCTTCATTCCACAGCGCGGTAAAAAGAAAGATCTCGTCCATCTTGCCATCAAGAATGCCGAGATTTCATTGAAAGAAAAGTTCCAACTAATTGAACGACAAGAACTCCGTACAATTGGTGCGTGTGAAGAACTTGGTGAGGCGATGAATATTACCATACCGTTCCGTATTGAGGCATTTGATAACTCGCATACGTACGGTTCAGATGCCGTCTCAGCGATGGTGTCGTTCCTTGATGGGAAACCGAACCGTAAAGATTACCGGAAGTATAAGACGATGACTGCAGCAGCACACGACGACTATGCGGCAATGCGTGAAGTTGTACGGCGGCGTTACACTCGTGTACTCAGGGATGATTTGCCTTTACCTGATCTCATCGTTATAGACGGTGGCAAAGGGCATATGGAAGCGGCTAGGGAAATCATTGAAGATGAGCTAAACTTGTCGATTCCGATTGCTGGACTTGCGAAAGACGATAAACACCAGACGGCGCAACTCCTTTATGGCAATCCGATTGAAATGATCCCATTAAAGAGAACGAGTGAAGCGTTTTACTTGTTACAGCGAATTCAAGACGAAGTGCACAGGTTTGCGATCACGTTCCATAGGCAACGGCGCGAAACGAATTCATTGACGTCAGCACTTGATGGATTACCGGGTGTCGGACCGAAGCGGAAAACGTTGTTGCTTAGACATTTTGAGTCTATGAAAAAGATTCGTGAAGCTTCCGTTGAAGAGTTGCAACAAGCGGGTTTGCCGATGGCGGTAGCAGAATCAGTGGAAACGTATTTCCGTGAAGAGGCGTTGCGAGAAGAGAAGTAATGTGATAGAGTGAACGCACTGCGTTTTTTTCACTTATAATTTCATATGTAGTGAAGATAGAGGTGCGGATACCAATAGTAAATCTCCGGAAGGCGGCAGCCTGATGAACGAGATTGAAAGGAGTATTCGCCGAAGCGGACCAATCGGCTGTCGCGATTGTCCTGCTGGATTTCCATTGAATAAATGGGAGTCTGTCAGGTATAAAAATACCTGGAGAGCTATCTGAACGGGGCGTCTCTTCGGCGAGCGCTCCAATCGGACCGGCTCTCATACTTATGAGGGTCGTTTTTGCGTTCAGGGGGAAATTGGAGGGAAAATCATGGTACGAATTGTAATGAAATTCGGCGGCACATCAGTTGCGAACCCCGAAAGGATTGCACGCGCCGCAAAGCTTGTTCAAGGTGAAGTAAATCGGGGGAATCAAGTGGCGGTTATCGTCTCTGCAATGGGGAAAACAACGGACGATCTTCTAAAGCTCGCCGTGGAAGTTAATCCAAAAGCGGGCCGCCGTGAACTTGATATGCTACTTGCGACAGGCGAGCAAGTAACAGCATCTCTTCTGGCGATGGCAATTGCAGCACAAGGTTTGGAAGCTCGCTCATACACAGGGTGGCAAGCAGGCGTAACGACAGAATCAGTTCACGGTAATGCGCGAATCGAGCAAGTCCATGCGGATAAAATTGTGACGACGCTTGAATCGGGTGCTGTTGCAGTGATTACCGGTTTTCAAGGTGCTGACAGCTCGGGTGAGTTGACGACACTAGGTCGTGGGGGATCTGATACAAGTGCTGTCGCAATTGCAATTGCAATTGATGCAGCAATCTGTGATATTTACACAGATGTTGAAGGGGTATTTACGACGGATCCAAGATTAATTCAACAAGCCAAAAAGCTTGAGGAAATATCATATGATGAAATGCTTGAAATCGCGAATTTAGGCGCAGGGGTACTTCACCCAAGAGCGGTAGAGTTTGCCAAGAACCATCAAATGCCGCTTCGGGTCAGACCTGCGCATATGGAAGGTGAAGGAACGATTATCAAGGAGGAAATTGATTTGGAAAATAATTTAATTGTTCGGGGCATCGCCTTTGAAAGAGATATCATTCGGATTACAGTTATGTATGATGTTCCATACAATGGCTCGCTTGCGAATATATTCACTGCACTTGCGAATCACCATGTTAACGTCGATATTATCGTCCAAACAATTATGGAAGGCGTACAGCCGTCTGTTTCATTTTCTATCAAGAAAGAAGATTTCGCAGAAGCGATTAACGTTTTGGAAACAGAAAAAGACGCCCTTGGTTACAGTAGAGCTGATTTTGAAGTGGGTCTTTCGAAAGTTTCAATCGTCGGAAGTGGGATGGTATCCAACCCGGGAGTTGCTGCGCAAATGTTTGAGATACTTCGCGGCGCATCGGTTCCTGTGAAAATGGTCAGTACGTCTGAAATCAAGGTATCCGTTGTTATTCCTGAATCGGATATGGAAATAGCGGTAGCGGCGCTACATAATCAATTCGGATTGGATGCAAATTGAAATGATTTATAGAAAAAGAAGATGCACCCGATTAGGGATGCATCTTCTTTTTCATACCTCGACTGTTGTTTTCAAGTCCCATTTCACTTGGAAGTGGATGAGACCATCCTTAGCGTTCGATTCTCCGTAGCACTCAGTGAGTAATCCACTAAATTTTTGGTACTGTTGTGCGATGAAACCGGCTTCAAGTTGGCAAGATCTGTTGTGGGCATTTGTATCGAAATCATTTTTCAACGAATAAAAAGCCTCGTCTTTCGACGTCTTTTCGAGATGAAGGGGGCCCCACCCGGCTTCTTGAAAGAATTTGGGAAGTTCATCAACACCGAAAATCGGGAATTTTCGAGCCACTTCTTTTCCGGCCCAATAGAGGATTTCGTCTTCATGTTTACCGAGGATGCTTGGCAATACGTGATCACGTAAAATTTCATAGCCAAAACGGGTCGGTGAATCATATGTAGTATTTTCCAATCGAATATGCAACCCTTTCGGCTAAATGATAGCGTTAGTGAATCCTAGAGAATAATAATATGTTGAATTCGGGCGTGTCGAAAAGCCCACATCGTCTTGACCTCTTCAAAACGGAGGAGTACAATGGTTATGTCATAATATTGTACCACGAAGAGGTACGTCGTCAACGGTCGCTTCATGTCTAAATGATGACAGAGGTGCACTGAAGGACTCAGTTAATAAAGGAGGGTAAAAGACTTGTCGAGAGAATCAGATTTTTATTTGCGTCGTCTTCATTCACTGCTCGGAATCATTCCAGTGGGGCTTTTTGTTGCCCAGCACTTAGTGATTAACCACTTTGCCACACGTGGCCCAGAGGCATTCAATGCTGCATCCAATTTCATGGGGAACTTACCATTCGTATTGTTTTTAGAATGGTTCATCATCTACATCCCACTTATGTTCCATGCGTTCTATGGTGTGTACATAGCTTTCACAGCGAAAAATAACGTAAAGCGTTACGGGACTTTCCGCAACTGGATGTTCATGCTACAACGTATCACGGGCGTATTCCTAGTCGTGTTCATCGCATGGCACATCTATCAAACAAGAGTTCAAAAAGCATTGGGAGCTGAAGTTGATTATGATATGATGGCTGACATCTTATCGAATCCGTTCATGCTTGCGTTCTACATTGCAGGTGTCCTTGCAGCTACATTCCACTTGGCGAACGGCGTTTGGTCATTCCTAGTAAGTTGGGGAATTACACAATCTCCACGTTCACAAACCATCGTTACGTATATCTCGATGGCGATATTCTTAATTCTTTCTGTAATCGGTGTACAAGCGCTACTTGCATTCGTTTAAGTTGCATCAGCAGAAATCTCTACTGACGCAACTATGCCAAGGCGTAGTTCATTAATTAAAACTAGATCACCTATAATTTGAGGAGTGAAACAATAATGGCAAAAAGCAGATTGATTGTCGTCGGCGGTGGACTAGCCGGCCTGATGGCAACTATCAAAGCGGCTGAAGATGGTACGCCGGTTGACTTATTCTCAATTGTTCCGGTTAAACGTTCCCACTCTGTATGTGCACAAGGTGGCATCAACGGTGCAGTAAATACGAAAGGGGAGGGCGACTCGCCTTCAATCCATTTCGATGACTCTGTATACGGCGGTGACTTCCTTGCAAACCAGCCACCCGTACAAGCAATGACGGATGCAGCACCAGGAATTATCAGCCTATTGGACCGGATGGGCGTTATGTTCAACCGTACGCCAGAAGGACTTCTAGATTTCCGACGTTTCGGAGGTACAATGCATCACCGTACGGCTTTCGCAGGTGCGACTACAGGGCAGCAGCTCTTATATGCACTAGACGAACAAGTTCGAAGTCATGAGGTTGCTGGACTTGTCACGAAATATGAACACTGGGAATTCCTTGGTGTCATTCTTGATGAAGAAGGCGTTTGTCGCGGTATCAAAGCGCAAAACATGAAAACAATGGAGATCCAAGCATTTAAAGGCGACTCAGTTATTATGGCAACAGGTGGACCCGGAATCATTTTCGGGAAAACGACAAACTCTGTTATCAATACAGGTTCTGCAGCTTCGATCGTCTATCAGCAGGGAGCACACTATGCAAATGGTGAGTTCATCCAAATTCACCCTACAGCAATTCCAGGAGACGATAAACTGCGTCTAATGAGTGAATCTGCCCGTGGTGAAGGTGGACGTGTCTGGACTTATAAAGACGGTAAACCTTGGTATTTCCTTGAAGAGAAATATCCTGATTATGGTAATCTTGTGCCGCGTGATATCGCAACACGTGAAATCTTTGATGTTTGTGTCAACCAAAAATTAGGTATCAACGGTGAAAACATGGTGTATCTGGACCTTTCGCATAAGGATCCAAAAGAGCTTGACATTAAGCTTGGTGGTATCATCGAAATCTACGAGAAATTCACAGGCGATGATCCACGTAAATTACCGATGAAAATCTTCCCGGCTGTTCACTATTCAATGGGCGGACTATGGGTCGATTATGATCAGCAAACAAGTATCCCAGGTTTGTTCGCAGCAGGGGAATGTGATTATTCACAGCACGGTGCAAACCGTCTTGGCGCAAACTCACTCCTTTCAGCAATTTATGGCGGTATGGTCGCAGGACCAAATGCCATTAAATATATGAAAGGTTTGAAACGTTCTGTAGTGGACCTTCCTTCAACAATCTTCGACGCAGCTGTGAAAGAAGAGCAGCAGAAGTGGGACGATACACTTAAAATGAACGGTACTGAAAACGCTTATGTTCTTCACAAAGAACTTGGCGAGTGGATGACGGATAACGTAACAGTAGTACGTTACAATGACAGACTTCAAGCGACAGACGATAAAATCGTTGAGCTTCTTGAACGTTATGAAAACATCAACATTATTGATACGCAACAATGGTCTAACCAAGGTGCAACATTTACGCGTCAGTTGAAAAACATGCTATACTTGGCACGTGTTATTACTCTTGGTGCACTGAACCGTAACGAAAGCCGTGGAGCCCATTACAAACCGGACTTCCCGAATCGTGATGATGAAAACTTCTTGAAAACGACAATGGCGAAATTCGATGGACATTCTGCTCCAATCTTCCATTATGAAGAAGTCGATGTTTCCTTAATTCCGCCACGTACACGCGATTACTCCGCGAAGAAAGGAGATTGATTTAGTTGAGCGAGAACACTACAGCAGTAAAGGATCTCCAGCAGCAGACTGCACAGAAAACGGTCCGTTTTGAAATTCGACGTCAGGATACTGCTGAATCACAACCTTATTGGGAAAGTTTTGAATTAGATTATAGACCGAATATGAACGTCATTTCTGCTTTAATGGAAATTCGTCGTAACCCGGTCAACGCAGAAGGTAAGAAAACTACACCAGTTAACTGGGAAATGAGCTGTTTGGAAGAGGTTTGTGGGGCATGTTCAATGGTTATCAACGGACGTCCACGCCAATCTTGTACAGCACTTGTAGATACGTTTACACAGCCGATTAAACTTGAACCTATGAAGACATTCCCGGTCGTCCGCGACTTGATTGTTGACAGAGAATTCATGTTTGATTCGTTGAAAAAAATCAAAGCATGGGTTCCGATTGATGGAACATATGACCTTGGTGAAGGACCTCGTATGCCTGAGCGTAAACGTCAATGGGCATATGAACTTTCGAAATGTATGACGTGCGGCGTATGTCTTGAAGCATGCCCGAACGTTAACGATAATTCGAACTTCATGGGACCTGCACTTATGTCACAAGTTCGCCTGTTCAACACGCATCCTACGGGTGCAATGAACAAAGATGAGCGTCTGGCGACGATAATGACAGACGGTGGAATTGGAGAATGCGGTAACTCACAAAACTGTGTAGTTGCGTGTCCAAAAGGAATACCTTTGACTACTTCGATTGCAGCGATGAACCGTGCAACGAACGTACAAATGTTCAAAAACTTCTTCGGAAGTGACAATATGGTAGACTGATTTCAGTCTATTGCCCCGCCTTGGCATTATGCCTTGGCGGGGCTTTTTGCTAAGTAGGCTTCATTTGTCAGGAGATATTTGGTAGAGTGAATGAGTGTTCATTCTACTGGGGGAGATGTTACTAGATGAAAGCAGTGTACATTAAAGATTTATCAACATGGGCATCAGAATTTGTTTTTTTTGTTCCTGTATCCGTTCGTTTTTCAGAGACGGATATGTATGGTCATTTGAACAACACGGTACCGTTTATTTATTTTGAGCATGCGAGGATTGAGTTTTTAAAAGAAATCAGGCTAATGAATAACTGGCTTAATCCGCAGAGTAAAACTTTTCCGGTCGTTGCTGATTTGCAATGTGATTTTGTGAAGCAAGTCTTTTTTGATGAAAAGCTGGAAGTATTCGTTAAAGCTGCAACAGTTGGCAACAGCTCTGTTGATATTCACTACATGGCTAAGAACAGCAAAGGTGATATCGTCTTCACTGGGCGGGGTACAATGGTTCAAATTGACAGACAGAATGGCAAAGGTGTTCCGTGGTCTGAAGAGGAGAAAATACTCTTTGTAAACTAAATCATCATGTAGCCGGCACAGCTCGCCGCTCCTTCACATATTTTAAAGTGAAAGTGGATAGGAGGGCGCGTCTTGATAGAGGACTCTAAAAACCGTTCTTTGCTTACAGCAAGAGAACGAGAAATTTTTAATCTGCTCGTTGAAGATCAAACGACAAAAGATATCGCGGGGCGGCTCGGAATCAGCGAAAAGACTGTTCGCAACCATATTTCGAACACAATTCAAAAGCTGGGTGTTTCTGGCAGAGCACAAGCGGTAATCGAATTGTTACGGTTGGGCGAATTGCAATTGCGTTGAAGCAGGTGTAAATAATGAAAGGGCAATCATAGCTGAGTGTTAGTAATTGATGCCTTGTAACAGTAGCTGTTTGACCTGCATCATGCAGTCCTCAAGCAGCTATTTTTTGACGCTTTTTTCCATTGATTTATTAGGTATTGCCATAAGTGTCGAAAAGGGGGACAATAGGTAAACAGTATTTGTTTTCAGGGAGCTGGTTCAGTTGATGGAAAATAACCCACCAAAAATTCAATATACAGATGAAGTTGCACATATGGAGAAAGAATTACGTTATGTTGCAGCAATCATCAAACAACAAGGTCGTAGAATTCTTAGCAATTATACAATCACGCCACCTCAATTCGTTGCTTTACAGTGGCTATTTGAACATGGAGATATGACGATTGGGGATTTGTCGAACAAGATGTTCCTTGCATTTAGTACTACGACTGATTTGGTCGATCGGATGGAAAAGAACTCGCTTGTGAAGCGTGTCCGCAATGATCAAGATCGCCGTGTTGTACGAATTCATCTTCTCAGCGAAGGTGAACGGGTAATCGAAGAAGTAATTGATAAGCGCCGTCATTATTTGAATTCGGTGTTGGTAAACTTCGATGAACAACAAGTGAAGGATTTCTCAGATTTGCTGAGTAAACTACATCAAGAGATGAAAAAGGATTGAGGGATTTGAGTGGAAGCACCAATAGGAGTAATTGATTCGGGCGTCGGCGGACTAACCGTGGTTAAAGAGATGCTCAATCGACTACCACATGAACCCATTGTCTACATAGGGGATGATGCTCGTTGTCCATATGGGCCCAGGCCAATTGACGAAGTCCGGGAGTTCACAATGGAGATGGCATCAGCACTTTCCAAAATGGGGATAAAAATGCTTGTCATTGCTTGCAATACAGCTACTGCTGTTGCGCTCGATGATATCCGCGCACGATTTTCATTTCCTGTCATCGGCGTTATCGTGCCAGGTGCACGGGCTGCAGTTAATGCGTCCGAGACGGGAAAAATCGCTGTGCTTGGGACTGCTGGAACGATTAAAAGTGGCGCTTATGATGATGCAATCCATGTTCTTTCACCAAATGCGATGGTTTACTCACTTGCGTGTCCTGAATTTGTTCCAATTGTCGAAAGTGGTCAGTATAAGTCAGAAAATGCTGGTATCATTGTTGAACGTACGCTGCGTGAACTTGAGGGTAAAGATTTTGATGCAGCGATATTGGGATGTACACATTACCCGTTATTGCAGCAGTATATTACAACTTCGCTACCGAATAATGTAAAGATCATTTCATCCGCGGTAGAAACAGTATGTGATGTTGAACGTATTCTACTTTCTAACGGCATTCAACGCATTGCTGACAGCGGAGTGGCGCCTGTTTTTTATACAACAGGGGAGTCGGAAACTTTCCAAGGAATTGTTGAAGACTGGTTGTCGATTGAAAAGCCAAATGTAAGCTATATTGAATTGTGAGAAACCCGGGATGTCCAGATTTGGACATCCGGGTTTTTGCGTATATGAAATGAGTTATGATAAGATGAATGCGCAATCTGAATGATGGAGGGATATATGATATGAGACATGATGGAAGAATGGCCGACATGATTAGGCCGGTAACAATAGAAACGGATTATTTAATTCACCCCGAGGGTTCTGTACTTATTACGGTCGGAAATACGAAGGTGATTTGTACAGCTTCTATAGAAGAGCGGGTTCCGCATTTTTTGCGTAATAGCGGAAAAGGCTGGATAACAGCAGAATATTCCATGTTGCCACGCGCTACTGGACAAAGAACGCAACGTGAAGCTTCAAAAGGTAAGGTTAGCGGACGTACGATGGAGATACAGCGCTTGATAGGCCGTGCTCTGCGCGCTGTCATCGATTTGGAGGCACTGGGTGAACGGACGGTTTGGGTTGACTGCGACGTTATCCAAGCAGATGGTGGTACGCGTACAGCGTCGATTACGGGTGCATTCGTCGCAACAGCAATGGCGATTTCAAAACTTCACATTGAAAAAGGATTAGCAAAATTCCCGATAACTGATTTCCTTGCTGCAACGAGTGTAGGGAAGACGGTTGAGGGAGAACTCATTCTTGACCTTGACTACATCGAAGATTCATCGGCTGCTGTTGATATGAATGTTGTTATGACTGGCGCTGGCGCTTTCGTCGAGCTTCAGGGGACAGGCGAAGAATCGACATTTACGCGCGTTGAGATGAACGGTCTTGTGGAACTTGCAGAAGTAGGGATTAACCAATTAGTCGAAGTGCAAAAAGAAGCGCTTGGGCTTGTTTCACAGTTGATCAAACCGAAAGGGCAAGGTGAATCATGAAGGAAGTATTGATTGCCACGAATAATGCGGGCAAGGCAAAAGATTTTGAAGCACTGTTCAAACCACTGGGTGTAAAAGTTCTTACTTTGAATGATATCGAAGGGGATATCGACGTAGAAGAGACGGGCGATACATTTGAGGCGAATGCAATTTTGAAAGCAGAAACGGTCGCACGCCTGCTCGGCAAAATTGTTATCGCGGACGACAGTGGACTTGAAATCGACGCGCTTGGAGGCGCACCAGGCGTCTACTCCGCGCGTTACGCGGGTGCAGTGAAGAATGATAGCGCAAATATCGACAAAGTACTAAACGAGCTAGAAACGACTTCTGAGGGCAATCGTGGTGCTAGATTCCGCTGTGTGTTGGCGGTAGCTGGACCTGGTTTGAAAACAGAAACGTTTTCAGGCAGCTGCGAAGGAGTGATTCGTACTGAACGGCTAGGGTCGAATGGTTTCGGTTATGATCCAATCTTTTTCGTGACGGCATTAAAGCGGACAATGGCAGAGTTGTCAGCTGAAGAGAAAAATGAGATTTCACACAGGGGAGCGGCATTAGCCCATTTGAAACTTAAACTACCACACATTATGACGGGTGTAGGTGAATCAGAATGAAGATTGTTGTTATGAGTGATTCGCATGGAGATAAGGAAACGGTGAAAGCCGTTTCTGCACTTTCTGCGGACGCGACTTTCCATTGTGGCGATAGTGAACTGTCATTCGATGATTCGGTTTTGGATGCAATGCACAAAGTTCGTGGAAACTGTGACAGGGATGCTAGGTTTCCAACGTCCGTTGTGGTCGAGGTAGAGGGGAAGACGGTCCTAGCTGTACATGGCCATGAGCATGATGTGAAACAATCGTTGATGGGGCTTTATTATTATGC
>CAZWAW010000020.1:0-1576 GCA_964632025.1 uncultured Sporosarcina sp.
CCACTGATTGTTAGTTTAACCATTCGGGCTTTTACGGGCAGTTGATCCCCCACTTTTTCTTCTCGTGTCCTTAAAGACTTGAAGTGGGGGGTCTTACTGCCCGTTAATGCGGGATAAATGTTGTTCTATTTTGCTCATACTACAATCATACCACTCCTGTCCACTTTTAAATCTTTCATTATTGTTACAGTTGTTAACTTTTTGTAAATGTTTCATACATCAATAAAGGTAATTTGATAAAAAATTTATTTACGGGTGAGTTTTCGAAGTAGCGTTTTCTACTTTGCAAAAACGTTGTGAACTTACCTGCTCCCTCCTTTTTCATTGTCTGATTAACATGCGGAGGGTAGAATGAATATATTGATTCAGTCGAAAGTGGGTTTGAATATGAAAAAAGCAATCCTTCTACTTATGTCCGTACAATTTTTCGTATATCTTGGATTCGGTATCATAATTCCAATTCTTCCTGAAGTTATCTTGCAGCAAGGATTATCTGAAGTGCATGTCGGTGGATTGCTGACTGTTTATGCACTTGCATCCTTCTTTACTGCGCCGCTGTGGGGGGCTTTGTCAGATCGAACCGGAAGAAAAAAGCTCATTTTGATCGGGCTTATTGGCTTCAGTCTTAGTTTCTTCCTGTTTGCTCTGTTCATCGAGAACTTGCCACTCTTGTACGCGTCGCGCGTTGTGGGGGGAATATTCTCAGGTGCACTTTACACCGCAGTTACTGGATTCGTTGCAGATATGACGGATGAAGAAAACCGTAATAAATATATGGGACTGCTTGGTATGTCGATTGGACTTGGTTTTATTTTCGGGCCAGCAATCGGTGGTGTACTTGGTAATGTCAGCCTTCAATTACCATTTATTGCGTCTGGCACTTTGACAGTACTCCTTATGATTTATGCAGGAATCATTTTGAAAGAACCGGAACGACGTGGCGAGGCGAATAAACGCGCACTCCTTCCAAAAGGCGGAGCTATACTTTGGCAATATCGGATTCGCTATCTGTTTCTATTCTCGTTCATGGTGACGTTCCTTCTCGCCGGGCTTGAATCGACGTTCCAGCTTTTCCAAATCTCGAAAATTGAAATCACACCACTTCAGCTTGGTTACTTGTTTATGGCTAGTGGTTTTGTAGATGCTGCGATTCAAGGCGGTGTCGTCCGCCGTGTGAAAAACGGAACGGAAACGAAATGGATTATTGGTGCGCAGATTGTTACCGCACTCGGACTTTTCCTTATTCCATTCACATCGAGCCTCTTCTGGGCAGGCTTTGCGTTAAGCGTCTTTACTGCTGGGAATGCACTCTCCCGTACTGTACTCGTTTCATTAACAACAAAAGAGTCTGGTGGGAAATACGGAACAGCCGCTGGGATGACGTATTCTATGGACAATATGGGGCGCATCATCGGTCCGCTGTTATTCACATGGATTTTCACGCAAGAAGCTGGCAACATGTATTACATTTCCGCAGTTCTTGCAGTTCTATCTATCGCGCTGATCTTTGCGTTTAGAAAGTCTGCTAAATCGTTGCGGGATTTGGAAGCGACGGCTGAATAACTAGCGAGAAGAT
>CAZWAW010000020.1:1676-7700 GCA_964632025.1 uncultured Sporosarcina sp.
CTTATGCTCGCTTGGAGTGATATATGATCGCTCGACCAAATTTATGCTCGCTTGGAGCGATATATGATCGCTCGACCAAGCTTTATGCTCGTTTGAAGCAATATATGATCGGTCGACCAAGCTTTATGCTCGCTTGGAGCAATATATGATCGGTCGACCAAGCTTTATGCTCGCTTGAAGCGATTTATGATTGCTCGACGACTTATGCTTCGGCTGTTTGTTTATCAAGCGGAGCATTGTACACGTCTTTATCCAGTTCACCTGTCACACGTGCAGTCGTAACACCGGCTGTCATAGAGCCACTGACGTTCAATGCTGTACGACCCATGTCGATGAGCGGTTCTACTGAAATCAGTAGTCCTGCCAATACAACCGGTAAGTTAAGTGCTGATAGTACAAGAATGGCAGCGAATGTTGCGCCACCACCAACCCCAGCAACACCGAATGAGCTGATTGCTACAATAGCGATCAATGTAATAAGGAATGTTGGTTCAAGTGGGTTCTGTCCTACTGAAGGTGCAATCATCACTGCGAGCATCGCAGGGTAGATTCCAGCACAACCATTTTGACCGATTGATAAGCCGAATGAGCCCGCAAAGTTGGCAATACCATCAGGCACGCCGAGACGATTCGTCTGTGTATCAATGTTAAGTGGAAGTGTTCCTGCACTTGAACGTGATGAGAAAGCGAACAGTAATGCTTCTCCTGCTTTTTTCACGTAAGTGATTGGGTTTAATCCCGACAAGGTAATAATGATTAAGTGAATACCAAACATGATTAAAATGGCTACATATGAAGCAAGCACAAACTTACCTAGACTATAGATAGCAGCAAAGTCTGACGTTGCAACGGTCGTGGCGATAATTGCTAAAATCCCGTATGGGGTCAAGCGTAAGACAATCTTTACAACTCCCATGATCAAAGAATAAATTGCATCGATTCCTTTTTTCACTGTAGCTGCATTTTTTTCATCTTTTCTCGTAAGTGTTAAATACGCAAATCCAAGGAATGCAGCAAAGATGACTACACCAATTGTTGACGTTGGACGTGCACCAGTGAAATCAAGGAACGGATTCGCAGGCAACAAGTCAATCAGCTGATCTGGCAACGTACGGTCTGCGATTCCTGCCGAACGTTCTTCTATGGATGCGCCACGTGCAAGTTCAGCTTCGCCTTGCACAATTTCAGATGCATCAAGACCGAAGAGAAGTGTAACAGTAATCCCGATAACCGCAGCGATTGCTGTTGTTCCGATAAGGAGCCCCAATATCAATCCCGCCATTTTACCAAAGTTCTTGCCAATTGTTATTTTCGTGAATGCTCCAAGAATCGAAATGAAAACGAGTGGCATAACAATCATCTGAAGTAATTTTATATAACCTGTTCCTATTAAGTTAAACCACGGTATAGATTCCTTCAATACCGCGGAATCCGTACCATATGCAAAATGTAAAATAAGCCCGTATGCAATCCCAAGCCCCAACCCGGTAAATACACGTTTTGAAAACGAAACCTTTTTGCGATGCATAGAATAGAGTATACCGACGAGCAAGAGTAGCCCGGAAATGTTCAGAATAAGTAATAATGTATTCAATTCTTTTCCCCCTTAATTTTTTCAGATAAGTGTATTATGTAAATCGAATTTTAAACCATTAATGTCTATCAGTCAAGTAGGTTTTATTTCAACTACCACTGTTATCTTCTTTTTTCTAAGTCTTCCGTTATACTAGTAAGATAAGCATTATATGTAAAGGAGGCCGCTTATGACTCAACTAATCAGTATCTCAGTTACAGCCGTTTTTATCTTGAATATATTTCTCGCGATTGCCCTTATCTTTCTAGAAAGAAGGGACCCTACCTCAACCTGGGCATGGCTCATCGTCCTATTTTTCATCCCATTTTTCGGCTTCTTCATCTACCTTTTGTTCGGTAGGCAGCTGAGAGAAAAACATCTTTTCAGGTGGGAAGGACGGAGTAAAATTGGTATCGATCAATTGATTGATTATCAAATTGAAGCAATCGAAGAAAATACCCTCGAATTTAGACTCGATGATACAGCTCATTACAAAGACATGATTTACCTTCACCTTAGGAATAACCATGCTGTCTTGACGCAAGATAATGACGTTCAGGTTTTCAACGATGGTGCAGTTAAATTTGACGCACTTATTCATGACCTCGAGCAAGCAAAAGATCATATTCATTTTCAAACTTATATTTTCAAATTGGATACTCTTGGAACTAGGATACTAAACGTCTTAATCCAAAAAGCGAAACAAGGTGTAAAAGTACGTTTGTTATTCGATGATATTGGTTCACGAGGACTTCACAAGAGGCATTTAAAAGAACTCATCGCTAATGGAGGGGATGTTGAAGCATTTTTCCCAGCTACCATGCCACTCATCAATCCTCGTATGAATTTCCGGAACCATCGAAAAATCGTAGTTATCGATGGGCGAATTGGTTATGTCGGAGGCTTCAATGTAGGCGATGAATATTTGGGTCTGAACAAGAAGTTCGGCTATTGGCGCGATACGCATCTACGGATTGAAGGTAGTGCAGTGCACCCGCTTCAGACAAGGTTTATATTGGACTGGAACCAAGCATCTGAAAAAAATGATATCGAATATGCAGAATGCTTTTTCCCGGCTATTCCACGAAAAGGTTCGGTAGGTATGCAAATCGTTTCAAGTGGACCTGACTCTGAATGGGAACAGATTAAAGATGGTTATTTGAAAATGATTTTCATTGCGAAAAAGTATATTTATATTCAAACGCCTTATTTTATCCCAGACGTTAGTTTCCTAGACGCTCTGCGCATCGCCTGCCTTTCAGGGGTCGATGTACGAATAATGATTCCGAACAAGCCTGACCACATGTTTGTTTACTGGGCAACGTACTCGAATGTTGGTAAATTGTTAAAGGCAGGTGCAAAAGTTTATATTTATGAAAACGGCTTCTTGCATACAAAGCAAATTGTCGTCGATGATGAGCTTTCAACTGTCGGGACTGCCAATATCGATGTGCGCAGCTTCAAATTAAATTTCGAAGTCAATGCCTTCATTTACGACCGTGAAAAATCACATGAATTAGCGGACCTTTTCGAACAAGATATGCAATTATCGACCGAATTGACCTATGAAATGTATTTAGCACGTTCACAAATCATTAAATTAAAGGAATCGGTTTCACGATTGCTCTCACCAATATTATGAAAAACTAAAGGGACGCGCCGCTAATACGGTACGTCCCTTTTAGTATATGAAAATCCAAGTCGACTATGCGTTTATTGAACCCCTAAATATTCTTCTAACGTAAGATTACCTTTGAAGATTTCATCTGCAACTTCAGTACCAACATAACGGAAATGCCAAGACTCATGCATATACCCCGTTATCTGTTCTTTCCCCTTTGGATAGCGCATGACGAAACCGAATCGGTGAGCATTTGCTGCCACCCATTTTCCCGCTTCTGTTTCTCCAAATGATGATGAAGCAAAATGCTGTTCGAAATTCACTTCACCTATGTCGAATGCGAGCCCTGTTTGATGTTCAGAATAGCCCGGGCGTGCACTGTACGTATCTGCCGCTTTTTTACCATCACGGGCAACATATCTATCGTAAAGTGTCGTTTGGTATTCAAATGAGCGATAGGTGCTGAATGCATTGAGATTAAAATCTGCAAGTTTCGCTTCCGCCGCCATTCTTTCAAATGCCCCACGCGCTTTTATGTCTTCTCCGGGTGCATAAGTTGTCGGGAGAGGATACTTTTTATTGGCAAGTAAAATCCCTTTTACAAACTTCGGTTCTTTAGGAAGCACCTGACCTTCGATATATCCTCCGTTATCAATCGACGGAGTCGGTTTCACCTCAGTACCGGATCCTGCACCGTTGTTTTTTGTTGGTTTAGATGGTGGAGTTTTTTGCTCAGTTGGTTTCTGTTCAGGCGTAACCTCCTGCACTTCCCCGGATTCTTCCTCTTCTTTCGTTACCTCAGCATCCGGTTCTACTACTGATTCATCTGGAATTTCGATTGGCTCCGTTTCAAGGGTTGCATCCTTATCCTTATTCGCAACAGACATACCGATGGCTTCCTGCCCTTTTTTAATACTTTTTTCTACATTCCAGTCATTCATTCCGAGTCCAATTAGCAAGCCTGTCATGATGAAGCCAGAAATAAGTAAAGTAATCGTTAACGCCTTGCCCTGTTTTTTCTTATTTTTTTTATTGGTATAGTTGTTTTTTCGTTTCATCAATATGCCTACCTTCTCAATATATATCTATAGTCTACCATCATTTTTCTTTGTGGTCTGCGTATGCTATCATTTACGTATCATTTAATTTTACGATTATTGAAGAGTTTGCAAGGGAGCGATAAGATGAATAACCAAAGATGGCTTTCGATGAGTTTTTTCACTTTCTTCTTTACTTGGGGCGTATTCCTTCCCTATTGGACCGGCTGGCTAACAATTGAAAAAGGTTTATCTGTAACAGCAGCAAGTTTCATTATGGGCGCTGGAATGATTGCACGATCCTTGTCCACATTGCTGGTCTTTCCATACCTAACACGAAAAATGTCCATGATCCGTGTGATGAAATGGCTGACTCTTGCAGCACTTATTTTAACACTCCTCTACTTGCCAGATTCACCTTTCATCGTGCTTCTTATTATTACTATCTTATTAAGTGCAGTCTATCCGATGATATTGCCTGCCGTCGAAAGCAGCGCATCTGTTTTAATGCAGACAGAAGGAATTCATTACGGAAAGAGTCGTTCGTTCGGATCAATTGGTTACACTGTCGCTTTGTTGTTAATTGGAGCGGTTACAGCTATCTGGACTGAGCAAGCAATCCTATACATAATGATTGTTGGATTAGCCATCGCAACGCTATTTTTCATGCGACCAGCACCAGCAGCATTGCGGTTAAATCCAGTTAATGACGACACTGCGAAACGAGCCATCAATTTCAAATCACTCTTCACATCCAAAGGTTTTGCAGTTGTCCTGCTACTCGCTATCCTTTTACAAGGGGCACATGCGTCCTATTACAACTTTGGATTCATCTTCCTAGATAATCTTGGTGTTAACGGTCTTTATATCGGAATTATCTTGAATATAGCAGTGTTATTTGAAATATTATTTTTTACACGTGCTGATCGATTGCTTGCAAATGTAAAAGTCTCTTCGATGCTTCTTATAGCAGGAATCGGATCCACGGTAAGGTGGATCCTTATCGCTTTATTTCCATACATATCTGTTTTCATCGGTACTCAACTACTTCATGCCTTGTCGTTCGGCGTAGCCCATTTCGCGTTCATAAAATTCATTTCTGAAAAACTGCCCCATGATCAACTTGCTACAGCACAAGGAATGTATGTAGCATTCGCGATGAGCCTGAGCACTGCAATTCTGACATTTTTAGGCGGTTACTTATATGATATTTCCCCACGGCTCGCATTTCTCGGTATGATTATTTGTTCTGTTCCAGCTATTATTATTGTGCTGCTGACCAGAAAGAAATATGCTTATTAATATAAAAGACGCTTATCGGAAACTTCAGTTCCCGATAAGCGTCTTTTCTTTACCTAACAAAATTAAATATGAGCAACACTACAAAAGCGAATCCAAAAAAAAGCGACATCCATAACATCCATTTCGACTCGCGCAACATACCCTGCTCACGAAATGATTTTGCCCGAGCCCCATTCGTCAATGAAAACAGTGCAACCATCGACAAAACAGCATTATTCAAGTCGAGTTTGATGATGAAATAGACGGAAGCTAATGCGGCCGCTACAATTCCGATTCCAAATAACCATTTAGTCTGCACATCGATAACCTCCCAAGGCCGTATAATCCACACTATGTGGGCCTAGTACCTGTTTCCCATAATCTAGCCAGAAAAAAGGCCGAAGATTTCTCTTCAGCCTACTTTCATTTATCGTCTTTAGTATCTCTCTCTTTTACTTCTTTTACTTCTTTTACTTCTTTTACTTCTTTTACTTCTTTTACTTCTTTTACTT
>CAZWAW010000020.1:7800-35629 GCA_964632025.1 uncultured Sporosarcina sp.
TCTTTTACTTCTTTTACTTCTTTTACTTCTTTTACTTCTTTTACTTCTTTTACTTCTTTTTCAGCAATTACAACTTCTTCAGCACCTTCTACAACCAGTTCAGGATGCTTGAAATAGAACTTGCGACCTAAATACGTTTGGAAAATAAGGAGAAGTCCTCCAACCGCCCAGTAAAGAGGTAGTGCCGCCATCGCTTTGAATGAAATGAACATGATCATAATCGGCGATAAGTAAATAAATGCTTTCATCTGTTTCTTCTGCTGTTCCGGCATTGTCCATAGTGATACACGTGCTTGTACGAAGTAGACCGCACCAGCAAGTACCATCATAATCATATCGGGTTCCCCGAGATTGAACCAAAGAAACTCATGAGTTTGTACTTCAGTAGAATTGAGGATTGCAAAGTAGAGACCCATGATGATTGGCATCTGAATGACTAACGGAAGACAACCCATATTCAGTGGATTGACACCATGCTTCGAGTAGAGACCCATCATTTCTTGTTGAAGCTTCGCTTGCTCCTCTTTTTGTTCTTTTTCTTTTGCTTCTTTCAAACGCTTTTGAATGTCTTCCATCTCGGGGCGGAGCGCATCCATTTTAACTTTCATATTCTGTTGCGACTTATAATTTTTCAGCATAAGTGGCATTAGGACCAACCGGATTAATACCGTAATGAGTATAATCGACAGGCCGTAATTTCCATTAAAAAAATCACTGAAGAAATGCAGTAACCAATCCATAGGCTTAACAAAAATATTATAAAATGTACCTTCTTTGTTCTCGATGCCTGCACAACCACTTAGAAAAACGGCAGTGGTTATTAACATCGTAACTAATCCAATTTTCTTCTTCATTAGATTCACCTTCACTATTTCAAACTATTAAAAATTATACCTTACCTAGCCCTCTAATTACAACGATTGACCATTCAAGAATTATTTTTCTTCCCCGAAAATCGTGTACCGGAAATAATCTCCTGCTAGATCGCTTCGGAATTTCCTAGGTGTTTGGCCGGTATATTTCTTGAATATGCGTGTGAAATAACTTTGATTACAAAAATAAAACCGATCAGATATATCAGAAATTTTTTCTTCAGAAAAACGCAGGTAGTATTGGGATTCTTCCACTTTACGAATCGCGATATATTCTACTAGCGTAGTACCTGTATGTTCCCGAAAAATACGGGATAAATGGCTCGTACTAACGCTAAATGTTTTTGCGAGTTCTTCAACAGTTATTGCCGATTCCACATTTCCATTAATAAAATTGATGACATTAGTCACTGTGCTATGCATCATACTTGGCTGTTTATCGCCCGAAAGTACATGCATATAAAGTTCAATTAAATCATTCGTAAAGTCAATGGTGTTCTCTCTGTTCAACTTGGAATCAATTAGTTTGAAACAATCTATATTGAAGTCAAATGCCTTGTGTGGACCATCAAATTTTTTCTGTAAATGCCTCACTACCACTGAAGAAAGACTAATCAAATAATACTTTGTAGCATCAAAACCCTTATCATCTGAATGTACCTTCAAAAAATCTAAAATAAATCTTAGCGCTCGTTGTGCCTCATCTTTTTCGAATCGAAATAGATGATTCAATAATCTTTCTTCCACCGCAAAAAAGTTTCTATGTTCTTCATAAGTTCCGTTCTGTTCCGCCTTCTCTAGAAGGACCCTAGTGGAACTTCTTGTTTGTTGTCTGTCGTATGTGATTTTCATCTTTCCACTATTCCACCCTTTATTTAAAAATGTTTTGATTTCTATTCATTATTCAATACCCAAACTCAAGATTTTCTAACATAATTATCAAAAAAAGGCACTCCCATGTAGTAGGAGTGCCTTTGGTATAGTCCAGCAATTTTATTTGGGGGATTGTTCCGCGCCAGGTTCGTTTTGTTCTTTTTTATGATAGAGTCCATCTGTTTCAGGAGTCATCTTCACATCATCTTCAATTTCCTGGTTATAATAATGGACGCTCGTTTGAGCACCTTCACTTACCATCTTGTTATCTTGAAGATCATATGGATCCGAATGACCGACTTTAGTTTCAGGACAACGGTTCAATTTTTGTGATTCGATAAATGAATCAACTTTTGTTTTCATGTTGTTAAAAGCCACTTGTGCCTTATCCCTATTTTCTTTTTTACTGAAGTAGGCATAAGCCCCCGCCGCCATCGTTGCAAGTAATAAATTATTATTTCGTTTACGAGCCACTAAAATCATTCCTTCCAGATTTAATGAAAATGCATTGTACAGAGAGTATACCCCTATCTGCCAGTTTAGAAACTTTCATTTTCATTCGATTGTTGAAATCATATCCACATGCGGAATTCCACCATCTTCATAAGGCTCCGAAATCGCATTAAATCCGTGCTTCTCATAAAATCCAACAAGATGGTGCTGGGCCTGCAAACGTATTCTTTTGGGTTTCCAATGATTCTTCGTAAAGTCAACACTGCGCTCCATAAGGATATGCGCAAGCCCTGTGCCCCTTCTGTTCTCTCTAATGATAACCCTGCCAATGGATGGCTCCATATACTTCACATTCGCCGGAAGTAGCCGTGCATAAGCGGCCAGTCCTTCCTCATCGGTGCAGAATATATGAATTGCATCGTAATCATGACCATCAACTTCATGATACGCACAATTTTGCTCCACAATGAACACATCAACACGCAACTTCAACATTTCATAGACTTCGTGACCGCTTAATTCCCCAAACTTATGATTTGTCCACTTCATGTAACATCACTCCCATATATATCATTTTCATTACATTGGTAGTTTTCATCCTAATTATTTGTTATGATAGCAAAAAGAAATGCAGAGGTGACAGTGCAATGATCCGACCAATGACTGCCATGGATAGTATGCACGTTCAACAGATTGTTTGTAAGACTTGGAGCGAAACCTATAAAGATATTATTCCAGCAGAAATTCAAAAAAAGTTTATCAATCGTTCCTATTCAGAAGCGATGCTATTGAAACGCATGGAGAAGACGTATGTGCTAGTAGCAGAATGCGAAGGTATTCCTATTGGTTTTTCCAATTTCACGAAAAAAGATGAAGACGGCGATTCTGAATTGACTGCTATGTATATTTTACCATCTCACCAGAAAAGGGGCTATGGTAAAAAGCTAGTTGATTATGCTTTGTCATTACTTTCGGATGCGCAGCAATTATTCGTTTATGTGGACGAGCGCAATGCGATTGGACGAGCCTTTTATGAGAAACAGGGCTTCGAACTACTTGATGTCTTTGAAGAATATTTCGAGGGCCACCCTGTGGTAACAGCCCAATATGTATTTTATATTCATTCCCCGGCACTTGCCTTGCACTAATAAAAACACTTTCCCCCAATTGGAGGAAAGTGTTTTTTTCATTATTATAAAGGTCTCATTGTTCCATCATACTTATCATCCACGAACTGCGATTCCTGTGCTAGTGGTGGTTTCTTTGTCAAACAAAGGATTCCCGCAATGTACAGAAGAATCGAAGTCATGGAAAGAATCCCGGCGGTCAAACCGGCGATAATGAACATAGTCCCGGCAAGCTTAGGATTTTTGTTCTTCCAAATGTTCACGAGTCCAATTATAGTCAAGATCAAACTGACGAATAAGCTGATGATGATTACCCACATAAACCCACCTATGATGCCAAATGCTCCATACATTACTTCGACATGTTCAGGTGTTAATGTTGGATCCATCAACAGCATTTCCGCTTCGAACTCATCCTGAATCAACGGGTCCGATTTCAAATAGTTAAATAAAGCCAGAGATGCAAAACTGATAAAAATACCTATCGCCGTCAATACGACGCTTATAATCGCTAATACTTTTTCTGCTGTGCGACTCATGAAATACACCTCTTCCTCTTATTCTATATATGATTATACGTTTAACTGTAGAATAGGTTTCACTTTTCCTCACAATACATGACAAAAGATGTTTCATTGAATAACAAATGGGTATTATGTATATACGCAGGCATTATAGCCCGAACTAGGAAAGGGGACGATACAAATGGAGAAGAAACTGATTTTCAGTCAAGTCGACATGATGTATACTGTCGCCGGCGCTTCTGTATTAACTGGCATAGTGTACTTCATTACTTTATTGTGAGGGATATGGATGAGTCGAACTTTACCATGTGAAATATAAAAGGCAATCCTTAGTTTTATAACTAAATGGATTGCCTTTTATTATTCTTTTTTCACATTTTTACGTCATCATACTCTTTGTAGCGTTCAAAAGCTGTTACAACATACGAGCAGACAGGCTCCATCTTCAACTCTTGTTCACGCGCATAACTAGCTGCACGATCCAGTATTTTTTTTGCGACGCCTTGTCCCCGAAGATCCGGTGAAACGAATGTATGATCCATGACCATAACATCCCCAAGAATTGTCCACGTGATTTCTGCTAGCATCTTTCCATTTTGTTCATAACGGAACGCGAATGCGTCCCCACCCAGCTCAACAAATTCGAATTCCATCTAAACTACCCCTTTTCACTAAATTCTATTTCACAATAAAACACTATATTTTGCTGCCCTATTACTTAAACCAAGACTGAACGGATTCGAAAAGGTTCGCAAAGAATTCCTTTACGCTATTCCAAAAGCCAGGATCAATGTCGCCAAGTGTCTCTTTTATTTTAGACGTCATATCCGATAATTGCTCAGATAATTTATTGAAATCGATATCTAAGTTTCGTATTCTATCCATTAAGTCTATGAGCAATTGACGATCCGCATCACTTAAATTGATATTAAGCTTTGCCATTTGTTCCGTAACAATTTTCTCGACCTCTTCTTTTGTCGCTGGATTTTTCTCCGAGATTTGCTTTTTAATTTCCGTTAGGAGCTCAGCCACTTTGTCACTATCGACACCGGATTCTTTTGCAAATTTTGTTGCAAGGTTCAATTCATCATTTGCGACATCTGTTCGTTTCGTATCAAGTTTTTCACCAGTCACTTCATATGCTTTGTATATACCGACCAGTGCGGAATGACCTGTTACTTTTTTCGGCGCTGCCACTTCGACAACCGCGTCTTCGATTCCAGCCGTTAGCATAGCAGTCGCATATATTTCCGACGTTACTTCTGTTATATTATCTGGCGTAACAATCGTGATGACAAGCCCTTTTCCTTCTTCTTGCCTTGTGATTTTAGCAGAAGAATACATTCTCGCTTTACCATTGCCATTTTCAATATATTTCACAAGGTCACTGCCGTCAACGGATATTTCTTCAACTTCCGCTTCCTTTGCAACACCCAGGCTTATCTTCACACTTTCCTTTTCAGCATCTGATAAATCTGCGCCGTAAACGACGATTGGTACACCCAGTTTTTCATTGATGACTGGATCTTCTGCATATACGGCCGACGGGACCGAGATTCCGATAGCCAGTGCAGCCACCATCATCATTGCAAGTAGACGTTTCATGTTGATTCCCCCCTCTTTCTAGGAATTAATACGATTTGGGATTGGTAAAGGTTCCCGAATTTCAGTATTATTTCAACAATGTCCATCCTTCACTCTGTTCAATTCTACCTTCTTTCATGAGTTTACCAAGTGCGCGTTTGAAAGAAGCTTTACTCATGTTGAACATTTCTTTTATCTCGTCAGGTGTTGATTTATCCGTGAACGGCATGCGACCTTTGACTTCATTCAAATAGCGAAGGATTGTTTCAGCATCGTCTCCCTGTCGTTCCTCTTTACGCGGCAACATCGATCCGTTCACTGTCCCATCTTCACGGACACCAATAATACGCACAGTCATTTCCTGCCCTAGGCGCGGTTCCCGTTCTTGTTCCGTATTGTGGATAAAGATACGGTAATTTTCAGGAATGCTGAGCATAAATGACCCCACTGGCAACAAGCGATATGCTCTTGCCTTCAAGTCCATGTTAAAGGCAGATGCAGGCGCTTCGGTAATTTGTTCCAGCACGCGTTCTTCTGTAGCAAGTCGACCGAAAATAGTGCCGCCCAAATCCATTCGAAGCGTCATGTACAGTGCATCGTCTACCTTCGGCCATAGAGCCCGTACTTTCGGCATGTCATTTTTATTCACAAGTACTTCAATTGAAGAGCCGATATCAACGAAGACCCCTTCATGATCATCCACACGAATTACACGTGCCCAGCCAAACGTCTCGGCTGTCATATGTGGCATCTGCATTGTTGCAGAAAGCTCTCCGCGCCTGTTCATATAAAGGAAAACGTTGACCATATCCCCTTCTTGAATATTTCCGTCCGCATCAGATGCGTTCAGCATAATATGTTCTTGTTCGTTATCGCCAGCCAATATCCATCTTGAACCGTCCTGTTCCAATACTTCTAACTCCGCTGTATAGCCTGATTTAAGTTTTTCCATTATTTATCTACCTCTTTCTTATGATCCATTACACGTAATTTCCTAACAAATTCATCGTCTTGTCCCATTGCTTCAACCAGATCGGTTATTCGATCCATCGCATTCCAGCTTAGGTGATGTTCAATTCCTTCTACGTCCCCATAAATGTTTTCTTCATCGACTCCAATAATACGAAGAAACTGTTCAAGGAGATCATGGCGCCGCACAAGCTTTTTCCCGAAGGAGAATCCTTTCCCTGTCAATTCAAGACCTTTGTAGCGCTCGTAAACAATATAACCTTCCTTGTCGAGACGCTGAGCCATTTTTGTCACGGATGAAGGGAGAACTGCCAGGGATTCTGCAACGTCTGACACACGCGCAACGCCCTTCGCTTCGATATGCAAATAAATCTGTTCAAGATAATCTTCCATACCTGGTGTTGCCAATCGTACCGCCTCCAGTATGTATGCCCATATTCATTCCCATTTACCTTGCTTTAAACGCCCCCTAGTTTAAATTTCAATTAAAAGGGGTAAATAAAGAACACATCAGTAAAGGGGTGATTCACATGGGTCGAATTCTATGGCTACTCATTGTAGCATTATTTGTGTTTTGGTTGTTGGGTCTCGTATTTAAGATTGGTGGAGGACTCATTCACATTCTACTAGTTATTGCGGTTATTGTATTTATTTTCAACCTCATAACCGGAAGACGAAACGTGTAACGAAAGGGATGTCGACATTAGTCGGCATCCCTTTTTGGCCTCCACGATGTAAGTCATGGAGTTAAGCTGCGTTCCTTCTTTAGTCTATTTTCGCATAGATACATGTATTTCGTAAAACATTACCATCGGGTGATAAGGAATCTTGTTTCAAAATCCCTTCAAGAGTGAACCCCGCACGTTCTGCGACGCTACGGCTTTTCATGTTTTCTTCATCACAACGAATTTCCACTCTGCGTGCTCCAAGTTTTTCGAAGGCGAATTTTTCAATACGTTTAACAGCTTCCGTCATATACCCCTGGCCTTCAAATTCCGTCGCTAGCCAGTAGCCAATCTCGAATTTCGGAATCGACCAATCGATTCGGTGCAGTCCCGATGAGCCGACAAACTTCCCAGTTTCTTTATGGTAAACATGGAAGCGCAGGTCTTGTCTTGTGATGAAATTTGCAACTGCCTTTCGCAAGCTTTCTTCTGTCATATGCAGCTCCGGTTCCGGTTGCGCCCATGGCATCCACTTACGAAGCGCAGGTAATGAAGCCCTAATCGCATTCCAAGCATCTGTCGCATCACCAAGTTCAGGAGCCCGAATGACAAGCCGTTCTGATTCGAATGAATCCGTGAAATCCGGGATACGCGGAGAAGGTCTAGAATATCGTGATTTCTCTCCATCTTCCCAAATAACAGGCGTCGTCGTTCCAGCCATGAAATCTTCCCTCGTTATACCATAGGTCACTGCATCATAATAGGAATGCTCTTTAGGAGAAAACCAAGCTTTCCGAAGATGCGCTTCTTTGACAAAACCCGCACGTTCGAATGTTTTTCGCATCGCGAGATTATCTTGCCTCGTATGACCTTCGAGACGAATTTTCTTACCTGGCAACCCAAATACATATTCCGCGACAAGTCGTAGAGCCTTTGGGCCGTAGCCATATCCCCTCGACATATCTGCAATACGTAAATCGAACAACGGAATTTCATCTTGCAAGTCGTAAATTTTTACGATTCCTACTTTTTCTCCGTTATCATTTTCCACCCAGAATGTTTTCACTTCATCCGACTCATAGCCGCCCTCTTCGATCGTTTTTTCAATCAAATGACGTCCCGGATCAGAGTTACCGTGGTAAGGCCACGTATTAGTTGTCATGAAATGAATAAGTTGCTCCTGCTCTTCCATTGTCCACTCTTGTAAATACATTAGAATTCGCCTCCGTATAGAACCTACTTACTTATGAACGCGCAGCAACCGCAACGAGTTCAGCACAACGAGTAGCGTGGCGCCCATATCCGCGAAGATGGCAATCCATAATGTCAGCCAACCGGGAATGATAAGAAGCAATGCTATAATTTTTAAGCCTAATGCAAACATAATGTTTTCCTTGATGATGCGCAATGTTTTTCGGCTTAATTTTATTGTATAAGGTAGTTTCCCTAAATCATCTGCCATCAGAGCAATATCTGCTGTTTCCAATGCAGCGTCTGTACCCGCTCCGCCCATTGCAATTCCAACAGAAGCTGCAGCTAAGGCAGGTGCGTCATTGATGCCGTCCCCAACCATGGCAACCCGACCATATTGGTCACTCAATTGCTTAATCGCTGTCAACTTGTCTTCAGGCATCAATCCTGCGCGCACATCCGTAACACCTAACTCAGTAGCAATTGCTTCAGCCGTTACCTGATGATCGCCTGTCAGCATGACTGTATGACGGACACCTATACTTTTCAGTTGTTCAAGGACACTACGGCTTTCCGCTCGTATAGGATCCGCCACGGCTAGCAGGCCGCTAAATTCAGTACCCGTGACAATCGCCATGACAGACTTTCCTTGACGTTGAAGAGATGCCGCTTGCTGCAGTATTGCTTCCGGCAATGAAGACAATTCTTGTGCCCAGCTGAGGCTACCGATATACGTTATTACGCCCTCACATTCTGCATATGCACCTTTTCCGGTAACCGATTGAAAATTTGATATAGCGACTTTTTGCGCTCCATTTTGATGCGCATAATTGACGACTGCTTTTGCGAGAGGATGCTGTGACATTGATTCCACTGCGGCAATTGTACTTAGTAATTTCTCTTGACCATTCGTTTCAATTGCTATGAAATCTGTTACTTCCGGATACCCTTTCGTTAATGTTCCGGTTTTATCAAACGCAATAACATCAAGTCTTCCTGTTTCTTCGAGGTGGATACCGCCTTTAATCAGCACACCTTGACGTGCCGCATTACCAATCGCTGTGACAATCGCAACTGGCGTAGAGACAACAAGTGCACACGGACAACCTACGACGAGTACTGCAAGACCTTGATAAATCCACGCATTCCAATCCCCACCAAGCAATGGAGGGATTATGGCTACGAGAATGGCAATCACGATGATTGCAGGTGTGTAGTATTTTGCGAATTTATCAACGAACTTTTGCGACGGTGCTTTTTCTGCCTGCGCATCCTCGACAAGATGGATGATTTTCGCAATCGTCGTATCACCGACAAGCTTTGTAACCGTTACTTCAAGCGCGCCCTCTTCATTGAGCGTACCCGCAAATACATTATCGCCTGACGTTTTTACAACAGGGATGGATTCCCCTGTAATCGCCGCTTGATTGACCGTAGATGAACCCATTAGAACAGCGCCGTCCATAGCGATTTTCTGACCTGGTTTTACAATTAGAATATCGCCGACGATGATATCTTCTGTCGGAAGGTCCATAAACGCTTCCCCACGTTTTACGAGGGCAGAAGGCGGTGCAATATCCATCAATTGACGGATAGACTGCCGTGCTTTATTCATTGAATAGGCTTCTAACGCTTCACTAACAGCAAATAGGAAGACGACAACCGCCCCTTCACGCCATTCCCCAATGATTGCAGCGCCAATAATGGCAATCGTCATCAGCGTTTTCATATCGAATTCGAAACGGACCAGGTTTCGCAGCCCTGTTTTGAATATGCTTATTCCACCAATTACAATGGCAAGTGCGAATAAAGCAATCGACGCCGGATGCGTTTCCGTATAGCGAAATGATACAACCATTCCTATAACTAAGAACAGAAGCGAAAAGAGTGTAACGAGATTTTCCCTGCGTTTAAAGAACGGTATTTTCGCCTCAATCCTTTTACTCTTAAGCGGGACAACTTTAATACCATCAAAGGCACCAGCTGCTTCCAAGTCTTCAATCGTTGCGCTCCCACTGAACGCTAATTTTGATGCACCGAAGTTCACTTGTGCGTCTTCAATAGAAGGCAAGTTTTTAACATTTTTTTCAAACTTCATCGCACAACTGGCGCATGTTAGATTCTCCAACCTGTATTCTTTCTTCTCAACCGTTGCCATGCTCAACACCCTCTATCGTATGCTCGTGTGCGACTTTCACAAGTTGGTGGACATGATCGTCTGCGAGCGAATAGTAAACCATCTTTCCTTTTTTCCTTGATTTAGCAAGTGCTTGTTCACGCAAATAACGTAAGTGATGGGAAGCAGTCGCAACAGACGAACCAATCACTGCCGCAACGTCACATACACACATTTCTTCTTCCAGTGTTAGCGAAAAAGCGATTTTTAATCTAGTTTCATCCGCCAATGCCTTAAATATCGCGACCGCCGCTGCCACATCTGGGAGCGCCTTCTGCACACGATTCACAACTTCTTCATGAACCGTGGTCACTTCACAAACTTCTTTTACCGTCATATTCACACCTCATTCAAATAGTCGTTTGATTAACTTTAGTATATGCAATCCCTTTTGCAATTGCAAGGCTAATCAAACAGCGGTTTGAATATGCATTTACTCCTTTTATTAATTGCTGAAAAGAAGGGTTTAAACAGATAGATGTAGAACGTTTATACTTACTAACAATGTAACTTTACATATTAGGCACATGAAAGTAGGGATTCCGATGTATAAACAAATACTAGTCGCGGTAGACGGCTCAGAAAACTCGCACCGCGCAGCCAAACACGCCGCTCAACTTGCATCGTTATGTCCAGGAGTCGCCGTTGAAGTTCTTTATATCCTTGAGTTTGACCGAACACGTTCAGATGTACTCGATAACGCCAGCAGTGATGATCTCCATATCGATCGCAAGAAGCGACTTATCCCTATTGAGGGGGCTTTCGCACAGTTCCAGATCCCTTATAAACTTGTCATCAAACACGGTGACCCTGGCCCCATCATCGTCCATTTCGCCAATAGCGGTGCATTCGACCTTGTTGTTCTTGGTAGCCGTGGCCTGAATTCATTTCAGGAAATGGTGCTTGGAAGTGTCAGCCATAAAGTCGCGAAGCGCGTGACAGCACCGGTTCTAATTGTTAAATAAAGAAGCTCTTAGCAGCGGATTAGATAATGCGCGAATTTACCCGCGTTTTCAAAGTTTCACCACGTAAAAAGCGGGGCGCATTAGCGCTCCGCTTTTAATTTTAATGTATATCCACCTTTAATGTCCCCATCTAAAACAGTTTCATGGTAATTGCCGTTCACCCAGTCACCTGCCTGATCGTGGAACCATTGCGATTTCATGTGGCCACTTTGACCCGGTCCTACAATATGATTCGCTTTCGATAAGTCGGACAAATCGGCAACAAAGCGCCAAGGTGCACCGTGATCCACGGTTCCATCTTCCTGAAAAGCTGCCGCCTGGACTGTAACATTCGAACCGCCGATTGCCTGTTTCTTTGGATTCAAGAAATATTCAAAGATCGGAGATGCACCTGATAGAGCGTGCGGAAACGCCAACTGATGAAAATCCCCCCATTGCCAATCCTCGATTTTATTGCCGAACAATCCTTCGATCTCTTCCACCGATGTTACAAACGAATCAAATACCCACTTATCTACGCCGCCATACTCTTTCACCCAGGCACCTGGGTTGCCCGCATAAGCGTCGCGTAACATGTTGTCGGTAATTGCCCCTTTCGCCGGCAGAAGCTTATAGACGTCCTCAGGCATCGTTGCGCTAAGCATGCCGATTGGCAATTGTTTCATCCATTTATGAAAGACAAGCGGTGCCGCTGCATCTGCAGAATCGTATTGATCCCACTCACGAAGCATTTTCACAATATTTTCGTACTTCCCGATAGCGGCGTCTTTCTCCTCAATAGAACTAATCATGTCGTCCAAAAACTCACGAGCGTATAAGTTTTTCTGATCCATCTGCAATTCCATCATATCTTCTGCAGTGAAATTTCCCCCTTCGCGAAGCACTTCTGCTATTCGTTCATAGCGATAAGGCTGTGCCCACAGTTTTGTAATGTGATATGGATAAGAATCATCAACAACTTGATTATTTGCTGTGGCAATGAACCCTTCTTTAGGATTCACGACACGCGGCAATTCATCATATGGAATGTAACCCGTCCAGCCATAATCGGAAGAGTCTCCTGGTACGGGCAATTGCGCATCCCCTTGTTTCCTGATTGGAATACGACCGTTCGCTTTATAAGCAATAGTGCCGTCATTCGCTGCAAACACAAAGTTCTGTGCTGGCGCATGGAAGTCTTCCAAAGCCGCCTCAAAACTTTCCCAGTCGGAAGCTTTGTTCATCTTCATAATGGCTTCAAGTTCTTTTGTCGGCTCAAGCGCTGTCCATTGCATTGAAAACAGTGCACCCGGATCTTCATCTGCGTAAAGAATGTCCGAAATAATCGGACCATGCCGCGTAACTACTACTTCAAACGGTACATCCTCCGCGCCTTTTACGGAAATCGTCTCATCCCTTACCTCAGCCTGTTCCCATTTCCCATCATAGAGAAATTGTGTCCGATCATCAGGGTTCGGCGTTTCAATATATAAATCTTGCACGTCAGGTCCAACATTCGTCACTCCCCACGCAACGTCTTCATTATGCCCAAGGATAATTCCTGGAATCCCTGCAAAAATAACACCGCTAACGTTTTGTTCAGGTGATTGCAAATGCATTTGATACCAGATCGCTGGAGTATCGAGCCCGAGATGCGGATCGTCTGCTAAAAGCGGTAATCCTGAAGCGGTTTTATCCCCCGACACGACCCAGTTGTTACTACCATTGAATTCAGGTGGTACAAGATCAGGGTCAAATTGGCCAGCAACAGCAACTGGATTCGCAATGTTTGCCTCGATAATAGAAGACGCATTTTCCGGATAGGCAGTGAACAACTCCCGTGCCAATTCTTCCGAGAAATTAGTTAATGCCCAATGCCTGACTGCCAAGCTATCCCAGTTGCCGCCGAGGTCATAAGCCATATACTTACCTATCGTCAGCGAATCAATTTCCGTCCATGGTTCGGGTTTATAACCCAAGACTTTGAATTCATAAGGAAACTTCCCATCCTGCTCCGCCCCCTCAATGAATGCATTGACCCCTTCTGCGTACCAGCCGAGCACCTTTTTCCCTTCCTCACCATAGCCGTCATAAGATGCTTCTGCGGCCGCGCGTAAACTAAATGTACGGAACTTCTTATCCGTTCCAACAGCCAACCCGCCGACCACCTCGGATAACCGACCGCTCGCTTGCCTGCGAGCCATATCCATTTGGAATAAACGGTCCTGGGCTTGCACATAACCTTGGGCTCGGTACAAATCCGCGTCCGATTTCGCCGTTATATGCGGTACGCCAAACTCATCCCGGACGATTGTCACATCTTCATCAAGAAATGCCGCACTTACTTCTCCATCAATAAACGGTTTCGATTTCCCTATATAACTATTTACAATAAGTAGTGCCGCAATTGCCAAAACGAGTATTGCACCAAACACCGCCAATAGAACTTTCGTCCATTTCCGCATCTTTTTCCCCTGTATCACCATCTCATGCACCTTCCCTATCTTTCTTAATGGTATTCTACTATTTTATTTATATTCCTTCTCTATCCAAATTAAGACAACAAAAAAAGGATAGGCCAGCCACTATTGGCCGGTCCCATCCTCTTCTATGTTATCTTTATGCAAAACCTCATACAATTCATCCTCGGTAGAAATATCCGCTAGCTTCACATTCGACCGGTAAGCTGCTCGGACAATCAAATGCCCGGCAACCGGTGCCGTTAGAAAAACGAAAACTATTCCTAAAAGAAGGCGTACACTTACGAAATGTTGACTGAACAAAAAGTAAATAAAAGCACCTGACAAGGTCAACAAGACAGCAAGCGTCGAACTTTTCGTCGCTGCATGCGATCTTGTGTAAACATCAGGCAGCCGAAGCAAACCAAAGACACTGATTACGCTCGCAACTCCGCCTGTCAAAATCAGAAATGCGCCTACGAATTCACCTATCGTGTTTACGTTCAACGATAACACCCCTCTCGATGAATTTTGAGAAGGCGATTGTGCCGATAAACGATAGAATCCCTAGTATCAGAATGACTTCTAAAAATGCTTTCGTGTTCATCATCACTGAAATGACGGCTATCATAGCGATCAAGTTTACACCAATCATATCGAGCCCGATAACACGGTCCGGCATCGAAGGCCCGAGAATGATTCGTATAACAGCTATTGCAATCGTTATCGAAAATAATACGAGCGAAGTCGTCAGCATTGCTTGAATCATCAGCGGGTCACCTCCATGATTGCTCTTTCAAAGTTATGCAGTTGCATCAAAAGTCCATCGCGGGACTTTTCGACGTCCATCGCGTGGATATAAAGAACATTTCCTTCAGGTGACACTTCCATGACGACAGACCCTGGTGTCAGCGTCAAAAGCAACGACAGCATCGTCACTTCCGAATCACTTTCTAAGACTGTTTCATATTTAAAAATACCTGGCTTAATTTTCAGCGTCGGGCTAAGAATTTGTTTCAATACGATTATGCTCGATTTGGTCAATTCGGATATGAAGATAAAAATCAACTTGAATGTTGCATACAAACGGCGCAAGTAAAATTGCGTTCCGAAAAATCTATGCATGAAAAATATGATTCCTATCCCAACCAGGAAGCCGGCAAAGAAAGTCGCAAACCTTAGCTCATCTTCATCGATTAAGAGCATCCAGAGCAGAGCTATAAATAAATTCAACAGTAACTGTGCTGGCATAACGTTCACCTCTTCTTTCCGATCAAGGAACGGGCCCTCTCTCCCTCTTCGGTTACCTATCACTTGTTAAAACCGCGTCTATATAAATTTCAGGATTCATCAGCGTACGAGCAGCATCTGAAACGTATGGCGCAAGCTCTTCCGCCCCAACTCCAAGTGCAATTGTCAGGATACCAAACAATACGAGTGGAATAAGCATCCCCTTTTTAAGCGGGACATCATCATCTTCATTAATAATCGTTTCACCCCAGAAACAATTCAAGAAAATGCGCAACAGTGAATAGAGAACGAAAATGCTTGATAGGAAAGCAATTACGAGCAAGAAGAATGAACCTGCTTCAATCGCTCCTTGTCCAACGTACACCTTGCCTATGAACCCGCTAAGTGGTGGAATTCCGGCGAGTGACAGCATCGTGATGAAAAACAGCCAACCAAGCAACGGATAGTTGCGAATCAACCCACTCATATTTTCAATCCTTGCCGTTCCAGTCAAGTAGATCATCGTCCCCGCGATAAGGAATAACAAAGCTTTAATGATCATGTCATGGATCAGATAATAAATAGACCCTTGAATTGCAACTTCCGTAGAAACCGCAAGACCAACAAGTATAAACCCGACCGCAATGACGACATTATAGGAAACAATCTTTCGGATATCATTGTAGGCGATTGCACCAATACTTCCACCAATCATCGTAATTGCCGCCATAATGCCAATCATCAAATGCGTAACACCCGGCTCGTGATAAAAAATGAGCGTGAACACACGGAACATTGCATAGATACCGACTTTAGTAAGCAACGCACCGAACAAAGCTGCAACTACTGTCGGTGGTGCACTGTATGACCCTGGTAACCAGAAGTAAAGAAGAAGTCCCGATTTCAAACTAAATACAATGAGGAAGATTATGCTAATCACCGTCAATAGTGGCCCTTGCCCGACTTCCGCAATACGTACCGATAGATGCGCCATATTAAGTGTACCTACCGTACCGTACAAGTACGCGATTCCAACAAGGAAAAACCACGATGACAGTACATTTATAGATATGTATTTAATTGATTCGACGAGTTGAACCTTCCTGCCCCCAAGCGTAATGAGCACATAAGAAGATAACAGCATCACTTCAAAACAAACGAATAAGTTGAATAGGTCACCCGTTAGAAACGAACCATTAACGCCCGCAATAAGAAAAAAGACGAACGGATAAAAGAACATATTCTCATGCGCCCGGCCAATCGACGAGAACGCATAGATTAAGAGGATTCCTGTTACAATCGCTGTCGTCAATACAAGTAGCATAGAGAATGAATCCGCGACAAATGAAATTCCATAGGGTGGCAACCAGCCCCCAAAATCGAGCCGTAAAATACCGTCCGACTGAATCAGGTTCAAAATATAAACACTGACCACTACGGTTACTGCGATTGAAACAAGACTGAACACCCGCTGAACCAACACATAAGGCCGGAGAAACACAAGTAAAATCCCTGTCAATAAAGGAATAATCATTGGCATAACTATAATATTATTCATCTTTGAACCCTCTCAATGCAGCGAGATTGTCCGATCCCGTCTCTTTGTATGTTCGATATGCGAGTACCAGTAAAAAGGAAGTCACTGCGAAACTGATCACTATTGCAGTCAGTATAAGTGCCTGTGGAAGAGCATCCGTATAACTCTCTGCATTTTCACCTAGCAGTGGGACTGCCCCTTTTTTCAGCCCGCCCATCGTCATCAATAGCAAATGCACAGCATGCGACAGGATGGCCGTCCCTAAAATGACTCGAACCAAACTTTTAGATAGCAGCAAGTAGACAGCGACCGTTACAAGCACTCCAACGAGTATCGTTATTAACGTTTCCATCAGCTACACATCCTCACTAATACTTAAAATAATCGTTACAACAACACCGACAACAGTCAGTGCAACCCCTGCCTCAAACAGCATAACTGTTGATAATTCTGTTGCCCCGAACACTGGCAGATTGAAATGACTGGCCGTCTGTGTAAGAAATGATGCACCGAAAAGGACGGATCCTAAACCCGTTCCGACTGCAAGCAATACGCCAAATGCCGCAACCTTCTTGAAATCGAACGGGATGCCCTTATGGACTGTTTCGATATCGAACACCAAATAGAGAAGAACGAAAGCGGAAGAAAGGACGAGCCCACCAATGAATCCACCTCCCGGATTATAGTGACCCGAAAGGAACAATTCCACGCCGAACGTCAAAATGATGAAGACAACAATCTTCGTTACTGTCTGTAAAATGACATCATTAATCTTCAACGTCCTCGTCCCCCTTTCCAGCCTTCAGCTTCGTCAATGTAAACACTCCGATACCGGCGATGAAAAGTACAACTACTTCAAGCATCGTATCGAATGCACGGAAGTCACCCAATATCGTATTGACAATATTCTTTCCTCCCGCCAACTCATAAGCATTTTCAAAGTAGACGGAAATCGACTCAAACATCTTATTACCTTGTACGACAAGTGCAAGTACTGTAACAACCGTTCCGACTGAAATCGCAATGATACCTTTGAAGACTTTTAATGATCGAGTCGGTTTCTCCTTGCTCCATTCAGGTAAGAAATAGAAGCATAAGAGGAATAACGCAGTCGTCACAGTTTCTACGATAATTTGCGTCAAAGCTAAATCAGGCGCCCGGAATACAACAAAGAGAATGGCAATCGAATAGCCGAGAACGCCATTTAACAAGATTGCTGTTATACGCGATTTTGCAAAGATAATTGCTATACTCGCGCCCATCATAACAAAGATGATGATGTATTCATTGATACTGATAGGAGCATCGTTAGATAAATCAATTGAAAACCCGCCAGTCCATAACAAGCCGCCACCAACAGTTAGGATGAAAAACAAAAATATATATACAAGATAATCCCTGAGGTATCCCGTCATATAAGTCCGCGTCAAGAAAGATGAAGTTTTCTCCGTCTGCGTTAACAAGCCATTATACATGGAATCGAGATTCCAGCGCATCGGTGCAAGCGAGTAAATCCCGCGCCAATAACGAAGGTAGATGTATAACAATGCGCCCACTGCGATAACACCAATTGTCATCATGATAGGTGCGTTAAAACCATGCCAAGCCGCAATATGTGGAACAAGACCTTCCGCACCTTCAAACGGAGGATAAACAGCTGTCATTGCAGGACGTAACAAATAATTGCCGACTACATTCGGGAAGAAGAAAATACCTACGACGAACAAGGCAAGGATCGACGGAGCAATTAGCATCCCAACTGGAGCTTCAAATGCTTTTCGATCAAGACGGTCCGGTTGATGTTTCCCAAGAAATGTTTGAAAAACAATAATCATGCTATAAACAAATGTCAGCACACTCGCAAGCCAAGCTACGACAGGTATTAAACTCCCCCACACAGGACCCATCGCAAAAATATCTAAATTACGTATAATCAATACAGATTCGAAAAACATTTCCTTACTAAGAAAACCGTTAAACGGCGGTAATCCAGCCATCGAAAAACTGCCGATAACAGCGATTGTAAACGTCACAGGCATCAGTGACATTAGTCCGCCTAACCTTCGAATATCCCGCGTTCCGACTTGATGATCGACAATCCCAACAACCATAAAGAGTGCACCTTTAAACGTAGAATGGTTAATAAGATGGAACAAAGCGGCGAATGTCGCCTGTGTATAAATAACTGAGTCTGCGCTGTAACCCTCGTTAAGCGCCGCTGAACCAAGGCCAAAGAGGCTCATAATTAGACCAAGCTGACTGATTGTCGAGTAAGCGAGCAACGCCTTCAGATCCGTTTGCCGTACTGCATTGACGGATCCCCAGAACAACGTGAATATCCCCACGCCAGTGACTGTATAAAACCACACCGCTTCCCCGCCAAATACAGGCGTGAAGCGTGCGACAAGGTAAATCCCCGCCTTAACCATTGTAGCGGAATGTAAATAAGCACTAACCGGCGTCGGCGCTTCCATGGCATCTGGCAGCCAGATATGAAACGGAAACTGGGCTGACTTCGTAAATGCTCCAAGCAAAACGAGTAGCATCGCCGGCAAAAACAGACTTTCATTTGTATACTGACCAATCGTCTCGATAATTTCGCGCACACTATATGAACCTGTCATCGTATACAGCATGATAAAGCCAGCAAGCATCCCTACGCCGCCAGAGACAGTGATGAGCATTGATTTTTGCGCACCGTATCTGGACTTTTTCCGGTGGTACCAAAATGCGATTAACAGAAACGATGAAATACTCGTCAATTCCCAAAAAACATATAGCACCATTATGTTATCTGAAAAGATAACCCCAAGCATCGAGCCCATGAACATCAAAAGATAAACATAAAAACGCCCTAATGCTTCGCGTTCAGACAAATAGTATATGGAATAGAGAATTACGAGGCTCCCGACCCCAGTAATTAGAAGTCCAAAAATCATACTAAGCCCATCTAGATAAGTCGTAAAATTGATCCCAGCAGAATCAATCCATTTAATTGTATGTATATATGTTTTACCTCTTGCAACAGCGGGAATCAAACTGGCAAGATAGATGAATAGGGCGAGCGGAACGGACATGACAAACCACCCGATATTGCGACTCTGAACCCTCTTATAAATGAACGGGACAAGTAGAGCAGCCAAAAACGGGATAAAAATAGCTATCGTTATCGCCAACAAATGCAAACCTCCAATACTAAACAGATTAAAATAGTCGTAATAAGTCGTTTGAAAATCTACAGACATACACAATCCATGTTATGTAAGGTTTGTAAAACTTCGTTATTATATAGGGCAAACTTGACCTGCGACGTGACTGACGGGATAATAGGGAGCTATAGATAATAGTAATAGGGGGAACTCAAAGAGTTTATACAATAAATTATACACTATTAGTATACTCTTAGCACTTTGAAGCATTCGCATCTTGTCATATGGTGCATTTTCATATATAATTGTTTGGTTTTCAATCAGTACTAAACTTCTATCTTGAATTCGACTAACCAAAAAATAATTAAGAGGTGACTACCGTCATGGGCAAAGTAAAAGGTCGTATGGACGAGAGTATTCTCGTTTGTGTCTACTACGGTCCAAATGGTGAACGTCTCATTAGACGCGGACATAAAATCGCAACAATCATGGATTGTCCAATGTATATTTTAACAGTGGATTCACTTCCTTATGATGAATTTGACGCGGAAAAATCCGAATATATCGATCGTTGGAAAGAGCTCGCTGAAGAGCTTGAAGTAGAGGAGTTCATAATCCGAGATAATGAAAAACGTTCTTCCGCTAAAGTTATCAAGGAAGTCGCACATACACATAACATCACCCAAATCATTCTTGGGCAAACTGCTCAAAGTAGATGGGAAGAGATTACCAAAGGTTCGTTCATGAACGTATTATTACGAGAAATAACATTCGTTGACTTCCATGTCGTTTCTGTCGATCGCGCCATTAGAGACGAGATTGACGGCATGTTTGAAAAAGGTGTACGTGCCTATTTAGTCGAAGATAGTGACGGTTTCCGTGTCAATTTCACGCTATCAAAAGAAGTTTGCTTTGAAGGTATTTTCTTTAAAGAAATCGGGACTGACTTCAACAACGGACTTTTCAAATTCATGAGCAACAACAAAATGTGCCAAGTGCACATTACAGACGACCAGGTGACCGACCCTTCCCTGCTTTCATGTAAAACTACTTAATTATAAATAAACAAAAAGCGGAGGCCCATTAAATGGGTCATCCGCTTTTTGTTATTCTGCTATTTCTTCGCCTACTATTTTAACTTCAAGTTCTAAATCGACATTGAATCTTTTTTTAACTTCCGCTTTCACCATGTTAATTGTCTCAATGTAATCAGATGCTGTCGCATTGTTTTTATTGATGATAAAACCCGCGTGCTTCACTGATACTTCTGCACCGCCATGCCCTTTTCCTTGAAGACCACAGTCTTGAATAAGTTTGCCCGCAAAATAACCCGGCGGTCGTTTAAACACACTTCCTGCTGAAGGATACTCAAGCGGTTGCTTTGATTCGCGCTGGAAGGTTAAGTCTGCCACTTTTCCATTAATGACATCCTGATTTCCTGGCACAAGTTGAAAATCTGCCGAGAGAACATAGTAGCCCTCTCGCGATATAATACTCTTCCTGTAACCAAGCTCAAGTTCTTCTTTCGAAAGAACTAACAGCTCGCCTGCTTTCGTCAATACTGTTGCCTGCACAATTATATCTTGTATCTCCCCGCCATACGCACCGGCATTCATTGCCATTGCGCCCCCGATGGAGCCCGGAATTCCACAGGCAAATTCGATACCTGACAATGTAGTCGCTGCCGCACGTTTTGAAACGTCAATGATTAGTGCCCCCGCCTCGGCATGCACAAGTGATCCTTCGATCCTAATCGCATTGAGTCGTGACAAATGAAGGACAATCCCCCTCACACCGCCATCCCTGACAACCATATTCGATCCATTGCCAAGTAATAGTAACGGAATTTCATTGTCATATGCGTAACGAACTGTCGCTTCTGTTTCCTCTATAGTTCCAGGAATAACAAGAAGGTCTGCAGTTCCTCCGAGTTTTGTCATCGTATATTTACAAAGTGGTTCGTCTATTAATAATGTACCCTGTGTAATTTTCTTTTGAAGTTCTTCACGCCATTGATGTTTCGACATCAACATTCAATCCTTTCACAATCAATTACGTCTCGGCGTAATTGCATCCAAATTTTGAATTGCGCTGTCCACCCTTGCAAAATTTGTGACATCCGCCGGAGGCTAAACTTGAATCAAGTTAAAGCTTTTCATCTTTAATAGTATGCTTGCAAACTTTTATTTTGACAAGGCATTCTTATCGGAATGAGGGTCTTACTATTCCCTTTATTCAAACTAAAGTTAAATAAATACCTTGACTTCAAGATACTTATCAAATATAGTAAGAACATAACTTATTCAGAGAGGAAGTTTTTTCAATGACAAAATGGACAGTAGACGCTTCGCATACAGGCGTTGGTTTTTCAGTTAAGCATATGATGGTTTCTAAAGTAAGAGGACGTTTCACAGGCGTTGAAGGTACAATCGAAGGGAATCCTGAAGATTTGACAGGCGCTAACGTCAACTTCACAATCGATGCTGCAACAATTCATACAAATAGCGAAGACCGTGACAACCACCTTCGTTCTGCTGATTTCTTCGATACAGAAACATTCCCGAAAATCACATTCGTTTCAACGGATATCGCTAAAAAAGGCGGTACTAAATATGACGTTACTGGCGATATGACAGTTAAAGACGTCACGAAAAAAGTTACATTCGAAGCCGAGTACGAAGGTACAGGTAAAAACCCTTGGGGCGTAGACGTAGCTGCTTTCGAAGTCGAAGGTAAAATTTCAAGAAAAGAATTCGGTCTTACTTGGAACCAAGCGCTTGAAGCAGGCGGCGTTCTTGTAGGCGACGATATTAAAATCACAATCGACTTACAAGCAAACCCAGCTCAATAAAAAAAAGCGAAAGGCGGCGTTTTTTGCCGCACAGCCAATTCAACTTATGACCAAGGGGTTGGCAACCGAAGTCTAGGCAGTAATAAATAACTTAAAAAAATCGGCCATGTGATCATTATGATCACATGGCCGATTTTTTATTTCTTTTGATTAAGCTTCTTCTTCCACAGCTTGAAGGAGTGCATTTGCAAATGCTTCCGCCGGCTGTGCTCCTGAAATCGCATATTTACGGTTAATAACGAAAAATGGAACACCTTTCACGCCAATTTGCTGGGCTTCTGCGATATCCATTCTTACATCATCTGCAAACTCATCAGAATCGAGAACTGCTTTCGCACGGTCACGAGAAATCCCTGCCTCTTCGGCAATGCGAAGTAACACGTCTTCTTTACCAATTTTTTCACCGTCAATGAAATAAGCTTTCAGTAAATTTTCCGATACAGTCTTATCTAAGCCTTCCTGTTCAGCCAATTTCGCAAGACGATGTGCATTAAATGTATTCGCTGGGGTCATTACGTCAAAATTATAGTTCAGTCCAACAGTTTTTGCCTGGTCCACTACGTTATCAGTCATCTTCTTCGCTTCTTCCACACTCATGCCATACTTCTTCGCAAGACTTTCTTTTATCAGCGTATCGGACACTGCGGGGGTATTCGGATCAAGTTCATATGCTTTAAAAACAACTTCAGCCTTTTCTCCAAGACCGGTTTGCTCCAAAGCCTCTTCTAACCTACGCTTTCCGATATAACAAAACGGACAAACATAATCTGACCATATTTCAATTTTCATTTTTCCCGCCACCTTTCATATCTTTATTTTAAATTCAATCAAAGAAGGGAACAATGAATATGCTTACTACTATTTCAAGCAGACTTGACGGAGGTTATTTTATGTCCAATTCATTATGGCTTAGTACTGCATATCCACGTGAACCGTTTCCTCAACTTGATGGCGATGTCCGATGCGACGTTTGCATCATCGGGGGAGGTCTAAGCGGAATTGCCAATGCCTATTTTTTAGCAAAGGAAGGGAAAGACGTTATCCTTCTTGAGAAAGATACTATCCTTGCGGGTGCGACGGGCAACTCAACTGGAAAACTGACTGTCCAACATGATTTTGTATACGCCAAATTACTGAAACAGTTTGGACGAGACAATGCAAAAATGTATTTTGATGTGAATGAAGAAGCCGTTCAGTTTGGGAAATCTATTGCCATAAAAGACGAATTGAGATCAGCAGATTCCATTCTTTATTCCCAATCAAAACTTGGCACTGATTTACTACGTTATGAAATGAACGCATACAAGGAACTTGGCATTCCCGGTGAACTTGGACTGAATTCTGAATTACCGATTCAAATTGACGCAACGCTTACTTTGAATAACGAAAGCCAAATTCATCCCGTCCGATTCGGACAACATCTTGCGCAGCTTGCTGTTGAAGCCGGTGCACGGATTTACGAACAATCAGATGTTATCTTAATGGATTTGAAAAAGCGTCTTCTTTCCATGAAATCGGGGCATGAAGTCCAATTCACTGAACTCGTATTATGTACACACTATCCAATTGAAGCACTGCGCGGGCTACAAATCATGAAATTGTCTGTCGATCGATCCTATATCGTCGCAGCAGAAGGGGATATGCCACTCCGCGGACAATATATTGCAGTCGATGAACCCAAGCGATCGATTCGGACAGCACAAATTGATGGAAAAACGTTTTTTCTGCTGTCCGGAGAAAGTCACCAAGCGGGAATGGAGAGCGATACGCAGATACATTACAACCGCCTTTACACCGATTTACAAGAGGTCTATAACCTTTCTACTCTGACGCATGGTTGGTCCGCACAAGACCCGCAGACACCCGATTTGATTCCTTACGCTGGAATTATTTCTTCTAGCATGCCTTACGTCTATTTGAGTACGGGCTATCGAAAATGGGGGTTATCGAACTCCATGGCGGGCGCACGAATTATCAGCGATTTAATTGTCGGAAGAGAGAACCGTGCTTCCGCACTTTATTCACCTGATCGAACGGGATTTGGTTCGTTTTTATTACAGGCATTGAAAAATACTGGACTAGTCTTAAAAGAGTTCACTGGTGGTCATATTACCCGCACGGACTCCCCCATCTGTACGCATATGGGCTGCCGGACGAGGTGGAATGCCGGCGATGAAACTTGGGATTGCCCATGTCACGGCTCACGCTTTCGGAAAGATGGATCTGTCCTCGAGGGACCTGCGACAAAGCCGCTTAATTTGAAATAGTGTATGACGGACCGAAATACTGTTCAATCCCATCCGTAATTTAAACAAAAAAAGGTTGCAATCCACTTCACTACGCGGACTGCAACCTTTTCCTATTCACTTCATTTCAATGCTTCAGTCAACACAGGAACAATTTGCATTTTGCGAGAGACGACGCCTTTCAATGTTGCCGTGTTGTTCACGAGTGTAACATTGAATGCCGCGCTAGCGCGCCCTGCTTCTTTACCAAGTGCCAATACGATTGAGTCGTTGTTCAATATGTCAGTTACGACAAACAAAAATAAGTCGAGTCCTTTTTCAGCAATGACACGGTATAGAAGGTCTTCCAAATCAGCTTGACGATTCATAACATCATTGATGTCAATTGCATTCACTTGAGCAATTTCAATCTTCACATCATTGATATCAAATTCTTTTGCATCGAGTTTCACAAGGTCTTCGAGCGTTTTACCACTTAAATCGGCACCGGCCTTCAACATAGCCAGTCCATACTCTTGTACGTCCACGCCGGTGATGGCAATCAATTCTTCCACTGCAGCGCGATCTTGGTCTGTATACGTCGGCGACTTGAATAATAGTGAATCCGAAACAAGTGCAGAAAGCATAAGCCCAGCAATATTTTTCGGAATCTCAATACCGTTTTCTTTATATAGTTTGTTTAAAATCGTTGCCGTACATCCTACCGGCTCTGCACGATAATAAAGAGGATCATTCGTTACAAAGTTAGCAATTCTATGATGATCAACAACTTCGATTACTTGCACATCATCTACGTCATCCACACTTTGTTGTTTTTCATTATGGTCGACGAGAATGACTTTCGCTACTTCCGGCGCGGCTTTCTCGATAAGACGTGGTGCTTCAAAACCAAAATAATCAAGCGCATAAGCCGTTTCATTTGTTATATCGCCTAGTCTTACCGCTTCTGCATTCATTCCCAATTGTTGCTTTAAATACGCGTAACTGATAGCCGATGAAATTGAATCGGTATCAGGATTTTTATGTCCAAAAACAAAAACTTTTTCCATGAAAAATAACCCCCTGCTTTTTATATTCTTTTTCATTTTATCATAATGGGCGGTCAAACAATATCGCTTTGAGCTCATCTTTATTAACGATAAAATCCGCCACTGTATAGTTATCTAAAACTGCTAAATAAGCATTCAACGCTTCGTATAGTGCACCTTTTAATCGGCAAACCGGGGACAGTATACAACTATTCGATTCAGAATTAAAGCATTCAACAAGATGAAAATCATCTTCCGTCCTCCGAACTAGTTGTCCGACGTTGATGTTTTCAGGTTCCACTTTCATCCTGATACCGCCACCACGACCGCGTATTGTTTCGATTAAGCCCATCTTCCCAAGTTCGTGTACAACTTTCGTCAAATGATTTTTCGAGATATTATATGTATCTGAGATTTCCTGGACCGTTGATAATTTCCCTGGTTCTTTCGCTCCCAGATAAATTAAAACACGCAACGAAAAGTCTGTGTACATCGTTAGACGCATAACTTCACCGCTCTTTCAAATACCATTATACCGTTTGTGGCAATTGCGTGAAAGAAATGTGACTAACTTTCTAACACTCTTTAAAGATGTATTATAAATGTATCTTTAATCACTTTTATAGTTTAAGCTTGAGTTAACAACTACGAAAGGTCGTGCTACCACATGCTATCACAAGAAACCATTAACATTATCAAATCAACTGTACCTGTATTGGCGCAACACGGCAAAACAATTACAACAGTGTTTTATAAAAATATGTTCGAAGCTCACCCTGAACTTTTGAATATCTTCAACCACGCCAATCAATCACAAGGGCGTCAACAAAATGCACTTGCAGGTCTGGTTTACGCAGCAGCTGCAAATATCGATAACCTTGGCGCTGTTTTACCTGCTGTCGTTCAAGTTGCGCACAAACATAAATCACTCAACATTACACCAGAACAATACCCAATCGTCGGCTACCATCTATTAGGCGCTATTAAAGAAGTATTAGGCGAAGCAGCAACTCCTGAAATTATTGGTGCATGGGGAGAAGCTTATGAAGTTATCGCAGGCGTCTTCATCGGTATTGAAAAAGAGATGTATGCCAAAGCTGAGGAAATGGATGGCGGTTGGAAAACATTTAAAGACTTCATAATTGCTGATAAAGTAGTAGAAAGCGATGTTATTACATCATTCTATTTAAAACCTGTTGATGGCCAAAAAGTACCTTCATACAAACCTGGACAATATATTACGTTACGTGTCACAATTCCCGGCGAAGACTATATCTTGAATCGTCAATACAGTTTGTCGCAAGCACCAACAGGAGACTCATACCGCATTTCTGTTAAACGCGAAGATGAAGTCACGCCGAACGGTAAAATGTCCGTTACCCTTCATCGTGAAATGAGTGTCGGTGATACGGTTGAAGTTAGTGTTCCTGCCGGTGTATTCCACCTTGATGTGGAAAGCAAAAATCCAGTGACACTTATCAGCGGTGGTGTTGGTATCACACCGATGATGAGCATGTTTGATTCAATTGCCAAAAACACACCAGAACGGCCGGCTGCATTCCTACATTCGGCACGTACACGTAAACACCAAGCTTTCGATGCAAAATTACGCACGTTGAATGAATCTATGCCTACTTCCACATATGCTGTGCTTTATTCAGAAGAAGGAGATGGCTTCATCAACCGTGACTTCCTTGACGCTAACATCATTGAAGGAAGCGATATCTACGTTTGTGGACCTACGCCTTTCATGCAGGCGGTCATTAAAAATCTATATGCAATGGGTATTTCAGAAGAAAAAATAAACTTCGAATTCTTTGGTCCTGCTGAAGAGCTAGAACTTGTAAATGCATAATTGAATCCGGTATATAAACCAGCGCAGGCGCCTTACAGGGGTAGCCGAAGCCCTAAGACTGGTAGCGAAGCTACTTGGCTTAGGGCGGGAGGCATC
>CAZWAW010000021.1:0-33236 GCA_964632025.1 uncultured Sporosarcina sp.
CGTGATTCCCATACTGCGAGCAGTACCTTCAACCATTGCCATCGCTGCTTCAACTGACGCCGCGTTTAAATCTTCCATCTTTTGTTCTGCAATTTCGCGAACTTTATCACGTTTCACAGTAGCAACTTTCTTTTTATTCGGTTCACCTGAACCTTTTGTAAGATTAGCTGCAACCTTCAGCAAAACTGCTGCCGGTGGAGTTTTTGTAATGAAAGTAAATGAACGGTCTTCGAATACAGAGATTTCAACAGGAATAATAAGACCTGCTTGATCTGCAGTACGCGCATTGAATTCTTTACAGAATCCCATGATGTTCACACCTGCTTGTCCTAACGCCGGTCCAACTGGTGGAGCCGGATTCGCTTTCCCTGCAGGAATTTGCAATTTAACAACCTTAATGACTTTTTTAGCCACGAGACACACCTCCTTAAGTCCGTGATGTGGTAATAGGGTTGCCCCTCCCACTCATATGTGCCTGCCGACTTACGTCGGTAGAATTTGATAGTTCGTCCAGACCATTTGTTTACAGTCTGACCTTTGAAATGATACCACTATTTCACGATATATGCAAGTGGTAAACGTTTATATTTTTCGAACTTGTTCGAAGTCGAGTTCCATATTCGTCTCTCGGCCAAACATATCGACAGATACTTTTACTTTACCTTTATCTTCATCGATTTCTTCCACTTTACCTTGGAAGTTTGCAAATGGTCCTTCAAGCACTTCAACCATTTCGCCAAGCGCGAAGTCGATCTCAACTTTACGCTCTTTCACACCCATTTGTTTGAGGATGAAATCGACTTCTTCAGGAAGTAATGGTGTCGGTTTGGCGCCGCCGCCTGACGAACCGATGAAACCCGTCACGCCCGGTGTATTACGTACAACATACCAGGAATCGTCCGTCATAATAATTTCCACAAGAACATAACCCGGGAAAGTCTTTTTGAGGAGAACACGTTTCTTACCATCTTTGAAATCTGTTTCTTCTTCTTCCGGGATAACAACGCGGAATATTTTATCAGACATACCCATCGTTTCAACACGTTTTTCCAGATTGGCTTTCACCTTGTTCTCATAACCGGAGTACGTATGAACGACATACCAATTCTTTTCCATATCCATAGTGACGAGGACTAAACGTCCGTCCCTCCTTTTTCCCTACAATTAAATAAAAACGCAAGCGCCTGAACTAAAGATGCTGGAGTTTAGACAATTGAAAAATCCCGTTCATACTGTCAGACGGGATATTTTTCAAGGGGAATATTTATAATGCTTTATTATAACGCAATGTACCATTCCAACACTCGTGAAATGCCAAGGTCAACGAGTCCGAAGTAAACTGCCATGAAAACGACTGTCGAAAGAACAACAATTGTGTAACGCGTTAATTCTTTACGTCTCGGCCAGCTGACTTTTCTCATTTCCGAGACAACGTCTTTGAAAAAACCAGTTAACTTGCTCATTATACCGTAAACCTCCGAATATAAGTATGATCCTGCTTCCTAACTAACCGCTTCATGCCGTTTGCCTATGCAATGTATGTGCATTACAATGCCTGCAAAACTTATTAATTGACAAACGTTCTGTTGGCTTATCTTTCCGTGCCGGCACAGAATAGTTTCGTGATCCGCATGTATCGCAACTTAAAATAATTTTTTTAGACATTCCCTCACCCCTTACGACTCAATGTTCTTAATCCGAAAAGAGTCGAGGTAACGCATGTTAAAATGCGCTAGGAGCGGAGATAAAAGCTGATAAATAGTGCTGCAACCTTATGTCCCCGGACTTCTTGAACATCTTCTCATAGTCTTGCTAAAGGGTACCATCTACCATTCATGATGTCAATACGAGGGAAATCTGTGGCTACTGCACTGTATCAACTTGCATATAACGCTCGAGTTTTCGTTTTATCCGCTGAAGTGCATTGTCCACAGACTTAACTTGTCTGTTCAGCTCTTCAGAGATTTCCTGATAAGACTGTCCATCTAAGTACAGAGCCAATACTTGCTTCTCAAGGCTACTTAGTACTTTGTTCATTTCATCTTCCATCTGAACAAAATCTTCCCGGTGAATCATAAGGCCTTCAGGGTCATCCAGTACTGGTCCGGCGATTACGTCGAGCAATGTGCGGTCGGACTCTTCGTCGAATACTGGCTTGTCCAATGACACCGACGTATTAAGCGGGATGTGCTTCTGTCTTGTTGCAGTTTTAATAGCTGTGATAATTTGCCGTGTGATACAAAGTTCCGCAAACGCCTTGAATGAACTCAATCTATCCTCTTTAAAATCACGAATTGCTTTGTATAGTCCAATCATACCTTCTTGAATGATGTCTTCACGGTCTCCACCTATAAGAAAGTATGAGCGCGCTTTCAATCTAACAAAAGATTGGTACTTCCTAATAAGGAAATTTAGTGCATCCGTGTTGCCTTCGTGGATGATTACTATGATTTCCCCGTCGGATAATCCGGCGAAATCCGATATGCTGCCTTCAACGTATGTTTTCTCCACCACCTGGATCACCCCGGTTCGTTATCACTATTATATAACAAGTATACCGTATGGGAAATTTTTACGTCAACCGTTCATTTCATTCCACGTCGCCATTTTTCAAATATTTCTGCAACTTCGTCGGTTAAAGGGATCTTCGAAAGCGGCCGCTGCCCTTGGATAGCCTTCACTTTCATCGAAATGAGATCATCGATTTTATTTACTTCAAGTTCTAGCTCTCGAGCTGACTTCCGGAGTGCCCCATGTGCGAAAATGACCCATTGTTCTGTCAAATCCGATGTCGCTACATGAATTTGCACCCGTCGTCCTCCTAATTCAGAGACAAGCTTTTCAATTCTTTCATCAGCCGTTTCCTTTTCTCGAGTAAAGACAATCTCGACATTGTGATGCCGTTTCTTCTTTTCGATACCCGGCACAAGATGTGCATCAAAAACAATAATAACCCGCCACCCGGTATGCGCCTTGTATTCCGCCATTCGTTCGATCAGACGGTCACGTGCATCCGCTAGCTTTTTCCGCTTCATCCCGCCCAGTTCCTCCCATGCGCCGATGATATTGTAACCATCGACTAGGAGTATATCCGTTTTCATCTACCAGACGTATGTGGTTGACGCTTGCGCAGTACCTCATACATGAGGAGGGAGGCTGCAACAGACGCGTTCAATGATGTAACATGCCCAACCATCGGTAAATGATAGAGGAAATCGCATTTCTCTTTCAAAATACGTGACATTCCTTTCCCTTCACTCCCAATAATGATAGCAAGTGGAAGAGTCGCATCCATTAGTCTGTAATCCACCGATTTAGTAGCGTCTGTACCCGCAATCCAAACACCACGTTTTTTCAAGTCCTCCACCGTTTGCGAAAGATTATTCACACGCACGACAGGGATATGTTCAATTGCGCCCGTAGATGACTTCGCAACAACACCCGTCAACCCGACCGCGCGACGTTTTGGTATAATGACCCCGTGCACACCCGACGCGTCAGCGGTCCGCAGGATGGAACCCAGATTATGAGGATCTTCGAGTTCATCAAGAATAAGGAAGAATGGGTCTTCTCCACGTTCCGTTGCAACAGTAAATAGATCTTCAAGTTCCGCATATTCGTAAGCCGCAACCGAAGCGACAATCCCTTGGTGATTTATATCAAGCAAACCATCCAATTTTTGTTTCGGGACCGCCTGCACGATAATTCCTGCTTTTTTTGCCAACGATAGGATTTCACCGATGCTTTTCATATTGAGTCCTTCAGCAACCCATATCTTATTTAACTCCCTGCCCGAGCGCAGTGCTTCTACGACGGGATTTTTCCCACCGATTAATTCAGATTCAACTTCATTTTCGTTTTCGTGTTCATTCATTTTGACTCTTCCTCCTTCGGCATTTCGATGAATCGGATTGACTCACCGATAATTTCTTGCACGCGTTCCGTTTTTCCTAATAAGTGTAGATAACCGATGACCGCTTCAAATCCCGAACTGTAATTATACGTTACAACATCCGTATTTTTAGGGACTGAGCCGGACTTCGCGTTGCGGCCGCGTCTCATGACCGCCTCTTCTTCTTCCGTCAGAAACCCTGATGCCTGCATCATCTTGAGTATAGCTGCCTGTGATTTCGCAGAGACATAATGCGTTGCTTCTCTGTGCAGCACATTTGGTTTTACACGACCTGAACGCAGGAGATGCTCCCGTATCGCCTGTTCGTACACCGCGTCGCCCATGTAAGCAAGGGCCAGTGCTTTTAGTTGTTTCACATCTATATCACGTAAGTTATATACGTTGCTCATCCTCTTTTCCAACGCATGCCTTGTGCTGTATCTTCTAGAATGATACCTTGCGCTTTCAATTCATCACGAATCTCATCCGACCGTTTGAAGTTTTTGTTACGCCGCGCTTCAAGTCGTTCTTCGATTAACGCTTCGACATCTTCATCCAACAACCCTGCTTCTTCGTCCATCGGCAATCCAAGAACCGACAGTAGTCCGTCAAATGTGCGGATAAAATGCTCTAGCACATCGGATTGTGTGTTTTTTTCTACTAAATAAACGTTTGCCAACTTCGCTAATTCGAATACCGATGCGATAGCGTTCGCTGTGTTAAAGTCGTCATCCATTGCCACTTCAAAGTCTTTCTTGATTTCATCCACTTTATGAGTCCAGATATCTTTCTGGTCGCCAAGATCTGCAGACGTGGCAAGTCGGTGTTTCAAATTATTGTACGCTGTACGAATACGCGCAAGTCCATTCTCTGCACTCATAACAAGATCTTGTGAGAAATTGACCGGGTGTCTGTAATGAACGGACAATATGAAGAAACGAAGCACTTTCGGATCTATTTGTTTCCGGATATCATGCACAAGGACAAAATTCCCGAGTGATTTAGACATTTTTTCATTGTCGATATTAATGTAACCATTGTGCATCCAATAGCGCGCAAATTGCTTTCCTGTCATCGCTTCAGATTGCGCAATTTCGTTTTCATGATGTGGGAACGTTAAGTCTTGACCACCCGCGTGAATATCTATTGTATCGCCAAGATGTTCTCTCGCCATCACCGAACATTCGATATGCCACCCCGGACGTCCCAATCCCCATGGACTTTCCCATGAGATTTCACCGGTCTTAGCTGCTTTCCACAAGGCAAAGTCAAGTGGGTTTTCTTTCTTAACGCCTTCTTCAATACGCGCACCAATTTTTAATTCGTCCGTCGATTGTTGAGACAACTTTCCGTAGCCTTCAAATTTCTGCGTACGATAGTAGACATCCCCTTGTGATTCGTAAGCGAAACCTTTATCAATCAATATTTTCACGAAATTGACGATGTCTTCGATATGATCCGTCACGCGCGGATGGACGTCCGCTTTACCGCAACCGAGTGCTGATACATCTTCAAAGTAAGCAGCGATGAAGCGGTCTGTCAGTTCCCCGACCTCTTCCCCAAGTTCATTAGCCGCTTTAATAATCTTGTCGTCAACGTCCGTAAAATTCGAAACGTATGTTACGTCATACCCTCGATATTCAAGGTAGCGTCGCACTGTATCAAAAGCGATAACCGGACGCGCATTTCCGATATGAATATAGTTGTAAACAGTCGGACCGCAAACGTACATTTTTACTTTGCCCTCTTCCAATGGAATGAAAGGCTCTTTTTTGCGTGTCAGCGTATTGTAAATTTGAATTGTCATGATAAATCTCCTTCCTTTACTTTGGAACCATCTAAATGTTCGAGCCTATTTTTCAATTCACTAATTTCATCTTCAAGTGTCTGGCATCTATCTGCCACGGGATCCGGCATATCACGGTGATCATGTTTACTCTTCACTCTAACACCGTTTGAAATAACGACTTTCCCCGGAATACCTACAACCGTCGATTCCGGCGGGACGTCTTTCAACACAACTGAACCAGCTCCTACTTTACTGCCTTCACCGATCGTGATGGAACCTAGCACTTTTGCACCCGATGCAACAAGTACATTATCATGAAGTGTCGGATGCCGCTTGCCACTTTCTTTACCTGTACCGCCCAGGGTCACGCCTTGGTAAATCGTGACGTCATTGCCGATTTCACAAGTTTCTCCAATAACAACACCCATTCCATGATCTATGAAAAACCTGCGCCCTATTTTTGCACCAGGATGAATTTCAATACCTGTGAAAAATCGGCTAATTTGTGAAACGAGCCGTGCCAAAAACAACAACTTCCGCTTATATAAAGCATGTGCAATTCGATGAGACCATAATGCATGTAAGCCTGAATAAGTTAGAACAACTTCAAAAATAGTACGCGCCGCCGGATCCTGTTCAAATATGCATCGAACATCTTCTTTCATCCTCTGAAACAACTCGTTCCCCCCTTAAATTCTGTGTCTAGCTCCACCGGCCAGATGCTCAGGTCATGCAGCTGTTGCCACAGGAAGTGGCGCACTTAAGCTGCATTCATTTGTAAAGGCCGATTTCGCTTTTCTAATAAAAAAAATACGTCCCCGTCAAATAAATGACAGAGACGCATTGAATGCGCGGTTCCACTCCGCTTGGAAGGTGTTGGCCTTCCCGCTTGACACCCATAACGCTGGCGATGCGTCCGGCCTACTCACACTTTCGGCACGGCACTCAAAGGGGCATTTCCACATTACAGAGGCACAGATCATTTACAGCCGATGATGATCCTCTCTGAAGAGCTTGCAATGTGTACTTATCCTTTTCTACGGTTTAGTTATTAGCTTTCATTTTACATTTCAAATGATGAAAGTCAACGTTATTGTTTTGCGTATTTAGCTACTCGTTCAATTGACTTTTCTTTCCCAATCAACGCAATAGATGCCTGTAATTCAGGACCATGCATTTGACCAGTTGTCACAACACGAATCGGCATAAATAAGTTCTTCCCTTTATGACCCGTTTCCTTTTGGACTGCTTTAATCGCATCTTTAATGGACGGCGCATCGAATGTTTCAAGTGCTTCTAGCTTCTCTTTGAATGAAGCCATTACTTCAGGCACTTGTTCCCCAGCAAGTACAGCTTGGGATTCTTCATCATATTCAATCTCGTGGTCGAAAAACTGGGCAGATAATTCAACAATTTCCGCGCCAAAGCTTAACTGATCCTGATAAAGAGCGATTAAATCGTGTGCCCATGCAGCTTCTGACTCAGTCATCTCTTTATTGATTAGACCGGCATCTTGCAGATGTGGCAATGCAAAATCAATTACTTCTTCAAGACTCATTTTTTTCACGTATTGATTGTTCGTCCATGTCAGTTTTTGTTTATCAAACATAGAAGGCGATTTAGAAAGACGGCTTACGTCAAACATCTTGATAAGTTCTTCGTGCGTGAAAATCTCTTCTTCTCCACCCGGCGACCAGCCAAGCAGCGCAAAGAAGTTGAACATTGCTTCAGGTAGATACCCAAGATCTTTATATTGAGAGATGAATTGAATGATCGATTCATCACGTTTCGAAAGCTTTTTCCGGTCTTCGTTGACGATTAGTGTCATGTGGCCGTATTGCGGATACTGCCAGCCAAAGACGTCAAAAATCATCAGTTGTTTTGGTGTATTCGTCAAATGTTCTTCTCCGCGGAATACGTGGCTGATTTTCATTAAATGATCATCGATAACAACCGCAAAGTTATAAGTCGGGATACCGTTTGCTTTCACAAGAACCCAGTCACCGACGTCTTTTGATTCGAATGATACTGTGCCACGAACTAGGTCCTCTACTTTATACGTTACGTTTTCTGGTACACGCATGCGAATCGTATGCGCAAGTCCAGCAGCTTCTTTTCCTGCCGCTTCTTCTGCACTTAAATTACGGCACTTACCGCCGTACATTGGTGCTGCGATTCCTGCAGTTTTCTGCGTTTCACGCTCTGCTTCCAGCTCATCTGATGTACAGAAACACTTGTAAGCATTACCGCTTTCCAATATCTCTTGACCGTATTTCGTATAAAGATCAAGACGTTCCATTTGGCGATATGGACCGTATGGACCGCCAATGTCGACTGATTCATCGTAATCGATGCCAAGCCATTTTAAATTTTCAAGTTGGGAAAGTTCTCCCGCTTCGATATTACGATCAATATCTGTATCCTCGATTCGAACAATGAATTTCCCACCATGGTTACGTGCGAAAAGATAATTAAAAAGCGCTGTCCGTGCTCCTCCAATATGTAAATGGCCGGTTGGACTTGGCGCGTAACGTACGCGTACTTCTGAAGTCATATAAATTCTCTCCAATCTGATTTTACTACTGTTTGCTATTTTACCACTTGAAGGGGCTGTTTAAAAGGTGTTACGCCTTAATGAGCAGAATCGTCGCCATAGAAGCAATTCCTTCTTCTCTTCCAGTGAAGCCTAATTGCTCCGTTGTCGTTGCTTTAACATTCACTTGTGAGATATCCGCTTGCAACAACTCAGCGATACGTTTACGAATTACTTCAATATAAGGTGCCATCTTCGGCTTTTGTGCGATAATTGTACAGTCAATATTTCCAAGTTTATAGCCTCTGTCTTCTACAAGTGTCCAAATTTTTTCTAATAGCACTGCAGAATCAGCATCTTTGAATTCCGCATCTGTATCCGGGAAATGACGTCCGATATCCCCTTCAGCAATTGCACCAAGTGCTGCGTCGGTAATTGTATGTAAAAGCACGTCGGCATCAGAATGCCCCGTCAACCCTCTTTCATGCGGGATTGTTATGCCACCAATAATAAGTGGACGCCCTGCCTCGAATTTATGCACATCAAAACCTTGTCCTATCCGAATCATCAAAAAACCTCCTATGATTTTCTTCTCAATAAAACCTCTCCGAACAGGAGATCTTCCTGTGTGGTCATCTTCACATTGTCATACGTACCTTCAACGATTCGCACAGGCCAGCCAAAACGCTCGACCAACATCGATTCATCCGTCCCCAGAAAGCCTTGCGCTTGCGCTTCGTCAGACGCTTCTTTCAGCAAAGCGTATCGAAATGCCTGAGGCGTCTGGATGATCCATAACCTGCCACGATCCACCGTCTCCTCAACAATGCCATCCTCTGCATATTTCATCGTATCTTTTGCCCGCACACCTACGATTGCCGCACCGTGCTCGTCAGCCACTTCTACAAGCTCAGCAATAACTGTTCGACGAATGAACGGCCTTGCAGCGTCATGGACAAGGACAATTCCACCCTTGCCATGCGCTTTCATACATGCCGCCACGCTATCTTGCCGCTCCCCACCACCATCTACCATTGCTACCACTTTCGTAATGGAAAACTGTTCTAGCATTAACTGGATTTGCATACGTTCGTCCGCTTTTATCGCAAGGATGACCCCGTCACACGCCGGATCACCTTCAAACACTTCAAGTGTATGGATCAGAATCGGTTTGTCATCTAGTTTCAAAAATAGTTTATTGTAACCAGCGCCCATCCGCTGACCACTTCCAGCTGCTGGCATCATAACTGTATAGTTCAAGACTTCTCTTCCTTTTCTTTTCATGATTATCTACTACTTAATTTGCCTTTGAAATCTTACCATTTTTAAGTTTCGCAAAAATCATTCGCCCTGCCGATGTCTGCAATACACTTGTTACGACAACATCAATTGCATTACCAACGTGGAATTTTCCATCTTCAACGACAATCATTGTGCCATCATCCAAATAAGCGACGCCCTGATTATGTTCTTTGCCATCTTTGACGATAACGACATGCATATCTTCACCAGGAATAACAACCGGTTTTACTGCATTCGCAAGGTCATTGATGTTTAGCACGAATACACCGTGTAAATCTGCGACTTTATTCAAATTAAAATCATTCGTCACGACGAGTCCACCCATCTTTTTCGCTAGATGGACAAGCTTCATATCAACTTCAGGAACGCCGGCAAAATCTTCGTCAGTAATTAAGATATTCGGACCGTCATCAGTTTGCATACGTTTCAGAACGTCCAGCCCGCGTCTACCTTTTGTCCGCTTTAATGTATCGGAAGAATCCGCAATATGTTGTAGCTCTGTCAACACAAACTGCGGTACAACAAGCACTCCTTCAAGGAAACCGGTTGCCGAAATATCAGCAATCCGACCATCTATAATAACGCTTGTGTCTAATATCTTGTAGAGCTTACCTTTTGTTTGAGTGGCTACATCCTCCACTTCTTTCTTTTTGAGTCCACTGTTTTTGGTAGCTTGCAGCGTATGGATGACTTCCTCCCGCTTCTTAAACCCAACTTGAAAACCTAAATAGCCCAGAATAATCGACAACAGTATCGGAAGGACTGACGTGATAACTGGTATCTGGATACCACTTACGCCAAAACTGACAAGGAACGCAACACTCAAACCGACAATAAGACCGAGTGTCCCGAATATCAAATCAAAAACCGGCGCTTTCAATAATCGCTCTTCCATCCATTTAATAAAATTAATAATTGGTTCTGTGAGGAAAAGGCCGAGCACAAATAGCAACACTGCTCCTAAGATTGCTGACACGTACGGATTATTAATCCATGGGCTCGTAGTAAAAGAAAATAATTTGAATAAATGCGGTAAAAATAATACACCCAGTGTTCCACCAATAAGCAAAAATGAAACTTGAACTACCTTTTTCAACATATGAACCACCTCCTTTATTTCTTAATTATACATGTTTCCATTTCAAACCGCCTTGATAAGGTCAGTTAAGTGCGATATTTCCTTCTATTCTGTTAGGACTCCCTCTAACATATGAAAGTTTCTCATTCACTGCATCTTTACAGTAGAAAAGTGACAGGACCGCCATAATTGCAGTCCCGTCTTTCTAGTCAATCTGTAAAAGCAATTTTCAGCGCATCACTAACTGTTTCTACACCTATTACACGGATGCCTTTCGGATATTCCCAGCCGCCAATATTAGATGCAGGAATAATCGCACGCTCAAAACCAAGTTTTGCCGCTTCGGTCACACGTTGCTCAATCCGCGAGACCCGTCGCACTTCACCCGTCAACCCGACTTCACCTATAAAGCAGTCAGACAAACCAGCCGCCAAGTCGCGATAACTGGAAACAATGCTCATAAGCACAGCCAAGTCGATTGCCGGCTCATCCAACTTAACGCCGCCCGCCACTTTAATATAGGCATCCTGAGCCTGCAACAGCATCCCCATACGTTTCTCAAGCACGGCCATTAACAATGACACACGGTTCTGATCTAGCCCCGTAGCCATACGTTTTGGATAGTTAAAACTAGATGGTGTAACAAGTGCTTGAATTTCAACGAGAATCGGCCGCGTTCCTTCCATAGATGCGACAACCGTTGAACCAGCTCCTCCCTGGGATCTTTCCCGCAGGAATAACTCGGATGGATTCAGTACTTCTTTCAAACCGGACTGCAACATTTCAAATATCGCAATTTCGTTCGTAGAGCCAAAACGATTTTTCACGCTGCGTAAAATCCGATATGTATGATGACGCTCCCCTTCAAAATAAAGAACAGTATCCACCATATGCTCCAGCAAGCGCGGTCCTGCAATCTGGCCGTCTTTCGTTACGTGGCCAACAAGGAAAATAGCGATGTTTTGCGTTTTAGCAATGCGCATCAGTTGCGCTGTACATTCGCGCACTTGAGATACACTTCCTGGTGCTGACGCTACTTCGGGATGATGAACGGTCTGGATGGAGTCAACGACAACAAACGTCGGTTTCACATCTGCTATCGTTTCGTGAATTAATCCCAAATCCGTTTCTGCATAAATATAAAGTTCATCTGATTTTACACCAAGTCGTTCTGCACGCAGTTTTGTCTGACGTATTGATTCCTCACCTGAAATGTAAAGAACACGCTGCCCTTTATTCGCCAACAATGAAGATACTTGAAGAAGGAGTGTCGACTTTCCTATCCCCGGATCTCCTCCGATTAGAATAAGTGAACCGGGGACAATTCCACCACCTAGTACACGGTTGAACTCCTCCAAGTCTGTGCCAATTCTTGGTTCTTCTATCATCTCGATTGAACTAATGGGCAGCGCCTTTTGACGGACGCCCTCTGTATGCTGAAAAGCACCCCGTGGCCCTTTTTGAACGGCTACTTCAACTTCCTCTTCCATTGTATTCCATTCCCCGCAACCTGGGCACCGACCCATCCACTTCGCTGATTCATAACCACATGATTTACACATAAACTTCGATTTTCTTTTTGCCATGGAATCCTCCGAACACGAAAAGGACAGCCCATTCCCACCGAAAAGAACTGTCGGCGGGATGGACTATCCTTTTCACACTTTATTTTTCGAGCACTTCTTCTTTTTCCGCAATTTTCGGTTGTTCAGCGTCTATTCCTGTCTTGACGACGAACTCTCCATCAACCACATCGACAAGTACTTTACTACCTATCAGAACTGTTCCTTTTAGGAGCTCTTCCGACAGCCGGTCTTCAACGTGTTTCTGGATGGCGCGGCGTAGTGGCCGAGCACCATATTCCGGATCATAACCGACATCAACGATTTTTGTTTTCGCTTCATCTGTCAACTCTAGTTCAATATCTTGTTCACCTAGACGTTTCGTCAATTCATTCGACATAAGCGTGACGATTTTACGTAAATGTTCTTTTTCAAGTGAATGGAACACAATCATTTCATCCACACGGTTTAAAAACTCCGGACGGAACGCTTTCTTCAACTCTTCAAGCATCGCTGATTTCATGCCTTCGTAATCACGTCCCGCATCTCCCAAATTAAAGCCGACATAACGATTTTTCCGCAATTCTTGTGCCCCAACATTGGAAGTCATGATCAGAACTGTGTTTCTGAAATCTACTAAGCGTCCTTTTGAATCCGTCAATCTGCCATCTTCCAGCACTTGAAGGAGAATGTTAAAGACATCCGGGTGTGCTTTTTCAATTTCATCTAACAAGACTACTGAATAAGGTTTGCGACGGACTTTTTCTGTTAACTGTCCGCCTTCTTCATAGCCGACATACCCTGGAGGTGAACCAACTAGACGTGATGTTGAATGTTTCTCCATGTACTCGGACATGTCAACACGAATCATTGCATCTTCATCGCCAAACATGACTTCTGCAAGCGCTCTTGCCAATTCCGTTTTCCCGATACCTGTTGGACCGAGGAAAATAAACGAGCCAATCGGACGTTTCGGATCTTTCAAACCTGCACGCGCCCTACGTATTGCCCGGGAAATAGCTGTTACTGCCTCACTTTGGCCAATGACGCGTTCGTGCAGCATCTCTTCCATATTAAGTAGTTTAGCGGATTCTGTTTCAGCTATTTTAGATACCGGTATTCCAGTCCACATCGCTACAACTTCAGCGATATCTTCAACTGTCACTTCGGACTCTTTTTGACCTTGCTTTTCTTTCCAGGCCGTTTTCGTTGTTTCAAGTTCTTCTTTCATCTTTTGCTCTTTATCACGGAACGATGCCGCTTTTTCGAATTCTTGACTCTGAACAGCTGCATTCTTTTCAGAACGAATTGCTTCCAGTTTCAATTCAAGCTCTTTCAAGTTCGGCGGTGTCGTGTACGAACGAAGACGTACTTTTGAGCCCGCTTCGTCGATCAAGTCAATCGCTTTATCCGGAAGGAATCTATCAGAGATATACCGATCCGACATTTTCGCAGCCGCTTCGATTGATGCATCCGTGATTTTTACACGGTGATGCGCTTCATAGCGGTCCCGCAAGCCATAGAGAATTTGGATTGTTTCATCGACAGTTGGCTCGTCGACTTGAATCGGTTGGAAGCGTCGTTCAAGCGCAGCGTCTTTTTCAATATATTTCCGGTACTCGTCAAGCGTCGTTGCACCGATACATTGCAATTCACCGCGTGCCAACGAAGGCTTCAGGATATTAGATGCATCGATTGCACCTTCAGCTCCACCTGCTCCAATCAGTGTATGCAGTTCGTCGATGAACAGGATGATATTGCCCGCTTGGCGAATCTCTTCCATTACTTTTTTCATACGATCTTCAAATTCACCACGGTATTTCGTACCCGCGACGACTGTTCCCATATCGAGTGTCATAACACGCTTGTCACGGAGAATTTCCGGTACTTCGTTATTAATGACTTGCTGCGCGAGTCCTTCTGCAATTGCAGTTTTACCAACACCTGGTTCCCCGATAAGTACTGGGTTGTTTTTCGTCCGGCGTGCTAATACTTCAATAACGCGTGTAATTTCCTTGCTACGCCCGATAACCGGGTCTAACAAACCTTCACGTGCCACTTCCGTTAAATCACGTGCCAAGCTATCCAAGGTCGGTGTTGCAGCAGAATTCGAAACGCCTTGACCTGTAGCTGAGCTATCATTACTTCCTAGCAACTGAAGTACTTGTTGACGTGCTTTATTAAGACTAACGCCAGCGTTATTCAAGACACGCGCTGCGACACCTTCTCCTTCACGGATAAGCGCTAGCAAGATGTGTTCTGTTCCAATGTAAGAATGACCCAGTTTACGTGACTCATCCACCGATAATTCAATAACTTTTTTCGCTCTAGGTGTGTAATGAACGATTGGACCGACATCCTTTGTTCCAGCCCCTACAAGTTTTTCTACACCTTGTACGATTGTTTCAAAGTTGACACCTATCGCTTCAAGCGCTTTTGCAGCAATGCCTCCGCCTTCACGAATAAGTCCAAGTAAAATATGTTCTGTTCCAATGGACTCGTGTTTCATCCGGATTGCCTCTTCTTGGGCAAGTTGCAATACTTTCTGTGCACGCTGTGTAAATCGATTAAACATCATATTCAGTCCTCTCCTTCTATACTATATATATACAATCAATTCCCCAAAAACACCTACATTACTCAAATGAATTACTTTTCTAGAAAGGCGCGAGAAAACAACCATCCTTTTATACGTATTCAACCGAGTACGAAGGAACTCCTTTATTGGGAAAATTGACTTTGACTATCTTTGACCTAAATATACCTAAACGAAAGGCAATGTGCAAAATACCTGCTCACTCTTCCGAATCATTTTCAGTCGGAGGGGAGGATTTCTCCACATTAAGCCGTTCTCGAAACAGTTTCGCTCTGAATATATCCCGTTCTTCTTGCGATAACTCTGTGCTCGCATATTGTTGTAGGAAACCTGCCTGCATGAAAATCATCAGTTCGTTCAAAATCGACATGTCGACATCCTGGATGATGCCAAGATCGATACCAAGCCTGACGTCCGACAGGCACCTTGCCGCCTCGCCTGACGGCAAAAGTCGCGCATAACTAATCGTACCTAACGAACGGAATAGCCTGTTCTCAAGCGCAATTCGCGACTTCGCCAATAACAGTTCCCGCGATTTCCGCTCATGCCCAATTAACCGAGATGCAATATTTCCAAGATCCGTAAGAATCTCCTGCTCCGTCTTACCTAGCGTCGTCTGATTCGACACTTGATAGACATTGCCAGGCGCTTCGCTTCCTTCTCCGTAGCTCCCTCGGACGATGATTCCAAGCCGCGAGATAGCCGGGATAATACGGTCAATCTGCTTCGTCATTGTGAGTGCCGGTAAATGCATCATCACCGATGCGCGCATACCGGTTCCCGTATTCGAAGGACAGCTTGTCAAATAACCGAAGTCTTCATCGAAAGCATACGGCAATTCTTTTTCCAGATAGTCATCGACCTGATCCGCCTGTTTATAGGCGTCCTCGAGTTGCAATCCAGGATAGATGCACTGGATTCGGATATGATCTTCCTCATTCACCATGACACTTACAGTCTCGTCTTCTGATAGAAGAACTGCGCCGTGCCGATCGGGAATTGCAAGTTGTGGACTAATTAGATGTTTATCAACAAGTACTTGACGTTCCAGTGCAGGAAGATCGGACATCTTGGTGTAGGCATAGCCACTTTGCACGGAATCGAGCAAAACACCTGTAACCGCCCTGTCTACCGCCATCGCCTCTTCTTCAGTGAACGCGATAGGAAAACGATAACCTGTCAAGTTGCGAGCAAGGCGAATCCGCGTCGACATAACGATGTCTGAGTGCTCTCCATAAGCAGTCATCCAAGGGGTCACCGCATTACGCATGAATTTTTCAATCGACATCGTTTTCTTCACCTCCAAGGGAAAGGTGTTGCTTTAGTGTATTCGCTTCATCACGTAAAGCTGCCGCTTCTTCAAAACGCTCTGCTTCTACAGCCTCTTTCATCTTCACTCGAATCTCTTCGATTTTCTTTTTAACTGCATATATTTCATTAAATGACACCGGTACTTTACCGGTATGAGTTGAATGGCCATTGTGAAGCTTGCCAAAAACTTGTGGTAAATTGACACGAAATGTGTCATAACAGTCGGCACAGCCAAACTTCCCAATATCGAGGAACTTCGGAAACGTCAAACCACATGCGGGACATTCGGGTCCTTCTAACGGTTCTCCCCGCGTTTGCGGTTGTGTCTGGAAAGGATCCGAACCACTAAACCAGTGAGATAGGAACTGCTGAATGGATAGCGGCTCTTGATTGGGGTCGAAATGGAATGTTTGTGATTGGAAGGCACATTTCTCACACAAATGACGTTCTAGCGATCCAATCACACTTTCTTGCGTGATCGTAATGGACGCAGGCCGTTCTTTACAATTTTCACAGATCATCGAAAGCCACCTCATATCAGTTGGATTGGTGATTAGTTAAGCTGTTCGTAAATAAGCGTCAAGAGCATTGCTTGTAAAATGCGTGCACGCATAATATCGCGGTCTGGAAGTGGCTGATGGATAGTCCTTCGATCAACCGCAGCAAGAATGAGCTTTGATTCGCGCTCTGTTATGACTTCTTCTTCAATTAGTCTATAAACGACATCCAAAGCCATCGTATAAGAGGCTCCCGATTGGATACCGCCCAAAATATGTTCTATCAATTCTTTACGGGAATTCGCTTGAACACGGAAAATACGTATGTAGCCGCCGCCTCCACGCTTCGATTCAACCGCATAACCACGCTCCGCCGTGAAGCGGGTCTTAATGACGTAATTGATCTGAGAAGGGACGCATTGGAACTTTTCAGCGACTTCATTACGCTTAATTTCAATGGTTCCACATTGTCCTTCTTCAATTATCGTCTTCAAATATCCTTCAATAATGTCGGAAATGTTTCTCATGCCCTCACCTCTTTCATACGGGGGATAAGCCGTTGACTTTGACTATCTTTGACTTGATTGTACATGATATTCCGCATGTTCTGCAATCGATACGCACCAGACTAAGCCAGTATCGGCATGAGGCAATACCTTTTAACCGTAGCAACTAAAAATGGAGCGCAAGCCGAATTCGCCCTGCGCTCCACTCCCCATTATTCCATGCTTACATTCGTCAACTCTTTTACAGGCAAGAATAGTTCACCTGTCTCTAAATACGTCACAACAAGCTTATCGTCTTGTTGAATATAGATCGAGAGTGGCACAGTTTCCGAAGAGACGATGAAGTTGCGTCCATCATCCGCTAAAAACGAAACAAGTGTAAAGTCGCCGACGCGCTCTTTGAATACACGTACGACCGTTACCGCGGCTTTCGCCTCTTCAGCACTTGAACTGCCGTCTACACTACTCCCCCCGCGTTGCAGAGCTGACTTATACAATTTCAATGCTTCGTTCGGCGAGTTACCGTAGACCGATATCTCCGGATTGGCAGCTGATACAATGAAGTAATTTTGCAGGAACCCATTGGAATCGAGCACCGGCGTTAGCCAACTTGCTTCTCCATAGAAGTTATACAAGACCGGCATTTCACCGGACCATTTCTTTTCGATGAATTTCTTTTCAATAATCTGCAGTGCCCCTTGCGAATCCATATACGACTCTTCTAGATTACCTGAATAATACGTTGCTTTTCCTGTCTTACCATCCGTCAACGCATAGCCAAGCATTGAGTCGACGCCTTCTTTCGGGCTTGTGAAATCTGTGAAGTAATACATATGCCCGTTTTCATCGAAGATCGGACTGACATTCGCTTCTGTTCCTTCATCAGATGGCAACTTGACATCTTTCTTCCCAATGACCGAATTCCAGAAACCGTGGATATAGTTCCCGAAGTAACTGTTTTGCAAACTGACCGCTTCTGGCGAAACAGCTCCGTCAATAAATTCGGGTACATCTGAAAGTGAATATTTTTTCACATCACCAGTAGCAGGATCGACCGTTACAATCCCTTTTACATTAAAGCCGTTACGCGCGGAAATGAATTCCCCATAAGAACGGATATAATGCGGTTTTCCATCATCGTCAATTTCAAGTTGAACATCCCCATAAAAAATGAGGTTCGGCATTTCCATCCGTATATGACGTTCCACTTGTTTGTGGAAGAATGAAGACGGTGTATACGCCATTTCAGCTTTCACAAATTTAGGATTATCTGCTGAATCTGTCGCACTCATCGTAAAGTACCCCGGCGTAGTATCAGCACTCCACCATTTAAAGAAGCCCGAAAACTCTACGGGTGCAATGTAGACAAATTTCCCATCGACTTTTTGAATTTGCAGACTGCCGAGCTCATAGTAACTTGTATTCGGAACTTGCCCGAATGCTTTCTTCATCTTATTGCGTGCAAATTTCGGTGGAACGCTTGCCGGCGTTTTTGTTTCATCGAACGCTGTGATCTCCACTTGCTGATCCATTTCAACCGCTTTGTATTTCTTATCGGCGTTGAATAGCGGCGCGCTAAGTATATATGCTCCAAAAACAAGTGCTCCTAGGAACAGAACAATTTTCACTTTGCGGTCTTTGCCACCTGCCGACAACGCACCTAGCAAAGTAACGACTAAAAGCGCCATCCAGAGAGACGTCCAGTTACGGTCCATGTTTGTCGTATAGTAAAACACGAATACAGCTACAGCAGACAATATAGCTACGGTAGCAATCGCCGCTCCTCTATTAAAAGGAACTCTTACAGTCGCCTTTGCCTCGCCCGCACCACTTTTTACTTGCGTACTTAGGATAAACGGGACAATCACTAGACTGAACACGACGCCCACAATAATTGAGAATATAAGTAAGTTAAACATCAATACACCCTTTTCCATTATCAAAGTTTTTTTGCTAATAGTTAAGTATACGGATAATCAGGGGAATAGTTTCATTTCCTTTATTGAAAACTAAGCACGTTTACTTATTTGAAATAACGGGTATACAGTAGAGTAGAGGATTTTTTTACTGCCCTTCTTTTTTCCTCGGTCTCACAATCCAAAACAAAAAACTCCGGGGTAAATAAACCATTGGAGGCAATACATTTTGAATTGGTATGAGAAACTAAATGAATACTTCCCCGTTGAAGAGATGAAGTCAAAGGAACATATGGATGCGCTACTAACAGACAAGAAAAGTGTCTACAAGAAAGATGAAGGACCTCATCATGTCCTCATGTATGTCGAATTCGATAAGTTTATTTTCGTCGACTACTTATTCGTCTCAACACAATCACGTGGCATGGGACTTGGCGGCAAATTGTTAACGATGTTAAAGTCCAAGAACAAACCGATTCTCCTTGAAGTGGAGCCCGTCGATTATGAAGATACAGATACCGCAAAACGGCTCAAATTTTATTCGCGCGAGAACTTCTCACATGCACAGCGTATCGGCTATAACCGACGCTCCCTTGCAACAGGTGAAAACACAGTACTTGAAATCTTATACTGGTCACCCACTCATTCTGGTGAAGAAGAAATCTATAATGCGATGACCCAAACTTACGATGAAATCCACACCTATAAAGATGAAACGTTTTATGGTGAAAAGTACGATCCGACTGATGAAGTACTCGTTTTTCATACAAAAGGCAAACGAGATATTCTTCAACCGTTTGATACGGCCGAATGAAAAAATGGACATCCCGTTGAAATGGGATGTCCATTTTTCATATTCTCTCAGGAGTTCTTTTGGTAGCGCCTCACCTTTAACACCTTGTACATCCGGTGTCCAAAAATTCCGGCCAGTACAGCAAGAATAATATCTTTCGGCAGCGGCGGAACCATCCACAGCCATGCTACTTTGTACGTGAAGGCATCCGGCGCTGCTGACCAGAATTTATAGGCAAAATACATCCAATTCGTTCCAAATAAATAATTCACACTTAACCCGACGACCGCAGCAACAATATACCCATATAATTCACTGTTCTTTTCAACGATTTTCCCAGTAATGTATGCTACCAAAATGAAAGATACGATAAATCCAAATGTCGGGCTGATAATCGTTCCAAAACCACCGCTGAATTTCGCAAATACAGGTGCCCCCGCAAGCCCGATGAACATATAGACCGTCATCGCCAGTGCGCCCCTGCGACTGCCAAGAATGAGTCCCGCAAGAATCGCGAAAAATGTCTGCAATGTGATGGGTACACCACCGATTACTAGGAACGGTACAAATGCTGTAATATTTGCACCAATCATCATCAGCGCCGCGAACATCCCACTGTAGACAAGCGTTAACGGACTCATTGCACTTTTACTTTTCGTTTTTACTGTAGCTGTTGTCATAATACACCCCTACCGTTTATGTTATCTTTATCAGAATAATAGATAACACATTATGAGTCAACACATAAATTTATTTAGTTAACACAAGTGTCCTGATAAAAAACACAAAAAGACCGATAGCAAATTTGCTATCGGTCTCTCTTCAGGATTTTTCGCCTTCATCTTTTGGAAATAAAAAATAAGAAATGATCCCACTCAAAATCATCGCACCAATTATAATAGCCAAGCGCGTTAATCCGGGCACTTCTTGGAATTCTTTCGTCAATTTCATCCAACCAAATCCTCCAACGAGTAGCATGACTGGAATGACAAATTTAAAAGCTCTCAACAAATTCACCTACTGTATAAAATTATGGTAGTTTTATTCTACCATAACTCTGACCTATCACCAGCCGCGGCGATTTCCACAGCCACAGCCGGGACGATGTCCACAGCCAGGTCGATTACCGATACCGCCCACTTGTGGACCCATTCCTGGACCGACTCCACCCATTCCCGGACCGAAACCAGGTCGAGCAGGGAGTGTTTGCCCCATCACATTCTGTGTTGTTTCTGTGAAATAGTGACGTGGAATTTCAACTGTATGCACCCGATTCACATTGACGATCGGATGGATAAAAGGAACTTCACGCGGTACAAATCGATCGTGACAACGATACTGCGTCGGACATACTACCGGCCGCACTTGATTGCCACCCATCATATTACCTTGTTGACAATTTGGTTGCTGCCAATTGCCCTGTTGCATATGGTTACCTTGTTGCCAATTACCTTGTTGCATCATACTATCACCTCCTCCTTCTAGTAGATGTGAAAAGAAGGAAGACAAACGGGCGATAGACACTATGAGTTTTAATGAATATTGGATAATCTGCAAACTATAGATGTTGCAATAAAGATTCCATTCAAATCCGCTGCGACGCTCGGTTTATATAGGTATATAGAAAGACCTTTTTTACCATACGAGTAATCGCAGAACCGAATAACGTGTACCAACAGAAAGACCTCACATCGCTGTGAGGTCTGGTCATTGGTAATCACGTGGAAGTTTTTCTGCATCCTCGAAAACATGGGATTCTTCCCGCCTTTTCTCGAGCATCTCGGGTTGATCGTAAATCGGACCGCCTTCACCAATCATATTTAACTTATCGATGAAGTCCTTGTTATGCCTTAGTTCCATTTCGGATGGTTCAATAGGTAAACGTTCCATAGTCTATCATCCTCTCATCATTTTGCCGGGGCTAAATGCGGTGGAAAACATCCAAACGTTTATAACACGTTCTATTTCTTCTAACTACTATTATACTAAATATTCCGTCACCTGTAAACAGTTACACCCTTCACGTTTTATAGTTACACTAACAGGCTATACTATAGTAGATAAGCACGCTGGGGGGGTATTTTATGAAAAGGATTATTTTATTTGACGGTGTTTGTAACTTTTGTGATGCAAGTGTGCAATTCATTATCAAGCGAGATCCTGCCGCCCATTTTCTATTTACTTCATTGCAAAGCGAAAAAGGACTGGAACTCACGAAAAAATATGCCATTTCGGAAGACGTTGACAGCTTGGTTTTGATTGAAAACGGTAAAGCGTTCACCAAGTCTTCAGCAGCGCTCCGTATCGCAAAAAAACTGGACGGATTATGGCATCTGTTCTTTGTATTTATACTCGTACCACGTAGAATTCGTGACATTTTCTATGATTATTTCGCCACGAATCGTTATAAATGGTTTGGCAAGAAAGAAGATGCGTGTATGTTGCCGTCGCCAGAACAGCGTAAACGCTTTATATAACCAACGACAAAAGGAGGTCTCCGAGTTTTCATCGGGACCTCCTTTGTCATTCACTTACATCTGCAATTCTTTGTTCTCCTCAACCGTAAACGCACGTGACCTGGTCAAAAAGCGTTTGCCTTCGACGCCTTCGAGCGAAAACATCCCACCGCGACCTTTGACGACGTCAATGATTAGCTGTGTATGCTTCCAATACTCGAATTGGTTTTTGTGCATATAGAACGGTGTTTCACCAATATTGCCAAGTAGGATGTCCTGATCACCAATAATCAGTTCCCCATTCGGATAACACATCGGCGATGAGCCATCACAGCAACCGCCCGACTGGTGAAACATGAGTGGACCGTGTTTCTCTTTCAAAAACGCAATGAGTTCTAGTGCAGCGTCAGTTGCAAGTACGCGTTCCGTCATCCGCACTGCCCCCCTTTCGCTTAAAAGAAGCCTTGTTTGTTTTCGCTGTAGCTAACAAGCATGTTTTTCGTTTGTTGGTAGTGACTCAACATCATTAAGTGGTTTTCACGACCGACACCGGATGCTTTGTAACCGCCGAACGCAGCATGCGCTGGGTACATGTGATAACAGTTTGTCCAAACTCGTCCCGCTTGGATGCCGCGGCCGAAACGGTATGCCGTATTCATGTCGCGTGTCCAAACACCTGATCCTAAGCCATAGAGCGTATCGTTCGCAATTTCAAGCGCTTCTTCTTTTGTTTTGAACGTTGTAACCGAAACGACAGGACCAAAGATTTCTTCCTGGAAAATCCGCATTTTATTATTCCCTTTAAAGACAGTCGGCTTGACGTAGTAGCCTTCTTTCAAATCGCCTTCAAGGTGATTTCGCTCGCCGCCAATCAGACATTCCGCACCTTCTTGTTTTCCAATATCTAGATAAGAAAGTATTTTTTCCAGCTGTTCAGTTGATGCTTGCGCACCCATCATGACAGTCGGGTCAAGCGGATTTCCTGTTTTAATCGCTTTTACACGCTCAATTGCACGGTCCATGAATTTATCGTAAATGGATTCTTGAATCAGCGCACGTGAAGGACATGTACATACTTCACCTTGGTTCAGTGCAAACATGACGAAGCCTTCTACTGCTTTGTCCAAGAACGAATCGTCCTCGTCCATGATGTCTTCGAAGAAGATGTTCGGTGATTTACCGCCTAATTCAAGCGTGACAGGGATCGCGTTTTGTGAAGCATATTGCATGATCAGACGTCCTGTTGTTGTTTCACCTGTGAATGCAATTTTCCCGATACGTGAGCTCGATGCAAGTGGTTTACCTGCTTCAAGACCGAAACCGTTCACGACGTTCAGAACGCCAGGAGGCAATAGATCTGCAATCAATTCTACAAGTACAAGAATCGATGCCGGCGTCTGTTCTGCAGGCTTCAGCACAACACAGTTTCCGGCAGCAAGCGCAGGTGCGAGCTTCCATACCGCCATTAGAATCGGGAAGTTCCATGGAATAATTTGTCCAACGACACCGATTGGCTCGTGGAAATGGTACGCTACTGTATCGTCATCAATCTGACTAACGCCGCCCTCTTGTGCTCGAATCGCACCAGCGAAATAGCGGAAATGGTCGATAGCAAGCGGCAAATCCGCATTCAATGTTTCGCGTACTGCTTTGCCGTTATCCCACGTTTCAGCAACAGCCAGCATTTCTAAGTTTTGCTCGATGCGATCAGCAATTTTCAGTAACGTATTTGAGCGCACCGTAACAGACGTTTTGCCCCAAGCATCTTTTGCAGCATGTGCCGCATCCAACGCAAGTTCAACATCCTCTGCAGTTGAGCGTGCTACTTCTGTAAATACTTTTCCTGTTACCGGCGTCACGTTTTCGAAGTATTCCCCTTTAACTGGCGCTGTCCATTTTCCACCGATAAAGTTATCGTAGCGTTCCTTAAAGTTTACTTTCGCACCTTCCGTGTTCGGAAAAGCATAAATCAGATTTTCTACCGCTTGTACCATATTTCCATTCCTCCCTGTGAGTTGAATTTTTCACACAATGCCACTATACGTCGCAAACTTCTGCAGTATGCACGCCTACCAAAAAAAGTAATGTATGCGCTTACAACCTTTTCGAAATAAAAAAGAAGCTTGTCCTCTCATTCTGTCAGACTATGCTGATTATTTCAACTACTATCCTTTAAAATCGTTCGACATAGATTGACATATTCATCGGAAACTACTTTATTATCCATGCTGGGTGAAATAAAGAGTTATTAGTTCATTAAAATGGCTACTTCATCAATTATTAACTTCTCGGTAATAGTTTGTTCATATCTTCCAACTAAAATAAAGGTAATCAGATTAAACGGGAGGAATTAGCATGGAGACAGAAAATAAAAACAAACCAGGTAAACGATTTTTAGCAACGTTAGGAGCAGGTGTTATTGGTTCGGTATTAACGTTAGCAGTCGTCGTCAATACAGATTTACTGCAAGGTGGTTCCGCCGAAGCGGTTCCGATCACTACGGATACGGTTCCCTATAATGTACAGCAAACAGGCGCTAAAGATACACCGTCACTATCCGATATGGTAGAAAAGTCTTCCGGCGCAATTGTTGGGATTGTTAATTACCAAAAAGAAAATAATCCTTTTTCACAGCAAGCTGAAAGTACCAAGAGCGGTTCCGGTTCGGGTGTCATTTATAAAATAGAGGGTGCCAAAGCATTTATCGTGACGAATAACCACGTCATCGAAGGCGCAGAAAAGCTTGAGGTTTCACTTGAAAGTGGAGAGACAACAACGGCTACGCTCGTCGGAAAAGATGCACTAAGTGACCTTGCTGTTCTAACAATCGATGCGAAGTATGCAGACACTTCCCTTGAATTCGGCGACTCCGATAAACTTCGTGCAGGAGACGATGTCATTGCCATCGGTAATCCGCTTGGCCTCGACTTCTCCGGCACAGTGACCCAAGGAATTGTCAGCGCAGTCAATCGATCCATTAATGTGAAGACTTCCGCAGGTGAGTGGGAAATGAATGTTATCCAAACGGACGCTGCCATTAACCCCGGCAACAGCGGCGGCGCACTCCTCAATACGGCGGGACAAGTCATTGGGATTAACAGCTTGAAAATTTCTGAAAGCGGTGTTGAAGGACTTGGTTTTGCGATTCCGAGTAACGAAGTCATTCCACTAATTGAAGAAATGACAGCAAATGGACAGGTTGAACGCCCGTATATAGGTATTGGACTTGCGGATCTCGACCAGGTACCACGGACCTACTTGCAAGGTCTTCCGAACGAAGTTACAGGCGGTGTGGTAATTGCAAATATTGATCCTGCATCCGCAGCAGGAAAAGCAGGCCTCGATGTAGAAGATATAATAACAGCGATTAATGGCACCGAAGTGAAGAACTCGACAGAACTGCGGAAGTTCTTGTATACGAATCTTTCTGTCGGTGACAAAGCGTCATTTACTATTTATCGCGGTGCAGCGTTAAAAACGGTTGACGTTTTACTTACGAGCAATGTATCCACGGCAAATTAATATATTCGTGTAATCACCTCTCCTTCATTACACAGGAGGGGTGTTTGCAGTTGCTAATTTCTCGTTTTCGATTTAACTTGAAAGGAATGGTAGTGCAACAGGAGGCGTATTTTAGTGAGAATTTTAGTAATTGAAGACAATGAGAGTGTATCTTCCATGATTGAATTATTTTTTTTGAAGGAAAAAATCGATGGTTCATTCATAAAAAATGGTTTGGAAGGTTTCGAACTTGCGAAGCAGGGCGGCTGGGATTGCATCATTATTGACTGGATGTTGCCTGGCATGGACGGTATTTCGATTTGCCATAAGCTGCGGTCAGCAAACGTTGCGACGCCAATTATTATGCTAACCGCAAAAGATGGTGAATCAGACCAGGTGCTAGGACTTGAAATGGGTGCAGATGATTATGTCACGAAGCCATTTAGCCCACTGGCGCTTATGGCCCGCATTAAAGCTGTGACACGCAGATATTCAACACTGAATGACAAACCGTTGCAAGACGGCATTGTCGAAACAGCCCATTTTAAAATCAACCTAAACACACGTGATGTATTGCTCGACGGAGTGCCGGTACAAAATCTAACGCCGAAAGAATTCGATCTGCTCTACCATTTTGTCCAGCATCCGAAACAAGTTTTCTCGCGCGAACAATTGCTAGATAATGTGTGGGGATATGACTTTTACGGTGACGATCGAACAGTCGATGTCCACATCAAACGGCTTCGCACGAAAGTCTCTACGGATGAACAACCTTTTTTCCATACTGTTTGGGGCGTCGGTTATCGATTCGACGAAACCTTAGGTGACTCAAAGTGAAAGTTAAATACTTATACCAACAACTTGTCAGTCACTTCAGCGTAATCGTCATTGCCTTCTTATTATTAAGCTTGCTACTTTCACACTATATTGAGCAGTTTGTTTATGATAATAAAACAGAAGAACTCACGACATATGGACAGTCTATTTTACGGGATATCCAACAAGACCAACGAAGTTCTGACGGGATTTTAAGGTCTTATGGACAAGTCCTAAATGGCCGGGATATTCAATATAGTTTATTCGACGAAAAGTCGGCTATCATTTATTCGACAGGCATAAAAACGTCGCTCATTAGTTTGAGTGAAGAAGAATGGCACGATATTAAAAATGGTGAAACTGTAACTGTGAAGCAGGATTTCAAACGCTTCAACGAAGCCGTCACATTTGTTCTTCTTCCCTATGTGCAAAATAATCGTTTTGGCGGCGGCATACTTTTGACGTCACCCATAAAAGGCTCACGTGAAGCGATTTCGCAAATGAATACTTATTTGCTTGTTACAACGTTTATCGCACTGGCCATTTCACTTCTTCTAAGCTGGATTTTATCGACGTTTCACGTTAGGCGTATTAAACGGCTTCAAGAAGCAACTTCCGCCGTTGCACAAGGTGATTATTCAGTCCGTATCCCCTCTTCGGATTTTGATGAAATCAGTGAGCTTGCGGGTGATTTCAACGAGATGGTTGAGAAGCTGGATGCCTCAATGGAGGAAATTGAAAATCTCGAAAACAGGCGTCGCCAATTTATGGCCGATGTGTCACACGAATTACGAACGCCCCTTACGACGATAAGAGGCATGATTGAGGGTCTAAAAAATAATATGATTCCTGAATCTGAAAAAGAAAAGGGACTGCAGCTCGCCACCAATGAAACGTTGCGACTTATCCGCCTGGTCAATGAAAACTTGGATTACGAAAAAATCCGCTCCAACCAAGTCACACTCATTAAACAGGACATCCAGCTCGTTGAACTGTTAGAAATCATCAAAGATCAGCTCGATGGTGTTGCGGCGGAACGAAATAACGAAATTTTTGTAGCTGCCGACCCCGATGTATTGGTGTTTGCAGATTACGACAGACTCACCCAGATATTGATCAATATTACGAAAAACAGTATCCAGTTTACCGAAAATGGCAGGATCTATCTTCGCGGTTATATGAGCAATACGAACTGTATCATCGAAATTGAAGATACCGGTATCGGGATCGACCCTGATGATGTCGAGAAAATTTGGGGTCGATTTTATAAAGCGATTGTATCTAGAACAACGAATCCGTACGGTGAATTCGGACTTGGCTTGTCCATTGTAAAAAGTCTCGTAATGATGCATAACGGTACAATCGATGTAACAAGTGAAAAAGGGAAAGGAACAAAATTCACGCTGTCGTTCCCACTGCAAAACGAAAACTAAAAATCTATTTCGGCTGCTATGCATTGTGCATAGCAGTTTTTTTAATATCTTGTTCATACTCCAGTCATAATTCGTTCATATTTATCAGTCATACTAAAATTAATTAGATCCATAAAGGAGGAAAATAAATGAAGAAGAATGCAATAAAGTATGTTTTAGCAACGGTATTGACACTAGGTGTAATCGGATCGGTAACAGCCTATGCGAGTACAGACAGCGAGACGAAAAAATCCCCTTCGTTCGAACACAAACACGGTGAACAAGCTGGCTCTAAAGAATTCATTTCAGAGAAAGCAGAAGAACTTGGTATTAAAACAGATGGCAAGGACGCGAAAGAAATTTTCGAGGAAGTACAAAAAGTTATGACGCTAAAACACGCAAAAGAACTAGGCATCGAAACTGATGGTAAAGAAATAAAAGCCCTTCAGAAGGAAATCTGGAATGCGAAACTTCTAAAATCAGCAACAGAATTAGGCATTGATGCAACTGGCAAGGATGAAGAAACGTTAGCCAAAGAAATTCGCGAAACACATATTATGAATGAAGCAAAAGAGCTTGGCATCTCCACTGACGGCAAAGAATTCAAAGCACTTGCAAAAGAAGTTGGGGAAGCTAAAGTTTTAAAAAAAGCAAAAGAATTGGGTATTGAAACAGACGGCAAAGATCAACATGACTTAATGGAAGAAGTACGCGACAAAGAAATTTTCAATGCTGCTGAAAAACTTGGCATCAATACTGCGGACAAATCCGCACGTGAACTAATGGAAGAAATTCGTACAAATTACGCCGACAAAGCTGAAGAATTGAACCTCTTCCCTTCTAAAGGGGAAAAAGACTTTTTCTTAGATAGACCACGTGAAGGAAAACATTTTGAAGGTGGACGTGAACATGGCAAAGGTGGACATGAAGGAAAAACCCAGAAACCAGAAACAACTAATACACAAGAATAAATAGAATAAACGGAAAAACGACTCTGTTTTTCCGTTTTTATATTCTCTGTAATAGTTTGTTCATATTTCTCCTGTAGAATGAAGTTATATCAAACATTGGAGGAATTAAAAAATGCGTAAAAAAAGGTTATTCCCATTGTTAGCAGTCAGTCTACTCGCAATTATTTTAACTGTCGCAACAGGCTGCTCAAAAGATTCAAAGGCATCAACAGATGAGACCGTAGCAACTATAGGTGATGAAAAAATTACGAAAGATGAATTATATGAAGTTCTCGTTCAATCAGCTGGGCAAGAAGCGCTTACTGCAATGATCGATGATAAAGTCGTTGCACTCGAGTTAAAAAAAGAAAAAGTCTCCGTTTCTGATAAAGAAGTAGATGCAGAATTTGCAATATACATCGAAAACGCAGGTGGACAAGAGGCATTTGAAGCTGCACTCAAACAAAATGCTATGACAGAGAAAAAATTCAAAGAAAATATTATTGATTATTTATCTATCCGAAAAATAATTGAGCCACGTATTAAGATAACTGATGAGGACATCAAAGCGTACTTCGAAGAAAACAAAGATTCCTTCAACGAGGAAGAACAAGTCGCAGCCAGCCATATTTTAGTGGAAGATGAAGCCACAGCGAAAAAGGTTGAGAAGAAACTTGCAGACGGAGAGGATTTTGCTACACTTGCAAAAGAATTCTCAACGGATACAATGAGTGCAGAAAATGGTGGAGAATTAGGCCTTTTCCCACGCGGTAAAATGGTAGCCGAATTTGAAAAAGCAGCATTCTCAATGAAAGTTGATGAAATTAGTGCCCCTGTAAAAACAGAACACGGTTATCATATTATTCATGTAACCGACAAGAAAGCAGCAAAAAAAGCAGTATTTAGTGAGCTTAAGGAAGAAATAAAAGGGCTATTACTAGAAGAAGGTGTACAAGCAGAGTACGTTAATTGGTTAGATGAAGTTAAGTTAGACTATAAAATCGAGAATTCGTTACTAACAAAATAAGTTACTGATCCAACAAACTGAACTTCCTTCAATGCAGAATGATAGATACTGCGTTGGAGGTTTTTTCTATTCGTTCAACTTATATAGTTGAACGAATAGAAAACCCTTGAATACGCTGTAGCTATCCATTTTAAGGCACCTTTGCTCAGTTTATGCAGATGTTCATACGCTCTATCTTTATTCATTCCACATGAATTTCACCTACTCAAATAATCGAATTACAACAGCCCATTAGAAAGCGCTTTCAATTATTTTCTCTGCGATATATTATATACAATGTGTAAAATCCGCTATTATTCGACAGAATTTTATGTTATCCTAATTAAAATTCTATATTGTCTGAAAGGGATGAATACTATGTCACAAATGTTAGCTTTAGTAATCTTAGTAGCTATTTTATATATCGGAGATGTCGTCTCTGTCCGGACGAAAGCGTGGATTCCATCAGTTTTCGTCTGCGCAGTCCTCTTCTTGCTAGGCTATTGGACGTTTTTCCCGCAAGATATCGTTTCACTTGCCGGCGTACCACCTACCGTCGCGTCAATGATGATTTATTTACTCATTACCAATATGGGTACATTGCTATCACTTCAACAACTGAAAGAACAATGGAAAACCATATTAATTTCCCTTGCTGGAATTTTAGGTATTGTCGTTGCTTTATTCGGAATCGGTACACTACTATTTGGTATTGAAACAATCATCGTTGCAATTCCACCTCTTGTCGGCGGTGTTGTATCTGCGTTGATCATGTCCGAAGGTGCAGCCAACGCTGGACTCGCAACATTGGCTGTCTTCGCAATTGTCATTTACGTGATGCAAGGCTTCGCGGGTTATCCTCTTACGTCAATTGTTCTTAAAAAAGAAGGGAAAATGCTTCTTGAAAAGTATCGCAAAGGCGAATTAAAAGAACAAAAGACCGGTACTCAAGCTTCAGTTTCAAAACGACATGAACTTAAGCTATTTAAGAAGATGCCGGATAAATTCAATACAGATTACTTCAAGTTTTTCCGACTCGCACTCGTCGGCTTCCTTGCGTATCTCGTTTCTACATTGTTGGCACCTATTGTGACAGTCAGTCCTTATGTGCTTTGCTTATTGTTCGGTATTATCGCAACAAGTATCGGCTTCTTGGAACGTCAAGTACTGCAAAAAGCAAATGGTTTTGGATTAGCAATGATGGCACTTATGCTGTTCATCTTTGACGGTTTGAAAAAAGCGACACCTTCCATGATGATGGAAATCCTGTATCCACTTGTTGGTTGTATCGTATTAGGCGTCGTCGGCATGTACATCTTCTCGTTGTTCATGGGGAAAGTACTGAAAGTCAGTAAAGAAATGGCATTTGCCGTTTCGTTAACTGCGTTATACGGCTTCCCAGCAGACTATATTATTACCAATGAAGTCATCAATTCATTGACGGAAGATGAAAAAGAAAGAGAAGCACTAACAAGTCACATGTTACCTCCGATGCTTGTCGGTGGATTTATAAGTGTCACGATGGTTTCCGTTATCCTTGCAGGCTTCTTCGTCGGATTCTTGTAATAGGCTAATTTAGAAGCTATTCAAACGAGGAGGAATAGATATGACAGCCAATCAACAACGAATTGAACAACATATCGAATTGTTGAGTCGATTCACAGCTACGCCTGGTGCGGGTGTGACGCGGCTTACGTATAGCCAAGAAGATTTACAGGCACGGAATTACATTAAAAAAGCAATGACGGAGTACGGTCTAGCTGTCACAGAAGATGGGTTTGGTAATATCTTCGGCAAGCTTGAAGGTACTTTACCTGACGCCCCTTCCGTCATCGTCGGCTCCCACTTTGACTCTGTTCCAAATGGTGGAGCTTATGATGGTGCTGCAGGCGTTGTTGTCGGATTAGAAGTTGCTGCATTGTTCAAAGAGAACAATTTTAAGCCAACCTACCCGCTTGAAATCATTGCACTCGTTGAAGAAGAAGGTTCCCGTTTTGGCGGAGGTCTAATGGGCTCACGTGGGATGATGGGTTTAATGACAGAAGAAGATTTCAAAACGCTTGCTGATAAAAACGGTATTTTAGCAGTAGATGCGATGGCGGATATCTGGGTCAACCCAGCCAAGGAGAAAACACGAGATCCGAAAACGATTAAAGCCTTCCTTGAGTTGCATATCGAACAAGGCCCAATTCTCGAGGAGACAAACATTCAAATTGGTGTCGTTGAAGCCATTGTTGGACTTACTCAATTGGAAGTGACTGTACAAGGCCAAGCTGGACATGCTGGTACAACACCTATGGATCGGCGTTCCGATGCACTCGTTTCCGCGGCGCACATCATTGCGACCCTCCCAGGAATTGCAAGCGATGAAGGCGAAGGAACCGTTATCACAACAGGCCGGTTAAACGTCTTCCCGAACGGAGCAAATGTTATCCCAGACAAAGTTGTCTTCAGCGTAGATATTCGTTCAGGTAAAGAAGCACATGTACTGAATGCCGTACGCAAAGCAAAAGAATTGATTGCACAACAAAATAGCAACGGAATTCGCACGTCAATTGAACAGCAACTCTACATTGAGCCCAAAGAACTCGATAGCGGCATTCGCTCTTTACTGAAAGAAGCGAGTGACCATCTTGAAATTCCTTATTGTTCGATTAATAGCGGAGCAGGCCATGATGCAATGGTATTTTCAGACTTCACGGCCTGCGGAATGGTGTTCATTCCAAGCAAAGACGGGCTAAGCCATTGTCCGGAAGAATGGTCGGATCCAGGCCACCTGGCAGACGGCACGACTATTATCTATGAAGCAGTAAAGCGATTAACGGAGGCTAAAACAACATGATCAATCATAAAATAAAAGAAGCTATCTCGAACTATAGCGACGAACTGACTGCACTGCGACGCAAATTACATAGCGAACCAGAGCTGTCTTTTGAAGAAGTAAAAACAACTGCGTTCGTTTGCGCTTATTTGGATGAACTCGGTATTTCCTACCGCAAGACCGAACCTACAGGCGTTATTGCTGACATTAAAGGCGCGCTTCCAGGCAAAACAGTCGCACTGCGCGGCGATATGGATGCACTCTCTGTTGAACAATTAAACACGCATGTACCCTATGCTTCCAAGATTGAAGGGAAAATGCATGCATGCGGCCATGATGCACACACATCGATGTTGCTAATCGCTGCAAAAGCATTATCCGATGTGAAAGATGAACTGCCAGGTAACGTACGCCTGCTCTTCCAACCCGCAGAAGAAATTGCGCAAGGTGCAAAAGCGATGGTCGACCAAGGTGCCATGGATGGCGTCGACAATGTTTT
>CAZWAW010000021.1:33336-34609 GCA_964632025.1 uncultured Sporosarcina sp.
ACAGTCGGTAAAATGGAAGTCGGCACGCGTTTCAACATTATTGCTGAGAATGCGTTAATCGAAGGAACGGTTCGCACGTTCAATCAAGACACGCGCAATCATATCGAAAAAAGTATTTCACAATACGCAAATAGCGTGGCCGACATGTACGGTGCGACTGCGAGAGTTGAGTATATCCGCGGAACAGAACCAGTTATCAACGACGAAGAGAGTGCGAACCTCGTTCAGCAAGTAGCTGCCGAAGCATTCGGTTCAGATGTTGTATATGATGAAAAACCGACAATGGGCGCCGAAGATTTCTCGTTCTTCCTCGACAAAGCACCCGGCAGTTTTGCACTTGTTGGCAGTGGAAATCCGGAGAAAGATACGGAATGGTCACATCACCACGGCAACTTCGATATCGACGAAGACGCGTTGGCTACTGGAGCCGAACTATATGCACAGTATGCGTGGGCTTATTTGAATAAGTAATAGACTGAAGGAACGGAAAAGCTGATTCAGCTTTTCCGTTTTTTTGTGCTTGGCGGTGATAAGGTCGGTCGTGCCGGTGATAACATGCTCCATGCCGGTGATAAACCAGCTCGTACCGGTGATGACTTGCTCCATGGCGGTGATAAATCAGCAACCGTTAGTCATATAATCAGTGTGCTATGATAAACCTACTAAACTACAACTCGATGAAAATGAGGTGTTCCTATGAATTTCATTGCTTGGACAATTATCTCCTGTGAAATTGGTTTCTGGGTCGTCATCGCTCTTGGACTTATCACCCGCTATATTTTCAAACGAGAAAAGCTCGGTTTTTTCTTACTCGCTTTGACGCCAGTAATTGATTTAATTTTACTCATCGTCACAGCAACCGACCTATACAACGGGGCAACCGCAACACAAGTACACGCCATTGCGGCAATCTATCTCGGTTCTTCCATCGCTTTCGGCAAAAGTATGATCCGCTGGGCTGATGAACGCTTTCGTTACTACATTCAAAAAACGGGGACAAAACCTGTACGTAAAGTCGGATTCGAACACGCTCGCCACTCGATGAAAGGCACATTGCAACATCTTCTTGCTTATATAATCGGCGGTGCTTTCCTTGTCGCAATGATTTATTTCATCGGTGATCCAGTAAGAACTGAAGTACTATCCGCTACCTTGAGAGTATGGGCACTCGTTCTCGGGATTGACTTTGTCATTTCTATTTCGTACTTCATCTGGCCGCGGCCGGGGAAAGTTAAATAAGCTAATTGCAAAGGTGTATGATCGGACTCGCGTG
>CAZWAW010000022.1:0-9048 GCA_964632025.1 uncultured Sporosarcina sp.
CCGCCTGTCGAACCTTGTGATGGATTTGGAGCCATTTTTTGTTCAGCACCCTTCGTTTCTACTTTTGGCGCACTTTGCTTAGTGACATTGCCACTGAATTTACCATTCAGTTTTGTAATCGAATCATTATCCAATGTTGACATATGATTTGTGACACTTACATTTATCTTTCCAAGCTCATCAATAACTTCTTTACTCGTCCGATTCACTTGTTTCGCGTATTCGTGTACCCGTATTTTCGTCATTAGTCCACCCCCGGTTATATTCGTTGAGCAGCCCGGACACTTTTTTAGCAAAACCGTTGTCCGTTAGCGCAAGTACGACCCGCGACTCTTTTCCTACTGCATGTCCAAGCTCTTCTCGATTCCCAAAAACATGCTTCTCAACGTTGTAAAACGTACTTTTATCAGTTAATTTTTTCATCGTATTTTTAGAGGCGTCCTCTGAAATAATCACAAGACGCGCTTTGCCGGCACGAATCTCCCGAACAACCAAATCTTCACCCATAATAAGCATTCTTGCCCGCGCCGCCATGCCAAGCATTTGATAAATCTTTTTCGGATCTGTCATTTTAATGCCTCCCGGCGGATTGCGTGGAGAAGATCCTCGAATACCTGTTCAGGTACGGCCGTCCCAAGTTGACTTTCAATCGATCTGTTACGGCGCGCGGATTCAACTGCTTCTTCGGATTTTGACACATATGTCCCTCGGCCTGACTTCTTGCCAGTGAGATCGACTGAAACTTCCCCTTCTTTCGGGCGAACAATGCGGATCATTTCCTTTTTAGGAAACATTTTGCCTGTCGCCGCACATTTACGCAGAGGAATTTTTTTCATGTTTGTCATGTGTACTCATCCTTCCTCTCAGTCTTCGTTTTCCGTATCAGTATCCGTATACAGATCAATTGTTTCAGTTCCAACGTCCTCTGTCACTTCATCTTCAACGAAGTATGGATCGCTTTCGTTCGCGTCTTCATCCAACTGGACTTGTTCTATGATTAACACACTAGTAGCTGACGGATAAATTCCAAGTTCGCGAGCATCCGTTTCGCTCTTAATGTCGATTTTCCAACCAGTCATTTTGGCAGCAAGTCTAGCGTTCTGACCACGTTTCCCGATAGCAAGTGACAATTGATAGTCAGGTACAACAACCGTTGTCGATCGATCTTCTTCATTCACCTGAACGTCAATTACTTTTGACGGGCTCAGTGCATTTGCAACGAATATAGCTGGATCCTCTGACCATTCGACGATATCGATTTTCTCGCCATTTAGTTCATTTGATATCGATTGAACGCGGGCACCTCTTGCACCTACACATGAACCGACTGGATCTACTGCATCATTATTTGTATGAACTGAAATTTTAGATCGATCTCCCGCTTCTCGTGCAATCGATTTGATTTCAACGATGCCTTCAAAGATTTCAGGAACCTCAACTTCAAACAGCCTGCGGAGAAGTCCAGGATGTGTTCTAGATACGAACACTTGCGGACCACGTGATGTACGTTCAACTTTTGTAATATATACTTTGATACGATCATGGGGTTTATACGTTTCTGTCGGAATCTGTTCCCCTACTGGTAAAACAGCTTCGACTTTCCCAAGACCTACATACAAATTTCGTGCGTCAAGACGTTCAACAATACCATTAACGATATCATCTTCCCTGTCGACGTACTCTTCATAGATGATGCCACGTTCCGCTTCCCTCACACGCTGCGTAACTACTTGCTTCGCAGTTTGTGCTGCAACACGACCGAAATCACGTGGTGTCACTTCTTCTTCAACAACATCCTCAAGTTCATAAGATGGGTTGATTTTATGTGCATCTTCAAGACTTATTTGTAGACGGTCATCTTCAACTTCTACAACGACGTCTTTTCTTGAATATACTTTCATCGTTCCTTTATCAAGGTTCAAATCAACGCGCACGTTCTGTGCCTGATTGAAATTACGTTTATATGCAGTCACAAGTGCTGCTTCGATTGCTTCTACTAATACGTCCCTGGAAATGCCTTTTTGCTTTTCAAGGGCTGTCAATGCATCGAGTAGATCACTACTCATGTTAATCACTCCTACTATTCAATTATGCGGAAAAGTCGATTGCCAAACGGGCAAGTGCGATTTTATCCTGATCGATTACAACCGTTAATTTTCTCGTCTTAATGCGCATTTCAACTTCTGCGCCCTCAGGACCATATGCCAACAAATAACCTTCGAACTCTTTCATATCATTAATGGCTTCGTACGTTTTAATGAATACGAACTGTCCAATCGCTTTTTGAAAATCTTCTTCCTTCTTCAACGGACGCTCAGCACCTGGTGAAGACACTTCAAGAAAATAGTTTTGCGGAATAGGGTCAGTACGGTCAAGCTCTTCACTTAACTTTTCACTAACTTGAGAGCACTGATCAATATCGATGTTTCCGTTAGGTGTATCGATATAGACCCGTAAAAACCAGTCTCTTCCTTCTTTAACAAACTCTACATCGACAAGTTCCAATTCTAGTTCCTCAACAATTGGACTGGCGATTTTCGCGACTTCTTCCGTAATATTACTCATCTTAGCCCTCCCGAAATATTAATCAAATACGCCTCGGCGTATTTGCGCCGAGATTAAGTAGATTAATTTCACTACAAAATCCGTGGCATCCGCCGGAGGCTCTAACTTTAGTTGATGAAAGCCTGAACTCATACCAAATAAAATTAAAAAACAGTACAGAACAACAGAAAAGAGCGGGAAATCCCACTCTTTTTGCGCAAGACTATTACAAAAGTTGTTCCCATCATACCATACGATATTTGCTGGTGCAAACAAACCGAACAAGAAGAGTTTGGTTTGTTTGTATAATTCCCTCTCCCCTTGCCGGTTTTATACAATAGATGCCCAACAACGCTCCATATTGCAATTCGAAAAACGTAGCGCAAATCCTAAAAGAGAGACAGCTGATTCGCTTCAGGCATACCTTCCAAACATCCTAATGCGTCCATATACTCGACAATCGTCTTCGATACACGGCCGCGCTGCTGGAAATCTTCTTTCGAAAGAAACTCTCCGTCTTTCCTCGCTTCAACAATTGAATTCGCAACGTTCGTCCCAAGAGACGGAACTGAATTGAACGGTGGAATCAGTGTATTTCCTTCAATAAGGAATGTTGTTGCGTCGGATTTATACAAATCCGGTCTTTCCAATGAAATACCACGTTCCCACATTTCCAGCGCAATTTCAAGCACCGTGAGCAAACTCTTCTCTTTCGGCGTTGCATCCAACCCTTTTGCATTAATCTCTTTTACTTGTGCCCGTACCGACGCAGATCCCTTCGTCATGGTCAGGAGATCAAAGTCCGTTGCCCGTATTGTGAAGTATGTTGCATAGTACAAAATTGGGTGATGCACTTTGAAGTATGCGATGCGAAGCGCCATCAATACATAGGCAGCTGCGTGCGCTTTCGGGAACATGTATTTAATCTTTTTACACGATTCGATATACCAGTTAGGCACGCTTTGAGCTTTCATTTCGGCTTCAAACTCCGGTGTTAATCCACGGCCTTTACGGACAAATTCCATAATCTGAAAGGCCATCGACGGATCTAATCCTTGATAGATTAAATACACCATAATATCATCACGGCAACCAATAACATCTTTCAGTTCGCATGTTTTGTTCTGGATCAATTCCTGTGCGTTACCGAGCCAAACGTCCGTACCATGAGACAATCCGGAAATTTGAATCAGTTCCGAAAACGTCGACGGCTTCGTCTCTTCAAGCATCTGCCGAACGAATCTTGTCCCAAACTCAGGTACACCGAGCGTCCCCGTTTTACACCCTATTTGCTCCGGAGTGACGCCAAGTGAAGTTGTACCGCTAAATAATTCCATGACACCTTTATCATCCGGAGGAATCGTCAGTGGATCAATGCCGGATAAATCCTGCAACATTTTAATCATCGTCGGATCATCATGACCAAGAATATCGAGTTTCAACAAGTTATTATCAATGGAATGGAAGTCAAAATGAGTCGTCTTCCAGCTCGAATTCAAATCATTCGCTGGAAACTGAATAGGTGTAAAATCGAATATATCCATATCATCCGGAACAACGATAATTCCGCCGGGATGCTGCCCTGTATTTCGTTTAACGCCAGAACAGCCTTGTACAAGACGGTCGATTTCAGCGCCACGGAAGTTCAAATTATTATCATTCATATAACCTCGTACATAACCGTAAGCCGTCTTCTCAGCGACAGTCCCGATTGTCCCCGCACGGTAAACAAAATCTTCACCGAACAGTTCTTTGGTATAATTATGGGCGTGTGCTTGATAATCACCACTGAAGTTGAGGTCAATATCCGGGACTTTATCCCCATTGAAACCAAGGAAGGTTTCGAACGGAATATCCTGCCCATCTTTTTTGAACGGCGTTTCGCATGTTGGGCATATTTTGTCTGGAAGATCGTAGCCAGAGCTGACGGATCCATCATCGAAAAACTCGGATTTCTTACAGGTCGGGCAAATGTAGTGTGGCGGCATCGGATTCACTTCAGTGATTTCCATCATTGTAGCGACAAGCGATGAGCCGACCGACCCCCGAGACCCAACAAGATACCCCTCATCCAGCGATTTCTTCACAAGCTTGTGTGAGATGAGATAGATAACCGCAAAGCCGTGGCCGATAATCGACTTCAATTCTTTTTCAATGCGCGCTTCGATGTTATCCGGCAATTGCTCACCATAAATTCTGTGTGCCATCGAATACGTCAATTCACGCACATCTACGTCCGCCCCTTCGATTGTAGGGGTATAAAGATCATCTTTGATTGGTTTTACGTTACCGATTCTTGCTAAAATTGCATGCGGGTTGTCAATGACAATCTCTTCTGCAACTTCTTGGCCGAGAAACGCGAATTCCTCCAGCATTTCATCCGTCGTTCGAAATTGAACTGCCGGCAGTGAATGCCTGTTCATCGGATTGGCCCCACCTTGTGATCTGACAAGTACTTGGCGGAATACCGCATCCGTTTCATCAATGTAATGGACATTGCCTGTTGCACAAACCGGTAGACCAACCTTTTTCCCAAGTTTGATCAGTTTCCGCATAATGTCTTCCATATTCCACTCATCGCGAATCAATTCAAGTTCAAGCAGATGCGAATAAACCGGTTTTGGATGCACTTCAAGGTAATCGTAAAACTTCGCAATTTCCTCTACTTCTTCCATTGGTTTCTGCATAAGCCCCTCGAACACTTCACCTTTATCACAACCAGAGCCGACAAGCAGCCCTTTGCGGTATTTAACAAGCAATGAACGTGGTATCCGCGGAATACGGTAAAAATAATCCATATGTGAGTAAGAAACGAGTTTAAACAGGTTTTTCAATCCTTCATCATCGACTGCTAAAAGTGTACAATGCGATGGTCGAGACCGTTTGTAGACGTCCCCTTCACCAATATGGCGGTTAAAGTCATCCAAGTATTCGATGCCTTTTCCTTCCGCATCTTTCAATAAACGAAGGAACAAATGCGCAGTCGCTTCGGTATCATAGATTGCTCGGTGAGCCTGAGTCAGTTCGATTCCGAACTTTTTCGCCAGCGTGCCTAGCCGGTGATTCCCCATTTCTGGATAAAGGAAGCGGGCCAGTTCGAGCGTGTCGATGACTGGATAGGCCGCGGCTTCCAAATTTGCCTTTTTACACGCTTGATAAAAGAAGCCCATATCGAATTTCGCATTATGCGCCACAAGAATCGAATCACCAATAAATTCGATGAAATCTTTCGTGACATCTTCGATTTCCGGCGCATCTTTCACCATATCATCGGTAATTCCCGTCAGCCTGGTCGTTGTAGAAGATAACGGATGATGCGGATTTGAGAACCTTTCGAACGTCTCAATAATCTCACCATTTTTCACTCTGACCGCAGCCAGCTCGATGATTCTGTCATACACCGCTGAAAGCCCTGTCGTCTCAACGTCAAATACAACAAATGAATCGTCTTCAAGTTTTCTATGCTGTTCATCAAAAACGATAGGTACTCCGTCATCCACCAAATTTGCTTCTAGCCCGAAAATGACTTTCACACCATGTTTTTTCCCTGCGTTATAGGCCTCCGGAAATGATTGAACGTTCGCGTGATCTGTAATTGCGATTGCAGGGTGTCCCCATTTCGCTGCCTGTTCAACAAGTGCAGATGCAGATACAACAGCATCCATCTGACTCATCGTCGTGTGTGCATGCAGTTCAATCCGTTTTCGGTCCTTGGGCGCCTTGTCTTGCCTGATAATAGGCGACACTTCCATAACGTCTTGAGCCATCATAATAAGATCACGTACGAACGTATCGTTTTGGATACCTCCGCGGGCTCGAATCCATGTCCCTTTTTTCAGTGCCTTCATCATTTCCGCATCTTCGTTATCACGCGAAAACATTTTAACAAGAATTGAATCCGTGTAATCTGTCACTTTAATCGTCAACAGTGAGCGTCCGCTCCGCAGTTCACGAACATCAGTGTCAAACACATAACCTTCTATTGTCACGCGACGTTCTTCGTCCTGGATATGCTGAATTTCGAGCATTGGCTCATCAGGTTTAATGGGCGTTCCAAGACGGAATGGTCCAGATACTGTTCCACCTTCTTTCTGGGATGTTTCCCTTAGTTTTAAATCATCAAGCGCTTTTTTACCATACGCTTCCTCTTCCGCTAGCCGCTGCGCCATAAACGCTTCGCGGGCAGCTTCCGCTCCGCTATCTTCCTCTATCAATTTGAAATCGACGACAGGCCGCGGAAATCCGAATGATGTATAAACATCCGTGATAAGTCCAGCATATTTGCCTTTCATCATTTGTAGTTCTAAATCATTCGTACAAGAAAGCGTCATTTTACCACCCGTCATTATGGGCTTTTGTCCAATAAGACGTTCTCTAATTGGCGGGGACATATCACTCAACTCTTCGATGATGAACGGCCAATAATCCGTTAGTAATTGCCCATCAACTTCCTGGTTTTTAGATGTTATATGAAGCTTGACCGTCGCAATGGCCGCAAATGTTTTATTAACACGTTGCGAAAACACTGTATACACATCTACTGGTAACGGCTTGTCGAGTGTTAAATTAAATTGCCACACCCTCGATTTTCGATGAATATTCACACGGTTAAGTTCCGCATGCTCAAAGTGAATGGCATATTGGTCATCTGTCATCTCGATTTGCTGAAGCAAGATATATAATTTATTTATTGCGTTCATAAGCCTCTCCTATCCCTCATCAGTGAAAAAGAAGGGAAGTACCGACATACGGCCTTCCCTTCTCGATAGTTATTCAGCTGTGAAAAATGCTTGTAACTTTTCAGTTAGTTCTTCTTTTTGCCATTCAGCAGTTTCTCCGGTTTGTCTGAATTTAATTTCAACAATTCCTTCAGAAGCTCTTTTTCCGACTGTAATTCGAACTGGCAAGCCAATTAAATCCGAATCGGCGAATTTAACACCTGCCCGTTCAGGACGATCATCATAGAGTACATCGTATCTATAAGATTTCAGAACACTGTATAATTCTTCAGCCAAATCTTTTTGACTTTCATCTTTAAGATTGACAGCAATTAGATGGACATCAAATGGCGCAATTTTCTTCGGCCATTTCAAGCCATACTCATCGTTAAACTGTTCAGCGACAGCTGCAAGTATACGTGAAACGCCAATGCCATAGCAGCCCATGATATACGGTTTCGATCTACCGTTTTCATCGAGGAATGTTCCACCCATTGGTTCGCTATACGTTGTGCCTAATTTGAATATATGTCCAAGTTCAATTCCTCTAGCAAACTTAATCGTACCGTTGCCGTCCGGAGATGCATCTCCTTCGAGAATGAAACGAAGATCTTCATAACGATCCACAGCAAAATCACGTTCTGGATTGACATTCGTCAAGTGGAATCCATCTTCATTCGCTCCACATACACCGTTTACGATTGAAGCGATTGAGTGATCTGCAATCACTTTGAGATCAAGAGGAAGTTTAACAGGCCCGATTGAACCAACCCCACAAGAAAGAAGCTCAGTAACATCACCTTCAGCAGCGAATTCAATTTCTGATGCACCAAGTACATTTTTCAGCTTAATATCATTGATTTCATGATCACCACGGCAAAGTACTGCAATTAGCTCGTCATCTGCTTTGAAGATAAGTGTCTTTATAAGACGAGTCGCATCGACATTCAGGAATGAAGCGACTTCGCTGATTGTTTTTTGATCAGGCGTTGCGACTTTCTCTACTTCCATTAATGCTTCATCCAGTTTTTCATAGTTCACATTCACTTCGGCCATTTCAATATTAGCAGCATATGACGAAGAGTCGCTATACGCGATTGTGTCTTCACCAATGTCAGATAGCGCCATGAATTCATGCGTATCTGTACCACCGATTGAGCCTCCATCTGCCATAACCGCACGGAAATCAAGCCCAAGTCTTGTGAAGATATTTGTATAGGCTTGCATCATTTCTTGGTATTTCTCATCTAGGCTTTCTTCCGTTGCGTGGAAGGAATATGCATCTTTCATGATGAATTCGCGTCCTCGAAGAAGTCCGAAACGTGGACGCTGTTCATCCCTGAACTTCGTCTGGATTTGGAACATTGTCAGTGGTAACTTCTTATACGATTTAACTTCATCACGGACAAGAGAAGTGATTACTTCTTCATGCGTCGCACCGAGAGCGAATTCCCTTTTATGCCGATCAGTCATTCTGAATAACTCAGGACCATATGAGTACCATCTTCCAGTTTCCTGCCACAGTTCGGCTTGTTGCATAGCAGGCATAAATACCTCTACAGCTTCGATTGCTTCCATTTCTTCACGGATAATTGTCTCGATTTTTTGAAGTACTTTCTTTCCTAAAGGTAGGAATGAATAAATTCCGCTTGTATTTTGTCGGATAAAACCTGCGCGCAAAAGTAATTGATGTGATTTTACATCGGCATCAGAAGGTACTTCACGCATTGTAGGTATGAATGTTCGCGATTGTTTCATCTATGTTCCCACCTTAAGTAATGTTTTT
>CAZWAW010000022.1:9148-34409 GCA_964632025.1 uncultured Sporosarcina sp.
AAACGGCGCCTTGCGCTTTTCTTTAAAAGAAAAAGCGCTGTATATCATTCCAGGTTACAACAAGCATAAGTAACATCAGCAGAACAATCCCTACAAAATGGACCATTCCTTCTTTTTGTTTAGCGATTGGCTTACCACGAATCGCTTCAAACAGGAAGAACAATAGCCTTCCACCGTCAAGTGCTGGTAATGGTAACAAGTTCATGATGCCCAGGTTAATGCTTAAAATTGCAGCCCAGTTCATGAGACTGTATACACCACTCTTTGCCACTTCCCCAGTAGCTTGATAGATACCTACCGGACCTGATAAGGCGTCGAATGACAATTGACCTGTTACGAGCATCCCGAGTAATTCGGCAATTCTTTTAAACCATACAATTGTTTCTTCTACCCCATACTGAACTGCCTTTATCGGGCCTTTCACTACTGGGCTTGTATATTTCACGCCAATCTGGCCGTATTCTGTTCCTTTTTCTTCGAGTGTCTTTGGAATAACATCCATTCTCACCGAATCACCGTTACGATTCACTTCAAGCTGGAGCAGTACACCTGGACTATTTTGAATGATTTCAGCAAACTCCTGCCATGTGTCAATGGGTTTACCATCAACCCCTGTAACGTAGTCTCCATCTTTCATACCTGCAACCTGTGCAGGATCACCGCTAACCACGCTCGTAATAATCGGTTCATAAGTCGGAACACCTTGTAACAATCCGATCGCAAGGAATATGAAAAACGCCAGGATAAAGTTAAACAATGGACCTGCAAAGATAGCCATTGCTCGACTGCCTAGAGATTTCGATTCGAATTGGCGATCATACGGAGCAATAAGCGTTTTCTGACCCTTTTCATAGATAACCGCTTGTCTAGATACGTTGTAACGGACAAGCTGCCCCTCTTCATCATAACCTTCGATGAACAGTTCCTTTTCCAAGTCGGATGATTCCGTTTCAAGGAATAGCACGTCAGGATTCGCAACATTGCGATTCAAATAAATTTTTTCAACTTCATTCGCAGCGTTAATCAATAGACCTACACGATAACCAGCCTGTAATTCGACTGTATCAAAGTCTTCCCCTGCCATCCGAACATAACCACCAAGCGGCAGAAGTCGAACTGTATATAACGTTTCGCCTTTTTGAATACCAATAATTTTAGGGCCGAATCCAATTGCGAATTCACGCACCATAATTCCAGCCTTTTTCGCAAACAAGAAATGTCCTAGTTCATGAAAAAAGACCAAAGTACCGAATACGATTATAAACGAAATAACGGTTTCCATGAAAAACCACCTTCACTGACCTCTTAGGCCATTTCTAAAAAACTCATTCTACCATAGCATACACCATTTTTCGAGTAAGCGAATCTGTTTCCAAAATGGCTTCAAGATTCGGAGTTGAAATTGTTCGATGCGCCTCCATTACCCGTTCAATGATGTCTTCAATTTGTATAAACGGGATGCGCCCATTCATAAACAACGCTACAGCCACTTCATTTGCGGCATTCATGGCAGTTGGCATTGTACCGCCTTCTCTACCAGCAGCGTATGCAAGTCCCAGCGCCTTAAAGCGAACAAGATCCATTTTCTCGAAATGCAACATTCCAATTTCTTCGAGACGAAGCGGTTTCGCATTTTGCATCGGAATACGATCAGGATATGTCAAGGCATACTGGATTGGCACGCGCATATCAGGTGAACCAAGTTGCGCCATGACACTCGTGTCTTCAAACTCAATCATCGAATGGATGATACTTTCCTTGTGAAGCAAGCAATCGATTTTATCATAGGGCATTCCAAAAAGATGATGCGCCTCAATCACTTCGAGTCCCTTGTTCAACATTGTCGCCGAGTCGATTGTTAATTTATTGCCCATCGACCAATTAGGATGTGCAAGAGCCTGTTCCAGCGTCACGTTGGAAAGTTCTGCCCGGGTAAGATCCCTGAAACTTCCTCCTGAAGCAGTCAGAATAAGCCTAGAGATACGTTTCGGATCTTCTCCGTTTAACGCTTGGAAAAGTGCTGAATGCTCACTGTCCACAGGTAAAATCGGAACGCCATATTTACGGGCTTCACTCATTACAATATCTCCTGCTGCGACAAGTGTTTCCTTATTGGCAATAGCGATGGTTATCCCTGCTCGAATTGCTTCAAGTGTCGGTTTGAGCCCAACACTGCCGATGACGGCGTTGAGCAATATATCAGCACCCGTTCGTGCAGCAACTTCAACAAGGCCTTCATCACCGTAAACAAATTCGATAGCGGGAAATTCCGTTGTCAGCATTTCGGCATCTTCACGTCTTATTACAGATACCATTTGCGGATGATACGCGGAAGCAATTTCCCTTACACTATCGATATTCAAACCAGCTGAAAAAGATACGAGCTTAAATTTATCTGGGTTGGAACCAATGATATCCAGTGTCTGTATACCGATGGAACCTGTAGCCCCAAGTAGGCTTATTTTCTTTGTCATGTAGACACCCTTTCCCTTATCCTACAAAGTGCAGGAAATGAAGTAGCGGCAATACAAAAAGGAGACTATCGAACCTGTCTAGGATCCCACCATGGCCTGGCAGGAGCTTTCCTGAATCCTTAACTTCATAATGCCTTTTTAATGCCGATTCGACAAGATCGCCCAACTGCCCGACAATCGATGCAATAATCGTCACAACAATAAGTATGATATATGTAGAAGCAATCGGGAAGATGATTTGGAAGATGCAAGCAAAAACAACTGCTGACAATACACCGCCTACAAAACCTTCGACTGTCTTATTTGGAGATATTTCCGGCCATAGCTTGCGCTTGCCAATTTTTCTGCCTATGAAATAAGCACCAGAATCGGTCGTCCAAATTACCAGCAATGCATAAACGACGTATTCGATTCCAAACAATCTCGTTTCTATCAAATAATAGAATCCGATTCCGACATACAACGCACCCAAAACAGAAAAAGCTGCATGATCAAACGTAAATCGATTTTTAACAACAACTGTATAAATCAATAACATAAGGACAATAGCGAATGTCATTTCGATTTTTGTATAACCAACCATTTCGAAGACGTTACCGCTCCAACTTGCAGGCATAAGTAAAATTGCAAGCGCTACCCATGTCAAAATACCCTCAATTGAAAATAGTTGGATGTCCCTCATTCGTAATAGTTCATATAAACCAATTGTTGCGATTGCATAAACTGCAATCGTGAAGGGTATCCCACCTATCACAACTAGCGGAACGAAAAAGATAAGCGCAACGATTGCCGTTAGTATCCTCTGTTTCAAACGTCCCCATTCCCTTCTACACTTCCAAAACGTCTATTTCGCAATTGGAATTCTTCAATCGCATTCAGCATGCATATTTCATCAAAATCTGGCCACAACACGTCTGTAAAAGAAAACTCGGCATATGCGAGCTGCCATAGCATGAAATTGGACAGCCTGACTTCACCGCTTGTGCGGATCAGCAAATCCGGTTCCGGTAAATGAGCGGTCATTAAATGAGATCCAATGAGTGACTCATCAATATCCTCAGGATTAATTGAACCATCCGCTATCAGAGCTGCAATTTCTTTGACAGATTCGACAAGTTCTAGCCTGCTGCCGTAATTCATGGCAAAGTTCAATGTTAAACCGTCATTGTGCTTTGTTTCTTCCATTGCTTTACTAATCGCTTTTTTAGTATGATCTGGTAACATATCAAAGTTTCCAATCATTTCAACCTTCACGTTTTGCTCGATTAATTCGGGGAGGTAAGTGCTAAGAAACTCTCCAGGAAGTTTCATCAAGAAATCTATTTCGAGTTTCGGTCTTTTCCAGTTTTCCGTGGAGAAGGCGTAAAGTGTAAGCACTTTTACACCAAGATCATTTGCGATGCGTGTTATTACACGAACCTTTTTCATCCCTTCATGATGCCCTGCAATTCTCGGCAAATTACGCTGTTTCGCCCATCTGCCATTGCCATCCATAATAATCGCCACGTGGGCAGGGATATGTTTGCTTTTAACAGTTGCAATTCGGTCCGAAATTGAACTAGCTACCACCACAGTTTTTTTCCGAAATAGTTTTTCCAGCATGTCGTTTCCTCCACTCAGCTACTATCAGAGCAAGTACATACTCTATCGTAACAAATTAGACGGTTAATTTCATTTTTTATTGCTGTTCAAAAGAACAAAATTGGAAACGCCTGTTCAGCGGCGTTTGAGTCTCGACAAGGAATAGCGCATTTCATAGGTTATCCACAGGCCAAGAACTAATAATTTCCTAAGCAAAGAAAAAGACGTCCTGAAATAAGGACGTCTCGAAATATAGAAAGTTCTTCTATCAGATTTCCATGATTTCATTTTCTTTATCTTTTGCAATTTCATCGATTCTCACGATTTGTGAATCCGTCAACTTTTGGATTTCTTCGCCATAACGGTGTAGTTCATCCTCAGTAATAGTGCTACTTTTTTCAAGTTTCTTGAAATCTTCATTCGCATCACGACGAACATTACGAATCGCAATTTTGGCTTCCTCTGCTTCTTTTTTCACAGATTTCACAAGCTCTTTTCGGCGATCTTCTGTCAATGCCGGAACAACAAGACGGATGACGCTACCGTCATTAGAAGGCATAATTCCGATATCCGATTTCATGATTGCCTTTTCAATATCAGCAAGTATTGTTTTGTCATAAGGTTGAATGACAAGCAAACGGGCCTCAGGTACTGAAACACCAGCCATTTGTGATATCGGTGTAGGAGCACCATAATACTCAACAGTTAATCTGTCCAGCATTGCAGCACTTGCACGCCCAGCACGAATAGATGCTAGTTCTCTCGTATATCCACCAATTGCTTTTTCCATACGGTCTTTCGCTTGATCCATTACTTCGTTAGCCATTACAAATTCCTCCTGACGACCGTCCCGATTGGTTCACCTAGGACAGCTCTCTTAATATTTCCATTTTCCATAATAGAGAATACTACGAGCGGGATATCGTTGTCCATACATAGGGTTGAAGCTGTAGAATCCATTACTTCAAGCCCTTGGTTAATGACATCCAAAAACGATAGTTCTAAGTATTTGACTGCATTCTTATCTTTAGCTGGGTCAGCTGAATAAACGCCGTCCACATTATTTTTTGCCATAAGGATAACATCCGCTTCAATTTCAGCTGCACGGAGTGCTGCTGTCGTATCAGTTGAGAAATAAGGATTTCCAGTACCTGCTGCAAAAATAACGACCCGTTTCTTTTCGAGATGGCGGATTGCTTTGCGGCGTATGTAAGGTTCCGCAACTTGTCTCATTTCAATTGATGAAGAGACACGAGTTTCAACGCCGATTTTCTCAAGTGAATCTTGTAGTGCAAGTGAATTCATGACCGTAGCAAGCATGCCCATGTAATCCGCTGTCGCACGATCCATTCCCATTTCACTGCCTACTTTACCACGCCAAATATTTCCGCCTCCGACAACAACGGCAACTTCGACATCGAGGTCAACAACCTCTTTCACTTGTTCTGCAACGTTTTTTATAACCTCTGGCGATAATCCGAAACCTTGACCACCTGCAAGTGCTTCTCCGCTTAATTTCAAGACGATACGTTTATATTTTGGGTTGCTCATTTGTATCCTCCATCTACTCTTTTTTCTTAAAAAATGGGGAACACACGCATGTGTTCCCCATTTTTTAGTCTATAACGGCTCAGTTACCTTTAACTTGGCTCATAACTTCGTCTGCGAAGTTATCTTCAGGTTTTTCAATTCCTTCACCAACTGCATAACGGATAAATTCTTTCAATGTGCCACCAGTTGACTTCACGAAGTCTCCAACTTTTTGATCGGAATTTTTAACAAATGCCTGATCAAGTACACAAATATCTTCGAAGTATTTACCGATACGGCCTTCAACCATTTTCGCAACGATGTTTTCTGGTTTACCTTCGTTAAGTGCTTGTTCTGTAAGGATTTTGCGTTCGTGCTCAACTTCTTCAGCAGAAACTTGGTCACGTGAAACGTATTTCGGATTCAATGCTGCAATGTGCATTGCAACGTCTTTTGCTGCGTCTGAATCAGTTGAACCTTCAACAATAGTAAGTACACTGATTCGTCCACCCATGTGCAAGTATGGACCGAATGCATCGTTATCCGTTTTTGTACGAATTTCATAACGACGAAGTGTGATTTTTTCACCGATTTTAGCAACAGTGTTTGAAATATGATCCGCTACTGACAATCCGTTTGGCAATACAGATGCAACTGCTTCTTCAACTGTAGCAGGTTTTGTAGCAAGAAGATGTACAGCAAGGTCGCTTACAAGCGTTTGGAAGCCTTCATTTTTAGCAACGAAATCAGTTTCTGCATTCACTTCAAGAATAATTGCTTCGTTACCGTCAACGTAAATAGACGTTGTACCGTCTGCAGCAATACGATCCGCTTTCTTAGCAGAACTAGAAAGACCTTTTTCACGTAGGAAATCAATTGCAGCTTCCATATCACCGTTTGTTTCTGTTAACGCTTTTTTACAGTCCATCATACCTGTACCTGTTTTTTCTCGTAATTCCTTAACCATTTGCGCTGTAATTTTCATTTTTCTATTCCTCCTATTTAAGCCATCTATTCCGAAAAAAGACGATAAGGGTATAAGCCGCTTATCGTCTTTTCATTTACTGGATTTACTCTGCAGCTACAGTTTCTTCTTGAGTCGCTTCTTCGTCTTCGCCTTGTCTTGCTTCAAGCAAAGCATCAGCCATTTTGCTAGTCAATAGACGTACTGCGCGAATTGCATCATCATTCGCAGGAATGATGTAGTCAATTTCGTCTGGATCACAGTTCGTGTCAACGATTCCAACTAGTGGAATGTTCAATTTGATTGCTTCAGCAACCGCGATGCGTTCTTTGCGTGGGTCAACAACAAACATAACATCCGGAATTGCTTTCATATCACGGATTCCGCCAAGGAATTTCACAAGACGTTCGTGTTGTTTCTTAAGTTGTCCAACTTCTTTTTTAGGAAGCACGTCAAATGTACCGTCTTCTTCCATTTTCTCGATTTGTTTCATACGAGCAACACGTTTTTGGATTGTACCAAAGTTTGTAAGTGTTCCACCAAGCCAGCGTTGGTTAATATAATACATTCCAGCGCGTTCAGCTTCTTCTTTAATTGCATCTTGTGCTTGTTTTTTAGTACCGACGAATAGAACTTTACCGCCATCAGCACCAACTTGACGCATGAATGCGTAAGCTTCTTCAAGTTTTTTCACCGTTTTTTGAAGATCGATGATGTAGATACCGTTACGTTCCACGAAGATAAATTTCTTCATTTTCGGGTTCCAGCGGCGTGTTTGGTGACCGAAGTGTACTCCGGCTTCAAGCAGTTGTTTCATTGAGATAACTGACATTTTTTATTCCTCCTGTTTTGGTTTAATTCCCTCCGTGTACCTCATCCGCCAAAACGACCTCTCGGCACCATTCCTGACGTCCGTCCACGTGTGTAGTAATACCATTCGATAATATACCATATGATTATCTTTTTTGCAACCTACTTCATCTAAATTTCAAGATTAACTCTATCTCTGTTCGACCCTTGCTTAGTTGCTTTGCAATTTCTTCTATAGACTGCCCCGCGTCATACAATCTAATTACCTGAGTGCGAGCATCCTCGGCTTCAACTGGCTCAGGCCCTTGTCCTGCTGCCTTATAGGACTTGAGAGCAAGATTAACTGGCATTTTAGGTATGCTGGCACGTATTACGGGCCTGATTTCTTCTGATGCCGCAGTTTCTTGTGCAGCACGTACTATTGTTTTTGGGAGAGCAGGTTGTTGAACACGGACTGCAAGCTGTTCAATTAAGCGCTCGTTCTCGTCTTTCAACTCCGATAAATATGCGCCAATCGAATTGTCCATTTCAGTCATAAGCTTGCGCTGTTTTTTTTCGAGATCATCAAACTTCGTAACTTTAGTGTAAAGTAAAGCTAGGAAGTAAAAACTTATTATTTGTATGATGAATAAAAACACTAAAAAAATCGTTATCATCGTCATTAGCCTGTAAAGTCAACAAACGCACCTTTGTATGGGTGTACCGTCTTCTTTTCCTCTTCATTTTGTTGGTGGTCTCCGTTTTGCAACTCACCTTGTTCCTGTCGATGTCCGTCTGCCGCCGCCTTCGCTGCCTCTTCTGTCTCCAAAACAGTCTCTTTGGCTTTTAACGCATGCCGTTCCATAAGGGAATTAGCATGGTCTAGGTTTAATTGGGTTTGTTGGTGCTTTTGTTCTGCGATTTTTCCCGCATCGAAGGTCTTGGGTATGGCAATTTGCAGTTCAATCCCTTTCAGACTCATAAGATCCCTCCATCAACAATTTCAGCTGCTAATAGTTTGCGCAGTTTGAACAACGCCTTTGAGTGAATTTGGGAAATCCGAGACGTAGATAGACCTAAAATTTCACCAATTTCGGTAAGAGTCATTTCTTCTGTATAAAAAAAGCTCAATACAAGCTGTTCATTTTTATTTAGTTCCTTGATTTTAGTGATCAAGTCACCAATCAATTCGGTCATCATCGTCTTCTGTTCAGGTGTTCTGGTACCGTCGTCTTTTATGACAAACGACTTTTGTCCTTCATCGTCATCATCATTGATTTTCTCATCAATCGAAAGAACGTTGGAAAAGTAATGTTCATGGACAGTCTGATAAACCTGATCTACACTTATTCCCATATGTCCAGCAATTTCTTCCGGTGTCGCATGACGTTGCAACTTCTGTTCAAGCTTCATAATTTCTTCTTCTTGTTTTTTAGATTTCTCCCTTGAAGAACGCGGTAACCAATCTTCTTTTCTCAAACCATCGATAATTGTGCCCCGGATACGAAAAGATGCATACGTATCAAATTTCAAATCCCTACCCGGATCGAATTTCGTCAACGCGTCAAATAGACCGTGAAGCCCAAGACTCATTATGTCGTCTCGAGACACATTACGAGGCAGTCCAGAGCTAATCCGTTGCACATGATAGCTGACAAGTGGCGTATATTTACGGACAAGTATGTCTCCTGATTCGGGATCACGATTACGAATCCACAGGTCCCAACATACATCTTCCTCCATTAAACCCTGTTTCGACATCGAATCCCTCACTTTCCATGGTGATTCCGTCATAGTTACTCATATTATAGCAAAGAAACACGAAAAAAGGCGACTGAACTGACCAGCCGCCGTACTTAAATATCCAGCGGCCGAATTCATCCGCTCTATTTTCAGATTTCTTTCGTCCCTAAGTTTACTGTACGGACATTAAGCATTGATTCTGTAGGATTAAATTCAATTGTGCGGCCACTCGAACCACCTGTGTCTTCAGCAATAATTGGGATTGACAATCGTTTCAATTCTTGTTTAACGGCTTCAACGTTTCGCGGACCAATGCGAATCGTGTCGCTTGAACCGAATTGAAACATTTGTGAACCACCCGCAATTTTCGCCTTCAAAGCCATCGGTCTGACACCTTCCGCCTTGAGCAATTCCATCAACGCGTAAATACCGGTATCCGCAAACTTAGCGACATTAATGCGATCTGATTTACCAAGACTGGAATCAGGAAGCATGATATGTACCATACCCGCAATCTTTTTGCGCTCATCATAAAGCACAATACCAACACACGAACCCAGCCCAGATGTTCTAATTGTCATCGGTTCCTTGACAATATTCATATCCGCAATTCCTACCCGAATTACCTCGTTCAAAATCACCATCTCACATTACACCTAGTGAACGGAAAATCGTAGCATACGATGAGGGATCCGGAAGCAGGAAAAAATGACCGTCTACACTTGAAAACTCATCCTCGCCTTCTTCACGAATCTGCGTGTCAATAACGATGACTTCGTCGCTATGATGAGATACTTCAATTAGTCCGAAACTGACGATTGCACCCACCATGTCTACACTTAATGAAGGTACTGTAGGATAAATTTTCAAACCTGTAAAATCGGAAAGTGCGGACAAATAAGATCCCGAAAGAATATTTCCAAGTTCTTGCATGGCGGATATACCCATTTCAGGAATGTCGGGAGAGGCAAAATCGAATGTCTCGTCCCCAATCAATCTTCTAATGAAGTGATTTGCTGATTCCACGGGAAGAACGAAAAACATGCTGCCGGACAAATCCCCCTCAATTCGAAGAAAGATTCCAGCAACTATTGTTTCGGCACCACCAGCAAGGTCAAACATCTCATCGAATGACACGAGTTGGACATTTGGAACATACATATCGATTTTACGGTTAAGCAGTTGGGATAATGAAGTCGCTGCATGCGCGGCTCCAATATTCCCCACTTCTTTCAATACATCAAGATGCATATCTGTAATCAAGTTGTCAGAATCCATCTGATGTCACCCGCTTCACGGGCTCAAGAACTTTATCTAGATTTAGCATAACAAGAAGATGTTTTTCAACTTTAGCGACACCCGATATGAAATCTGATTCGACGGAGCCGACAACTTCGGGTTGTGGTTCGATTGCATTCACTGGAATATCGAGTACATCATTCGCTGCATCTACAATCAGCCCTACATCATATTCGTCCAGAGTGACAATAATTATTCTTGTACTGTCATCCATCTCTTTTGAAGTAAGGCCAAACCGCTCACGTAAGTCGACAATTGGTGTAACGATTCCTCTAAGGTTAATGACTCCCTTAACATAAGCTGGCGTTTTGGGAACCCGAGTAATTGAAAGCACTTTCTCGATTGACTGAACGATATCAACACTGATGGCATACTCCATATCCAACAATTGAAAAACAATTACTTTCATTTCTTTTTGATTGAGTTTGTCAGTCATATTCTTCACCCCCGCTTATTTAATCAATGCGTTGCAATCGACAATGAGTGCAACTTGTCCATTTCCAAGAATCGTTGCACCAGATATCGCGAATACACTTTGCAAATAATTACCAAGCGATTTCAACACAATTTCCTGTTGCCCGATGAATGAATCGACAACAAGTCCCGCTAATCTTTCGCCTTTACGGACAATAACTACAGACTGATAGCCATCCGACTCACTATTCTGTTTTGGAATTTCGAAAATTTCCGTCAAATTTAATAATGGTATGATATTGCCTCGAAAATCGATAACTTGTTGGTTATGCGCATTCATAATTTCAGAAGTCTGAATGATAGCCGTCTCAATAATCGATGATAACGGAATCGCAAACACTTCTTTTTGCAATTCTACTAGCATAACGGAAATGATAGATAGTGTTAATGGAAGTTGTACTTGGAACAATGAACCTTGTCCCTCTTTCGATTCGATTGACATAAATCCACCGAGTGATTCAATGGTGTTTTTCACGACATCCAGACCAACGCCTCGTCCAGATACATCCGATATTTTTTCAGCTGTCGAGAAACCTGATGCAAGAATGAGTTCAGCTACTTGGCGGTCCGTCAACGTTTCAGCCATCTCTTTGGTAACAATACCGCTTTTAACTGCTTTCGCAAGGACGCGTTCACGATTGACACCAGCTCCATCGTCTTCAAGCTCTATAAATACATGATTACCCGAATGATATGCACGTAGTGTTACAGTGCCTTCCTCAGGCTTCCCTTTCGCAACTCGCTCCGCTGGACTTTCGACGCCATGATCCAGTGCATTACGAATCAAGTGAACAAGCGGATCCCCGATTTCATCGATAACTGTTCGATCAAGTTCAGTTTCAGCTCCAATGATTACGAGTTCAACTTTCTTGTTAAGATCACGCGCCAACTGCCTGACCATTTTAGGGAATCGGTTGAATACTGTCTCAACCGGTATCATGCGCATGTTCAAGATGATGTTTTGCAAATCACCCGATACACGCGTAATCCGTTCGACCGTTTCATTCAATTCTGGGTTATGAATTTCACTTGCGATTGATTGAAGTCTCCCCCGATCAATAATCAGCTCTTCAAACAGATTCATAAGAACATCAAGTCTATCAATATTCACACGAATTGTTTTATTACCCGATTGCACGCCTGAGTTGCGTTTTCCTTTTTTAGCTTGTTCATCGATAATAGTGGGCACCATCGATTCCGTCTCTTTAGCAGATTCTTCATCTGCATCACGCATCAAATAATCAGTTGTAACAGGTTTGACAGTCACACTTTCAATTTCAGACACTTTCAATACTTTGGCTTTCAAGACATCCGCATCTTCTTTTGTAATAAGTGCCACTGTAAATGTTTCGTCAAAGTCTTCATTTTCAAGCCGTTCTACTTTTGGTTCAGATTTAATGATTTCGCCGGATTTTTCCAGTATTTCAAATACCATATACACCCTCGCTGCTTTCAATAAACAATCATCTCGTAGTTTCACATTAATTTCAAATGCGCTGAAGCCTTGCTCAAATGATTGACTAATGACAGTCATTTCGTACCCATCATAACTAAGTGAGTCTTCTTGGCTAGCTTTATCTTCGAATATAACGGTTGCCGCTGTTTCAGCTACTACCATCCCACCTACTTCAATCCTGTTCAATGATTCTACAAGTTTGGTTACGTCTTTTTTACCTGTTCCACCTGAGGCGATATCCATAACCATCTCTTCTAGGTAATCGACAGCTTGCAAAACGACGTCCAAAATTTCAGTTGTAACACGAATCTTCGAATTACGGATTGCGTCCAATACATTTTCCATCATATGTGTAAGATCGGCGATGTCTTCATATCCCATTGTTGCCGACATCCCTTTCAACGTATGAGCGGACCGGAATACTTCATTTACAATGGCAAGATCTAGCGGGTTTTTCTCGAGTTCCAACAGATGCTCGTTGCATGCTTGTAGATGCTCCTTACTCTCATCTATAAACATTTCCAAGTATTGATTTGTATCCATCGTGACGCCTCCTTTAAGACTTTATGATGCCTATGATCGATTCTGATATATCGTGTAAGTCCACGACCTCATCAGCAAAACCAGCTTCTTTTATTGCTTTTGGCATGCCATAAACGACAGATGTCTTTGCCGATTCAGCAATCGTAATTGTTTTACCGTTTTTCCGTAACACTTCCATACCGTTTTTCCCGTCATAGCCCATGCCTGTCATAATAACGGTCAAAAAGTTCAACTCCGTATTCTCGGCAGCTGACTCGAGAAGAACATCAACGGATGGTCGATGACCCGCTCGCGGAGGATCCACCGCGTCTAGTCGGACATAGTAGGACATGCCTTTTTTTGTCATTTTAAGATGTTGGCCGCCCGGTGCAATATAGGCTGTACCCTTTTCAAGTAACTCGCCATCTTCTGCTTCTTTTACTTGAATATCACAAAGACCGTCCAGTCTATCTGCAAGAGATTTTGTAAAACCTGGAGGCATATGTTGAACAACAAGTATTGGAACACCAATTGAAGCGGGTAAACCCGTCAGTACCTCTTGCAGTGCCCGAGGCCCCCCTGTCGATGTACCTATTATAACAAATGTTTTGCCTGTTTTGGGAATCTTATTTTTAGACACATTCGTTAGCTGACTCCGATTAGTTATAAGGGTAGGTATTTCAACTGCTTTATCAATCGGTTTTGAACTAATCGGCTGCGTCAAACGTCGGCCCGTAATCTTGCTTGTCAGCGTAGCCAGCCGTACCCCCGAAGCAGCAATAACTTTCCCTAGAATTTCTTCCTTCACCTCGTGAAGATTCAAGGATATTGCCCCGCCTGGTTTCGCGACGAAGTCAACTGCACCGTATTCCATAGCGAGCATGGTATTTTCCGCACCAATTTTCGTAGTGCTCGACAGCATTACAACCGGAACTGGGTGGCTCGACATAATTTCTTTTAACGCTTCAAGACCATCCATAATCGGCATTTCAATATCCATGGTCACAACGTCTGGTTTAAAAGTTTTCACTTTTTCGACAGCCTCTTTACCATTGCGAGCAGTCCCAATAACTTCGATCTCAGGATGCCCCGAAAGGAAATCGGTTATGAGCTTACGCATAAATGCCGAATCATCCACAACAAGCACTTTCTTACGGTTGCCTGTATTCAAATCATCCACGCCCTTTCGCAAATATACTCCTCATTTTGCCGAGGAATCCTTCTCCTAGTTTGAATTCCTCTTGAGAACTTGGACTAACAAATGACTCTGCAATTGCCATCATTCTTTTGGATATAGGAGCTTTGGGATATAGCAGTAAAAATGGCTCCTGTGCAAGCACAGCCTTGTGAACTACTGGATCTTCAGGCAAGAAACCAAGAATCTTAGTCTCTTTCCCTAAGAACCTACGCATAGCATATTGAAGTCTCGTTACAGCATCATTGCCATCATCCCCCTTTGAAACGCGGTTACTGACGATGCTGAATGCCTTATCGGGATCTTGCAAACATATGAATTTCATCATGGAATAGGCATCTGTGATGGATGTTGGTTCCGTTGTCGAAATGACAATGATTTCATCGACAGCGACAATCAAGTCGATTGAACGTTGCGTTGCACCCGCTCCCATATCAAACAAGATGAAATCATATCTCTGTTGTAAATGTTCAAACGCTTGTATTAACCTGTCGAACATAGCTTCAGACCATTCCATAACCATATCGAGCCCAGAACCTCCAGAAATGAAAGACAAACCTCCAGGCGCTTCATTTACTACTTCATCTATTTCTACTTTATTAAGTAAATAGTCTGTCAAACTATTCCGCGGTGTCATACCAAGGAGAATATGGATGTTCCCCATGCCGATGTCCATATCAATGATAATTACTTTCTTACCTTGGGCTAAAAGGGCATGGGCGAAATTTGTTGAGAAATTCGATTTTCCAACACCACCTTTACCACTGACGATGGCAATCGATTTTGACAGTTTACCTTGGGACTTCAGCATCTTCAGCCTAAGTGTTTCCGCCTGATCACGCATCGTAAACACCCTTTACTAACAAGGAAATTAGTTTCATACTTTCTGCCTCGACAATATCTTCGGGCACTTCCTGACCATCCGTGTAATACGCAGTTCCAATACCATAGTCCTTCATCAGATTAAACATCGGACCGATTGAGCCGGTTTCATCCATTTTTGTGAAAATGAACTTTTCAACTGGGAATGACTTGAACTGTTCAATAATTACCCGCATGTCTTCTTCTTTAGACGTCATTGAAAGGACTAGATACGATTCCATATCAAGCGAGAAATCGATTAGACGCGTCAAATCTTCTACGAATTTAGCTTCTTTGTAATTTCGACCCGCCGTATCGATAAATATTAAATCGCGGTCAGCCAGTTTCTCGATTGCTTGTTCGAAATCCTTACTGTTATATGCAATTTCTACTGGAGCTTGCAACAAGTTCGCATATGTACGAAGCTGTTCAATCGCTGCAATTCGGTAGGTGTCAGTGGTAATAAAACCGATTTTCTTCTTTTTTTCAAGAAGTGCCCGTGCAGCAATTTTAGCAATGGTTGTGGTCTTTCCAACTCCAGTTGGTCCAAGAACATTAATGAATTTTTTATTGAAAGAAATGCCCCCGAACGGCAAATCACTGATTTCCCGTTCAAGAAATTGTTTTACAATGTGAAGTTGCTCTTCATTTGTGAAATCTTTTTTCTCCGCTTTCATCCTATCGTAAAGATTCTCACCCAAATCAGTAATGAAATTTGCGGACAATCCCTGTTTTTCAAGATGAGTAAGTAACGGTTTCACTTCATCTGGAAAACGAGAATGGGTAGCGGCTTGCTGCATATCCTTTAACATTTTTTTCATTTCGATCATTTCTTTCTTTAAAACTGCGGACGTATCGTTGCCTCTTTCAGTGTGCAATGAAATAGGTGGGAGAACTGTTTCTTCTTTTTTCGAAGCCGGTTCATCAAAACCTGCAACAACTTCCACTGATTTCTTTTTAAACAAGCCTAGGAACCCTTTGGATTTAATGACATTTGAACTAAGGATAAGTGCATCATCACCAAAGTCCAGACGAACTTTTTTCATGGCTTCTACCATTGTTTCCGCTGTATACTTTTTCATTTTCATCAGATATCCACCACCCCAACACTTTGGACTTCAATTGAAGCTTCAAGTTCATTGTATGATAATACTGGAATTTGAGGGAAATATCGTTCCGTTATTTGCCTCAAATACATGCGGATTGCTGGCGTACAGAGAACAACCGGCGATTGATCCATTAATGCGACACGTTCCACTTCCCCTGCAATCGACTCGAGGATTTCCTGGGAATGTTGTGGGTCTAGTGATAAATAATTACCTTGTTCCGTTTGTTGAATACTATCCGCAATCATTTTCTCAACATTGCCAGAGACGGTCAGTACTTTGAGCGATTGACCAGTCGGCGCATACTGATTGGTAATTTGTCTTGCAAGAGCCTGTCGAACATATTCTGTTAGGACGTCGACATCTGATGTATATTTCGAATAATCCGCAAGTGTTTCAAAGATGATTGGCAAGTTCCGTATTGAAACATGCTCGTTCAACAACTTCGCAAGTACTTTTTGAATTTCACCGATCGATAACGGTGTAGGTGTGAGCTCGTCGACAAGAATTGGGAATGTTTCACGCACATGATCGACCAGTTGTTTTGTTTCTTGACGGCCAATCAAGTCCGCAGCATTCGCACGAATCACTTCTGTCAGATGCGTCGAAACAACACTTGGTGGATCGACAACCGTATAACCAAGAATCTCTGCATCTTCTTTGACATCTTCCGTTATCCATTTAGCGGGTAGTCCAAATGATGGCTCGATTGTATCGATACCTTCAATTGAATCGTCACCACCTGGACTCATTGCTAGGTAATGATCAAGAAGTAGTTCCCCTCTTGCTAATTCACTTCCCTTAATCTTGATTCTATACTCATTTGGTTGTAACTGGATATTATCCCTTATACGAACAACTGGGATAACGAGACCTAGCTCAATTGCCAGCTGCCTTCGAATCATGACAACTCGGTCAAGTAAATCCCCCCCCTGCGTCGCATCTACTAGCGGAATAAGTCCATAGCCAAACTCGAATTCAATTGGATCTACATTCAGCAGATTGACGACATTCTCGGGACTTTTCAGACCTTCCGTTTCAATATCTTCTTCCATCTCCAATAGTTCTTTAGGATCTTCTACTACCTTCTTAGACATTAGGTAGGCCCCGGCTGCAAGTGTAATCGCAATCGGAATTGTAAGTATGTCGTTAATAGGTGTAGCAAGGCCGAGTAATAATACCGTTGCAGCTGCGACGTACAGTAATTTGGCTTGTCCAAAAAGCTGGCTAATAATATCAGTACCTAGATTACCCTTAGACGCGGCACGTGTGACAACAATACCTGTTGCAGTTGAAATAAGCAGTGCTGGTATTTGTGAAACGATACCATCACCGACTGTCAATTGTGAAAAGAGCAAAGCGGCTTCCGCGAATGGCAACCCCATTTGAGCTACCCCAATGATCATCCCAACAAGCAGGTTGATAATAACGATAATGATACCGGCGATTGCATCTCCTTTAACGAACTTTGTTGCCCCGTCCATGGCTCCGTAAAAGTCGGCCTCATTACTGACTTTTTCACGTCTCATACGTGCTTCTGTTTCAGAAATCATACCAGCGTTCAAGTCAGCATCGATACTCATCTGTTTCCCTGGCATTGCATCGAGCGTGAAACGGGCTGCAACTTCAGATACCCGCTCCGCACCTTTTGTAATGACGATAAACTGAATAATAACAAGGATAACGAAGATAACGAGACCGACGACGATATTTCCTCCCGTAACAAAAGTACCGAACGTTTCAACAACTCCACCCGCATCTCCGTTTGACAAAATTGCCCGAGTCGTTGAAACGTTTAGGCCCAAACGGAAAAGTGTAAGCAAAAGTAATAATGTAGGGAAAATTGAAAACTGTAACGCTTCCTGCATGTTCATGGCTGTTAAAAGAACTAAAAGTCCAAGTGTAATATTAATAATTATTAAGAAACTTAAAAGCCATGGTGGAAGCGGGATGACAAGCATCGCAACAATCATAATTACCGCCGCGAGTACTCCTATATCTCTGAATTGCATGTCATCCCTACTTTCTAGTATTTAATCAAATACGCCCCTACGTATTTGCGATCTGTACGTCCGAGGCTTTTTTTCAGCGAGGAGGAATTGAACTTCATTCCTCCCTAGGGTAGGATTGAACTACATCCTTCCTTATTGGCCCAATCAAATTTTACGTTGAATTCTGTATACATACGCAAGTATTTCAGCTATTACTTTGAAGAACTCTTCAGGAATCCTTCCACCAATCTCAACATCGTCATAGAGCGCTCTGGCGAGTGGTCGGTTTTCTACCATGACAATGTTGTTTTCAGTGGCAATCAATTTAATCTTTTGAGCGACGAAATCGACGCCTTTTGCCACAACGATTGGCGCATCCATATCCCCGTCCTTATACTTCAGTGCAATCGCATAATGGGTCGGGTTCGTGATAACGACATCAGCATTAGGTACTTCCTGCATCATGCGTTGCATTGCCATTTCACGTTGGCGCTGCTTGATCTTGGATTTTATAAGCGGATCCCCTTCGGAGTTTTTATATTCATCCTTAATATCCTGTTTGGACATTCGAAGATTTTTTTCATAGTCAAATTTCTGATACATAAAGTCTAGAATAGAAATGAACAATAAAACAAACGCCGCCGTTATTCCCATCAATGCGGCAAGTTGCCCTACAGTCGTTAATGTATCCCAGGGACTTTTAAATGCCAATCCAAGTACTTTATCGATATTCGCCATAAGAATTAATGTTGTCGTTGTACCTATAAAGGAAATTTTCAGGACGGACTTCATTAATTCAACGATGGCACGAATAGAAAAAATGCGTTTAAGTCCTTTGATTGGATCTATTTTCTTTAAATCCATTTTCAATGGTTCTGCAGTAAGAAGTAAACCGAACTGAAATATGTTTCCTGCTATTCCCGCAACAACTGCAACAAGCATGACAGGCAATAGAAGAAATGCCATTTGAATTAAGACATCTCCATAAATAAGCATCGCCTGATCCTCATCTAGATTGGATATAGGCATATATTCAGTGAACGCCTGATGGAAAAACACGAAAAAGCGGTCCCTCATAAATCCTGCAGCAAAAAACAGGAAAAGGAACACGGAAAGTAGCAGAATTGCGCTTGTTACATCCTGGCTTTTTAAAATCTGGCCTTTCTTCCGGGAGTCTTGTCTTTTTTTAGGAGTGGCCTTTTCGGTCTTTTCCCCTGCAAAAAATTGCAGATCAAGCCGCAATGTCATACTAGCCACCTCCAAGAATTAACATCAAGTCCCTCATACTGAAAATCATAACTTCAAACAATTTTTTCATCACTTGAACCATCACGCCCATCATAATAAACAGAACGATGAAACTGACACCTATTTTGATTGGGAATCCAACAACAAAAATATTTAATTGTGGCACTGCCCTTGCAGTGATTCCAAGCGCTAGATCTACAAGAAATAATGTCGCTACTATCGGGATTGACATTTGGAAAGCAATTGCAAACGAGGTCGCAAAAGTCCGAATGACGAAGTCGACTAAACCCTCTTGACCAAAAGCCGGCCACAGTTGATCTGCCGGGATGAATTGATAACTATAAAAAATACCGTCCAGCAGCATATGATGGCCGTTTAAGGCGAGTAAAAGAAGTATTGCCAGCGAGTTAAAGAATTGGCCAAGGAGTGGAGATTGCGCCCCAGTTTGTGGATCAATGACATTCGCAATGGCAAAACCCATCTGAAAATCGATAAAACCACCCGCAACCTGAATGGCAGACATGATGATAAACGCGATAATTCCAATGAATAATCCAGTCATAGCTTCTTTCACGACTAACAAAAGATAAGCCCCATCAATCTCCAGCACAGGCATGTCGACGGTATAAACCATCGCCCACGCAAGTAAAGCACCAAAAATGATGCGTTGTGTAGTCGGGATTGCCCGGTACGAGAAAAGTGGTAGTGTTACAAAAAAAGCGGTAACTCGAGTCAAAATAAGTAAGTATGCGGCGAGTGAAGGTACTAATTCTTCCATTTAATCACCCGACATACCGTCCTATATTCTCAAAAATATCCGTTGCATACGATGTAACTTTAGCCAGCATCCAAGGACCAAAAACTACAATTCCGACTAGAACAGCAACAATCTTAGGCACGAACGCAAGTGTCTGTTCCTGAATCTGTGTTGTTGCCTGAAATATGCTGACAGCAAGTCCCGACACTAGTGCAAGAAGGAGGAGTGGGCCCGAAGCCAAAAGAATGACCCAGATTGCACGCTCAGCTATCTCTACGACTAATTCCTGTGTCATTCAAAACCCCTCCTAAAAACTTTGCAACAATGATTTGATAATGAGATACCATCCGTCAACAAGGACGAATAGCAATATTTTAAACGGTAACGAGATCATGACTGGCGGTAACATCATCATCCCCATCGACATAAGGATACTCGCTACAATCATATCGATAACTAAAAATGGGATAAAAATCATAAAGCCCATTTGAAATGCCGTTTTAATTTCACTCAGTGCGAATGCAGGAACTAACATTGTCAGTGAAATGTCTTCAAGTGATTCAGGTCGATCTGCTTTATTATAGTTAAGGAATAACTCCAAATCCTTTTGTCTTGTATGTTTACTCATGAACTCTTTGAACGGGATACTTGCTTGTTCATAGGCTTCATCGAGTGAAATCTCATCGGCAAATAATGGTGTAAGAGCCTTATCATTCACTTGCTGAAACGTTGGAGCCATGATGAAAAATGTTAAAAAGAGTGCTAGGCCGACAAGTACTTGGTTCGGAGGCATCTGTTGTGTTGCAAGTGCCGTTCTGACGAATGACAGAACGATGATAATCCTCGCAAAAGAAGTCATTAAAATTAGAATGGCTGGAGCTAGAGACAAGACAGTCAAAAGCAACATCATTTTGATAGATGTTGATACATTTGCCGGATCACTGTCTGAGAAAAACTGGGCAAAATCATTCATCGCGGTTGTTCTCCTTTTCTGTCAACCGGCTGATATGCCGTTTTCTCTCTTCTTTCATCTCCTCAAGCCTTGATTGAAAAATATTGCCAAAGCCAGGTGACTCTTCTGATGTCACATTCGAGGCACTTTTCGATTTCCCTGTTACTTTAGCAAGAATCCGATTGAGCATCCCGTTTGTAAGATCTGAACTATCACCCTCGTAGTATTCAACCAGTTTGTCAATTTCATCGGGATCCGTAATCTCTTTTAATAGACGGATATCGTCTCCGACCCCGATAAGGTAATAGGATTCGCCTATGACGACCAGTTGAATCGATTTATGCTGTCCGAGCGAAATACCACCCATATTTTTCATAAGTCGGTTTTTATCGTAAAGCCGATTTTTCCGATTAACGAACTTCAAGAGACCAAATAGTATTCCTAGAACGAACACTAAAGCGAATAACGTTTTTATGTAGTCCCCCACCGAGGAACCGACGTCTTTCTTGTCCGTAGGAAGGTTTTCAGCGGGCGGTGTTAACGTGTCCTTCCCCTTATCCGTACTGGTATCCGTTTCCGTGTCTTTCTTAAACATATCAGATACCGGTTTGTTCGGATCAGGTTCGGTGTCTGCGTGGACGGATGCGTATGGAAATTGACTTACTAAGAAGATGATTAGAATGAAAACTGGCATGTACTTTTGTACAATCGTTGATTTCATCCTTCGATTAACCTAATGCTTTTTCGATTGCTTCAACAACACGATCTGCCTGGAATGGTTTGACGATAAAGTCTTTTGCACCAGCTTGAATTGCATCGATTACCATTGCCTGCTGCCCCATTGCTGAACACATGATGATCTTCGCCGCAGGGTCTTTTTCTTTAATTGCTTTCAAAGCTGCAATACCATCCATTTCGGGCATTGTAATATCCATCGTGACAAGATCAGGTTTTAATTCAAAGTATTTTTCAATGGCTTGTACACCATCTGCTGCCTCACCAACTACTTCAAAATTGTTCTTTGTCAAAATATCTTTGATCATCATTCTCATGAAAGCTGCATCGTCTACTATTAAAATACGTCTACTCATTGTCATTACCCCCGTTAAGTTATCTTAAATTATTTATACGTTCTACTTGGCTTAAAATATCTGTGATTCGTACTCCGAAGTTCTCGTCGATAACGACAACTTCTCCTTTTGCGATATGGCGATTGTTTACTAAAATATCAACCGGTTCTCCCGCAAGTTTGTCCAGTTCAATAATGGAACCACTCGACATTTCCAAAATCTCCTTAACCGAACGCTTTGTTCTTCCAAGTTCGACCGTTACTTGTAAAGGAATATCAAGGAGCATATTCAAGTTATTGGACTCTGACTTATTCAATGATGGACTTTCAAAACTTGCAAACTGTGCCTGCTGAACTTGTACCTGTGGTTGTTGCGGACGCATTTGCATCTGTTGTTGTGGTGCTGGCTGTCCGTATCGCGAGTCATAAGCTGGGTGCTGCATCCCTTCATAACCATTTTGTTCGTACGGCTGATGTTGCACTTGTTGCTGGTATTCCGGCTGTTGGACTGGAGATGGTTGCTGTTCTGTTGGTCGAGTCATTTCGGCAACCGCCGCAGTTTCGTCTTCTGTATCACCACCCATAAGTGAGGCAACTAATTTCTTCCCAAATCCTAGTGGAAGCAATTGCATAATGTTTGAATCGATAAGATTGCCTACTTTAAGCGCAAACGATACCTTTATCAATAAGTCATCTTCCGGAATAATATCCCGGCCTTGGTCTTCAAGGACATCCATCAAATTGATTGTTGGTGGTGAAATATCGACTTTTTTATTGAACAAAGTCGACATTGAAGTAGCCGCGGAACCCATCATTTGGTTCATCGCTTCTTGGACAGCACTTAAATGAATTTCACCAAGGTCCATATTCGGATTTAAACCATCTCCGCCCAACATAAGATCCGCAATAATTGCAGCGTCATTTTGTTTTATTACGAGTAAGTTCATCCCACTAAGGCCTACTGTATAGTCGACCTTTATGGCAACGTATGGATGGATGAATTCCTCTTCCAAAGCTGTCTTATCGACAACTGAGATTGTAGGGGTCGTTATGTCGACTTTTTGTCCGAGCAATGCAGATAATGCTGTTGCTGAACTGCCGAATGAGATGTTACCAATTTCACCAAGTGCATCTTTTTCCATTTCATCCAAATAATCTGCCGTTACTATTTCATTTGAGCTAGACTCATTTGGCTCATCGCTTGACAATGGTTCCCCACGTAACAATGCTTCAATTTCTTCCTGTGAAAGGATATTATCACTCATCATCTTCATCCCCTCCGATCTTTGTATCAATTATCTGAACAGCCATCTGATTTTTCAAATGCCCTGGCTGTGCGATGAATTTCGGTATATCACCGATTTTTATGACAAGTGGATCGTCAATTTTTCGATTTAACTTTACGACATCTCCTACTTGTAGGTAGAGGAAATCCTCAATTGTCATTTCTGCATTGCCGAGTTCGGCGATAACAGACAAAGGAGCTTGTTTTAAACGTTTTTCAATAACCATACTTTGCTCAGCCGTGGGTTCTTTCTTGTTCGTCTGCATCCAATAGCGTACCGATAAGTTCGGAACGATTGGTTCAAGTACGACGTGTGGAATACAGATATTAATCATTCCACTAGATTCTCCGATGATAATATTGAACGAGATAACAACGACCGTTTCATTCGGCGATATCATTTGAAGGAATTGAGGATTTACTTCAATCTCTGTTAGGAATGGGTCTATATCAATAATTCCTGACCATGCCTCACGTAAATTGTCAAATGAACGTTCAAATAAGTTTGTCATTATTTTCAATTCAATTTCAGTCAGATTATCGACTTTTCCCGGACTTTCTCCAACCCCACCCATCATGCGATCGAGCATCGTGTAAGCAATATTCGGATTTACTTCCATCAGGATATTGCCGTCTAACGGTGGAACTTCAAAAATATTAATTAAGGTCATATTCGGAATAGAACGTATAAATTCCTCGAAAGGAATCTGATCGACTGATGCAACACTGATTTGGACATACGTTCGCAGCTGCGCTGAAAAATACGTCGTTAATAGTCTCGCAAAGTTCTCATGGATCCTGGTTAAACTGCGAATCTGATCTTTGGAAAATCGAAGGGCACGTTTAAAATCATACACTTTTACTTTACGAGTCTCATCTTCTTTTTTCATGTCTTCTGCAGACATTTCCCCTGTTGAAATCGCAGACAATAATGCGTCGATTTCACTTTGGGATAATATATCCCCGGCCATATATGGTCACCTCCCGCTATCTGACTCTATTGCTAATGCTTGACTATACATTTTGAATTAAAGAACCCCATTGAATTCGCTACGGTACTAGTCTAAGAGCTCCGGCTCACCCTTGTAAGACGCCTTCGCTTAGTCTATATAGGTATTCATTTGTTCAATATATAATTATTGAATAATGTAAGATACGATATAGACTTTTTGAATTTCCCCATTTTGCATTAGCGAGTTCAGTTGTGATTTCAAGGCATCCTCGAAAGCCAGTTTCCCAGATTTTCCTTCAAGATCCTGCGAAGTCATCTCGGAAAGTTCTTGAATAACAATATTTTTTACTTGGAAATCCCTTTTCGCAAGTTCTTCTCCGGCTAACTTATTATCTGTCTGGATTTTCAAGGTAAGTCGGACAAATTGTCGGTTGCCAAGATTCGTCGTAATTTCTTCGATATCAACCGATGATTCAATAATGTCATCAATTGTTGGCTCTTTTGCTTCATCGCCTTTATTCAACTGCATAACGAGAATAAGTCCAACTACACCAATAAGCGTGATGCAAACTAGTATAATAAGAGATACCGTCAGTACTTTATTCTTCATCTTCTTCACCTCGTATATGCGGATTTGATAACAACTGGACCGCCTTATAAAATTCGATGATGCGGCTGTTCACCTCTTCGGCCGTATCAAAGACAACATACTTCGTTCCTGTCGTTAGGGTAATCGTCGTGTCAGGAAATGACTCGACTTTCTCAATGTACAGTGCGTTCAATGTAAACTCGGTTTTGTTTAGACGCGTAACTTGTATCATATGTAAGGGGCCGGGCACAGAGCCGGCCCGACCCTCCTTTTCTAGTGGAGCTATGTTGTGGTGCCAGATTAGTTATCGTTTCAAGTTAACAAGTTCTTGCAATATTTCATCTGATGTTGTGATAATACGCGTGTTCGCTTGGAAACCACGTTGTGCCACGATCATTTCTGTGAATTCTTCAGCAAGGTCGAC
>CAZWAW010000023.1:0-1419 GCA_964632025.1 uncultured Sporosarcina sp.
ATGAAACTTTGGGGCGGACGTTTTACAAGTCGTGCAGATGAAATAATGGAGAAATTTAATACATCATTACCTGTGGATCATAGATTGTATAAAGAGGATATTGCAGGTAGCTTAGCACATGTTACGATGCTGGTGCACTGTGATTTATTGACACCAGAAGAAGGCGAACTGCTTGTGGGCGGGCTCGAATCCATTTTGCAAGATATCGAAGCGGGTTCGATTAGAATCGAAGGCAACTACGAAGATATTCACTCATTCGTAGAAATGCATTTGACGGAGCGTATTGGAGAAACAGGGAAGAAATTACATACAGCACGTAGTCGAAATGACCAAGTCGCTGTAGACATGCGTTTGTATGCAAAAGGCAAGGCGGCGCAAGTGATGGACAGCCTTCAAATGCTTATCGATTCACTGAATACTAAAGGGGCGGCTAACAACGTAATTATGCCTGGCTATACACATTTACAGCGTGCGCAAGTCGTTACGTTCAGCCACCATTTAGGGGCTTATGCACAAATGTTCAAAAGGGATAAGAAACGTGTTGGCAATGCGATTGAAATTTTGGATGAAAACCCATTAGGCTGCGGTGCGCTTGCGGGTACAACGCATAACATCGACCGCGACGTGACGACTGCGTTATTAGGTTTTGCTAAACCTGTGGATAATTTTCTAGACGGCGTTAGTGATCGTGATTATTTACTTGAATTGATGTCGGATTTCTCGATTGTTATGATGCACTTGAGTAGATTGAGTGAGGAACTTATTTTGTGGAGCAGCCAAGAATTCAAATTCATCGATATGGCAGATGCTTATTCTACGGGAAGTAGCATTATGCCGCAAAAGAAAAATCCTGATGCTGCGGAATTAATTCGCGGGAAAACGGGACGCGTCTATGGTTCCTTGTTTTCATTGTTGACGACGTTGAAAGGATTGCCACTTACTTATAATAAAGACATGCAAGAAGATAAAGAACAATTTTTCGATGCACTGGATACCGTAATGGATTGTCTTGAAATAATGTCGAAAATGATTGATACACTGCATGTCAATGCGGATAATATGAAAGCAGCGATTAAAGCAGGCTTCCTTAACGCGACGGAAGTTGCCGATTATTTAGTAAGCAAAGGGACGGCATTCCGTGATGCACACGAAATCGTTGGGAAACTGATCATTTACTGCGAGCAGCAAAAGAAAGCAATCGAGGATTTGACGGTGGAAGAGTTGGCTACGTTTAGCGAACAGATTACGGATGATATTTATGATTACATTGATTATGAAAATATCATTACAAAAGGGAATAAGCACTTGATGAAGCAAGTGGGAAAATAATAGGAGGGACTGTCTGATTGAGGACAGTCCTTTTTTTTACTGGTTAGTGGTGTTATATGCTCGGTTGTCGTGTTATATGCTTGGTTGTCG
>CAZWAW010000023.1:1519-6935 GCA_964632025.1 uncultured Sporosarcina sp.
CATATCCAAACAGAAAAACAGCTTGAAAGGGCAAATTTGTCCTTTCAAGCTGTTTTTGTTAACCCATTATATTATAGCCAGCATCTACATAAATAATTTCACCAGTTACGCCGCGCGATAGATTGCTCAACGTGACTAGTGTCATATCCGCGACTTCTTCTTGTGTGACGTTGCGTCTTAATGGAGCATTTTCTTCAATTTGCGTCAAAATCGTATTGAATGAAGCTATGCCTTTTGCAGACAGTGTGCGAATCGCACCAGCTGAGATTGCGTTGACACGGATATTTTCTTTCCCCAAATCGAACGCCAGGTATCTGACTGATGCTTCAAGTGCAGCTTTTGCAACACCCATCACATTATAGCCGTCAAGCACACGCTGTGCGCCCAAATAACTCATTGTCACAATTGAACCGCCGTCTGTCATGAATGGACGTGCTTCTCTAGCAGTTGCAATAAGCGAATAAGAACTCGTGTCCTGCGCAAATGCGTAGCCGCTTCTTGTAGTCTCAACAAAGTCGTTTTTCAGATCTTCAGCGTGTGCAAATGCAAGTGAATGGACAACTCCGTGAATTGTACCGACTTCAGCGCCAATTTTCCCGAATGCTTCGTGGATACTTTCATCTTCATTTACATCGCATTGCACAATCAGTTTTGCTTCAAAACCAGCTGAGCTCAACAGCTTCTCAAGTTTAGCAAGTGAACGTTCTTTCCTATATGTGAATATCACATTTGCACCGACTGCAAAAAGTGTTTTTGCGACGCCCCAAGCAATGCTTCGTTCATTTGCCACGCCCATTACAACAATATTTTTACCTTTAATTTTAAGTAAATCTTCCATAGTAACCTCCTGAGTAGGTAATGAAATTGTATATACCTATTAATAGTACCAGATGCTAAAAAGATTATATCATATTTGTTCTGAAATTGTGAATAGCCACTACATTATAATGAAAACGCATTCAAAAATGTACTATTCAAATATAAATAAAAATACAGTTGACTTTATAATTATGCATACATATAATAAGGGTAACTAATAAACAGGGGTGATTGTAATGAAAGTAGGAATCATTGGCGCATCAGGTTACGGTGGACTTGAGCTCATCCGGCTACTGCATAACCACCCTGAAGTCGAGCGAATTGAATTATTCACTTCATCTGAAGAAGGAATGGTGTTTTCGCATAAATATTCACATCTTATGAATATAGTTGATCAGCCACTTCAAAAAATAGAGCTAGAAAGTTTAGCAGAATTCGATGTCGTTTTTTCAAGTGCTCCTGCTGGCGTAGCGAGTACATTGCTTCCTCCGTTAATCGGAAAAGGACCAAAGCTTATCGATTTGTCAGGAGATTTCCGTTTAAAAGATCTGTCTCAATATGAGCAATGGTATAAAAAAGAACCTGCACCGGCTTTAGCTGTTGAGCAGAGTGTATATGGCCTGACCGAATGGAATTATGATGCAATTCGGCAAGCGCAGTTAATTGCCAATCCAGGTTGTTACCCAACGGCGGTTCTGTTGTCGCTATTGCCATTATTGAAAGAAAATGCAATCGATGCGAGCCAGTTAATTATCGATGCCAAAAGTGGCGTGTCCGGTGCTGGCAATCAGCCAAGTCAAATGACACATTTCAGTGAAACGAATGAAAATACAGCCATCTATAAATTAAATCAACATCAGCATATTCCAGAAATTGAGCAGGCCTTTGCATTCTTTGCAAAAGAAATACCACCTATTACGTTTAGTACGCATCTCGTTCCTATGACAAGGGGAATTTTGACAACGAGTTATGCACCGGTTATGGAAGGGGTGTCGGAAGCTCATCTCATTGATTGTCTGAAAGAAACATATGCCAATCATCCATTTGTCCGTGTTATGCAAGAAAAAGATAAATTCGGGACCAATCAAGTATACGGCTCAAACTATTGTGATTTGCTCGTGAAAGTTGACCCGCGGACGAATCGGGCAACAATCGTTTCTGTCATTGACAACTTAGTTAAAGGGGCAGCAGGGCAAGCCATTCAAAATATGAACGTACAATTCGGACTCAGGGAAATAACAGGCCTGTCACTTGTCCCGGCATTCATCTAACTTAGGGGGAGTATTATGACGACAACATTTTTAGCACTGAAGCGTATATCGGGAAATAACATCGTGTCCCCAATTGGTTTCAAAGCTACAGGAATGCATTGTGGGATTAAATATAAGAAAAATGATTTGGCACTACTTGTTAGTGAAGTACCCGCAAATGTTGCTGGTGTGTTCACAACGAATGCAATTCAGGCCGCGCCATTAATTGTCACCAAAGAAGCGATGCAGCAAACGGGTAAAATGCAGGCAATCATCGTGAATTCGGGAAATGCAAACGCTTGTACAGGTCAGCAAGGATTGAAAGATGCACGCCTTATGCAACAAAAAGCGGCAGAAAAGCTTGGAATTGCACCCAATTTGGTCGGTGTCGCATCCACAGGCGTTATCGGTGAAATGATGAAAATGGATCCAATTGTAAAAGGGATTCAGAAACTTGAACCAAGTTCTGAATTAGAAGGTTCTATTCTATTTTCTCAAGCAATTTTAACAACAGATACCGTAACAAAAAATACAGCATACAGCACAGTGATTGATGGCAAAAAAATCATTATCGCCGGAACTGCAAAAGGATCGGGAATGATTGATCCGAATATGGCAACAATGCTCGGTTTCATCACAACCGACGCTAAGATCGAATCAGTTCATCTGCAAGCTGCTCTCAAAACGGTGACGGATTTGACGTTTAACTCGATTACGGTGGATGGCGATACATCTACAAATGATATGGTGCTTGTAATGGCAAACGGGATGGCAGGCAATAATTCGTTGACGCCTGCACATCCGGACTGGGAACAATTCACGGAAGCAATGCATGCTGTTTCTCAAGACCTTGCGAAAATGATTGCGAAAGACGGAGAAGGCGCGACGAAGCTTATTGAAGTTGAAGTATCGGGAGCGATTACTGATGTCGAAGCCCGTAAGATTGCTAAAACGGTGGTTGGTTCTCCGCTTGTGAAAACAGCTATCTTTGGCTGTGACGCTAACTGGGGAAGAATTATAGCGGCTGTCGGTTATAGTGGGGCTACCTTGGATCCGGATGCCATCAAGATAAAGATTGGAACAACAATTGTTGTTGAAAACGGTGAGCCTGTCCCATTTTCGGAAGCTCAGCTACTTGTTTATTTGAAACAACCAGAAGTGAAAATCACTGTTGATCTTGATCAGGGAAATGGCCAGGGAGTAGCATGGGGGTGCGATTTAACATATGACTATGTCCAAATCAACGCAACATATCGCTCGTAAACGAATGGTTATAAAGCTCGGTGGGAGTATGCTGGAAGGGTTGAATGAAGGCTTTTTCACGAATATTATACAACTACAAAAAACCGGTCATGATGTAGTACTTGTTCATGGGGGCGGACCTTTTATTAATAAAGAACTTGCTAGAAACAACGTGTTATCGTCCGTAGTGAACGGTATCCGGGTGACGTCGAAAGAAGCGGTGGGGATTGTTCAATCGACATTAATAGGTCAAGTGAATCCAGCCCTCGTCCATCAATTAAATAAAGGTGGCATCGATGCGATAGGCCTTAGCGGATATGACGGGAAATTGCTTACCTGCACGATGTTGGATGAAAAACTGTACGGCTCTGTAGGGGAAATCCAGGACGTCCGTACAGAATTAATCGAAACACTTCTTCGTGATGGACTTGTGCCAGTTATCTCGTGCATTGGTGCAGGAGAGGATGGGACTCCCCTCAATATCAATGCGGACACGGTGGCAAGTAAGATAGCCCTGGCGATATATGCAGACAGCCTGCTTCTTGTGACGGATACACCGGGCATTCAAATAGAAGGAACTGTTCAACAAACGGCTTCACCAACAGAAATTGTCCAGTGGATTGAAACAGGTGAAATTTACGGAGGCATGTTGCCAAAAGTCAAAGCCGCACTCGACTGTTTAAGTGCTGGCATTCCGTCAGTCCAAATTGTCGGACAGCAATTAGAAGGAACCACAGTTAAATATAGGGAGGTTTTCATTTGACTACGCTATTTCAAAATTACGCACGTCGTTCAGTCCATCTCGTAAATGGGCGTGGTACGATCGTGACGGATGACAAGGGAAAAAATTACCTCGACTTCATAAGTGGAATTGCGGTCGTCAGTCTTGGTCATGCACATCCAGCGCTCGTTGAAGCAGTCAAACAGCAAAGTGAAAAACTATGGCATGTCTCGAACCTGTTTGAAAGCCCAGAGCAGGAACTGTTAGCTGCAAAGCTTGTGGAAGAAACGCCTTTCAGCCACGCCTTTTTTTGTAACAGTGGTGCTGAAGCGAATGAAGCAGCTATTAAATTAGCTCGAAAACATACACAGAAAAACGTCATCATTACATTTGAACAATCCTTCCATGGGAGGACGTTCGGTGCCATGTCCGCAACGGGGCAAGCAAAGGTTCGCGAAGGATTTGGCCCGCTGCTGGAAACATTTCGTATCATTCCATACAACGACGAACAGCAATTGGAAGCTGCGATTGACGGTGATGTAGCTGCAATTATGCTAGAAGTTATTCAAGGAGAGGGCGGCGTCCATCAAATTGATCCCGACTTTGCACAAAAAATAACAGATATCTGTAAGTCGAAAGGGATTTTACTCATTGTCGATGAAGTGCAGACGGGTATTGGACGTACAGGAACGCGTTACGCCTATGAGCAGACAAACCTTGAGCCAGATATCATTACACTTGCTAAAGGATTAGGTGGGGGCTTCCCAATCGGGGCAATGCTCGGGTCAAGCGAGCTTTTGAAGTCATTTGGACCAGGATCTCATGGCACGACATTTGGAGGGAATCCACTGGCTATCGCAGTTGCACAAACGGTTGTCGACATTGTATTTAAAAAGAAATTTCTACAAGAAGTTGAAGATAAATCGGCTTACTTGATTGAAAAGCTGGAGACTTTATTGCCGCACGACCAGTTTTCTATTCGTGGAGCGGGTCTGTTGTTGGGTATTGAATGCGAAGAGGAGATTCTACCATTCATTCAACACGCGGAACAAGCAGGTTTGCTGTTAGTTCAAGCAGGAGCCAATGTCATTCGACTATTACCACCATTAACGGTTACATATGAAGAGATTGACCAAGCTGTGGCTATTCTTTCTGCCGTTTTACTCGCCGAAAAAACAGCAATAAGATAATGATCATTTGAATTAAGGCGTTCAGTGAAGCGCTATTCAATCGACCTCTGTCTGAAGGTTAAAACGAACGGATCCGCTAAAAAATGGCGGGTCTTTTTGTTTTGAGCATAGAACATAGCGAACCGATCATATATCTGGAGCACCGATCATAAACCTGGCGAACCGAGCATAAAACCCGGCGCACCGATCATAAA
>CAZWAW010000023.1:7035-32960 GCA_964632025.1 uncultured Sporosarcina sp.
GCACCGATCATAAACCTGGCGAACCGAGCATAAAACCCGGCGCACCGATCATAAAACTCAGCGAACTGAGCATAAAACCAGCGAACCAATCATATAGTCCAGCCGCCCAATCATATCCCATAATGGCACCGAAAAAAATAAATGTAACTTTTACCATTGCTCTCCGTCAGATTCATAGAGTAACGAAAAGTGAGGAGAGAATTAGAATGAAAAAAATCGGTACAATCGCATTAGCAGCACTATTAGCAGGAAGCGTAGTAGGTGGCTATTCTGCACAAGCACAGGAAAAGGTTACACAAGCCATTAGTGAAAAAGAACAAGTTACGACAAACTATATGAAAGCTACGGGCGTTATTCAAGAAATTGAAAAAGAAGAAGCGGGAATTCGTGTAACGATTGAAAATGAAGATAAAATGATTACAATCTTGCGTATTAATGATGACTCACTGCTATTCAATAGTGGGACGACTAAATCTCTAAAACCAGCAAACTTGAAAAAGGGTGCCACAATCGCAGCTTATTACGATAAAAACAAGCCGATGATCCTAATTTATCCAACAACAGTGACACCTGAAATGGTCATTGTTAACGATGAAAAAGTCTCCGGTGAAGTGAAAGTCGGCCAGTTCGACAAAGAATTTTTAAGCTTGGATGGCGAGTTGAAATTGAATATAGGCAAAGATACGCCTCTTTTCAATCAACAAGGCAAAGCAATCGAATTGAAAGAGTTGAGTGGTAAAGAATTGATGGTATTTTACTCAATCACAACGAGAAGCTTACCACCACAAACAACACCAACTAAAATTATTGCGTTGGATAATACAACAGTAGAAGTCCCTGAAGTAGAACCTGAAGTAAAGCCGGAAGTACCTACAGGTTTAAAGGAAATCATCGTTAACGACCATTATATGAAAAACGGCGTCAAGATGATTCCACTTCGTAAAGTTGCTGAGCATCTTGGTTATCATGTCCTTTCACAACCAAAAGTTAATGGAGCACTTGTTACTCTAGACAATAGTTCATTCACAATTAAACGCGGTGATAACATGTATGGCTATAACAAAAGTATTCAAAAATTTGAAGTTGCACCTGAACTGAAAGGTATGAAAACGTACGTTTCAGAAGACTTCCTTGAGCTATTAATCCAGAACTAACAACCGAAAAGCATGGCATATGAAAGAGAGCTTGAAACGATGGGACTGCCCTATAAAAGGGCGGACGTTTCAGGCTTTTTTCTAGGTAAATTAATGAAGAATGACTATACAGAATCTTCAATCTCCTGTACTGTTAACATACAATCTATCAATAGAAAAGGAGATTAACTTTGATGAAAAAATTTATGTTATTTTTTACTGCACTGCTAGTTATGTTCACTACACTTGGCAATGTTTCTGCGGCACCTTTATTCAAAGATGTCGATGATAAGTACGGGTCGAAAGCAGAATTAGATTTTTTGGTAGAGCGCGGTATTATCTTTGCGGACCCTGCACAAAACTATGGTGTGAATGAAGAAATTACCCGCCTGGAAGCTTCAGCTATGATAATCAGGGCGTTAGGTCTCGAAACGGTAGATCGACCCGATCCAAACTTCACCGACGTCACTTCAGAAGACGAAGGATACGATATCATAGCTACAATAACTGATGTAGGCATTGTCAATGGCAATGCAGACGGCGAATTCATGCCGAACGATAAGTTAACTAGAGGACAAATGGCAGCGATTTTAGTCAAGGCTTTTGAGTTGAAGGGAACATCAGAACGGGCTTTCAAAGATGTCGATTCAGCATACTGGGCGTCTGATTCGATTAAAACACTATTCGCCAATGAAGTCACAACGGGTTATCCAAACAACACATATAAGCCGACAGCATTTATTACGAAAGCGAATTTCGGTGTGTTCATCGCACGAATACTGAATCCGGAATTTAAAAAACAGCCTGTCTGTTATAAGTCTGACAGTAAAAAGAGGGCTGTTGTTACTGTACAAGTAACAAACTTATGGAAATCACCGAACAACAATCGTGTAGTGGACCGTCCATCTATTTCGAGCCCTACCGACATCCAAAAGTGGGCGAAAACCATGTCTGTCAGCCAAAAACTATGGCTCATTGGTCGAACGGATACGCAGGCCTTATATGGACAGGAAGTCATCATTTTGAAAAGTAGCGGAAACTGGCATGAAATCGCTGTAAAGGACCAATACACACCTAGGAATAAAGCGGGTTATCCAGGATGGGTCCCGAAATCCCATGTGACAGAAATAACGAATGATTACACGGATTGCCAACAAGCAATCGTCAATACGAATATCGCTACTCTCTATAATGAACCAAAAAAGGCCAATAAATTCATGGATATCAGCTACACAACAATGCTTCCTGTCATTAAGGAAGAAGGCGATTGGTTGCATGTTCAAACACCTGCCAATGGTGTGAAATATTTACGTAAGCAAGATGCTAAAGTTGTTAAAAACTTTGCGGCAATACCAAAACCGACTCAGCAAGACATCGTCGATAGTGCGAAGATGTTCCTGGGACTACCGTATGTTTGGTCAGGTATATCAGGTTTTGGCTTTGATTGTTCGGGTCTTATCCATTCAGTGTACAAAAATCATGGCATCATGATTCCACGTGATTCATTCGTCCAGGCAGTCAACGGTACACCTGTTGCAAGAAAAAATATGCAACCAGGCGATTTACTATTTTTTGCGTACAATCAAGGCAAAGGGAAGGTCTATCACGTCGGCATGTATATCGGAAAAGGCCAAATGATCCACGCACCCAATTCAAGCAGAAACGTCGAAATTGTATCCATCGATACACACCCATACAAAGCAAACTATGCGGGATCAAGAAGGTATTTAAAATAAAGTAAATGCCAGCGTTGAATCAATGGGAGATCGGTTTTCCCTGTAATCAATCACTAATGTGGTATAGTTTGGAAAAAGGGGAGGTCTACACATGAAGAAATTCACCATGACACTCGTTGCAATAGTACTCATGTTGTCAATACTGCCATTATCAAAGGCGGAAGCACGCGAACAGTTTTCAGATTTGAATGGACATGGGGCAACAAAAGAAATTATGTATCTCTATGACAAGCATATTATCGGGGGCTATCCGGACGGGACGTTTAAGCCAAACCAACCAATTACTCGTGCCCAAGCGGCGGCAATGTTGCTGAAAGCATTGGACATCAAAGTGATCGACAAACCGACAGTGAAATTTAAAGATGTATCGAGTACGTCGAATTATTATAAAATACTAGCGACAATTAATGAAAAAGGTATTATTCGAGGGGACAATGGTTATATGCGTCCTGGAGAAAACACAACGCGTGCACAAATGGCGGCAATTTTACGGAGAGCATTTGATCTCCCTTTAGATAGTCAACAAGCCTATAGCGATGTACCCTCATCGCATTGGGCATTCTCGGATATTAACAGTATTGCGAAACATCGAATATCGGGCGGTTATCCGGATGGGACTTTTAAACCGTCGACTGCAGTCACAAGGGCTCAATTCTCTGCCTTTCTTGCGCGTGCACTCAATGATGACATGAAGCTCGATTCCGAAAAGTCGGTAGTTATTCAAAAAGGAACAAAGATTGAGCGGGATGGTTGGTTATATACGATAAAAAATAATAACCTTGTGAAAATTAGCCAAAAGACAAAAGAGGAAGTTAGCCTACTTTCCAACAGAGATTTCCCAGCTACAGATGGTTACGCGGAAGAACGGTTAGGAAATGGATTTCCAATCCTATTGCATAATGATGAAATTTTTATACCTTACTGGGGTGGAGTCAGTATTATGACTGATAGACCAGGATATTATGGACTTATGAAAATTTCGATAGAAGGCGGGAAATACGAAGAAGTCTATATGGAAGGGGTCATGAAGAGTAATAGCATTCGAAATGTGTATATCTGGAACGACCGAATCTATTATACAGCCGAACAAGAACACCGTTATTTTGATTATACTTTTGATGATGCAATAAATGTCGATGATCCTCTTTTTCTTTACTCGGCCAATTTGGACGGCAGTAAAGCGAAGAGAGAGTTGGCATCGACTTTTGATGCTCGGGTAATATTTGACAACTTAAAGGATATAAATGACCATGTACAATACGGCGTTGTAAATGTTACACAAAATAACAAATCGATAAAATTCAATGATTCAACGATGTATTATTTCAATAAAAAAGGCGTTTTCGCATACGGTCTTCAAGATGGAAAAACGAAGAAACTTTCCACTATCCAAGCGAAAGATATGACCGTGACAGATACGGGAATCGTTATTGAAGATGTTAAGGGCAAAAAACACACACTGAAAAAATGATGAAAAAGCATCCTATGGGATGCTTTTTTCATATTTTTGTTTTCAGAAATAAGGAGATGAAGACCACCACCAAGGAATTCGAAACACAAACATAAAGTCGTCAACATAAGATAAACAATAAGGCAGCAAAGCACGAATCACTATCCCGAAAAAGGATGTGTTTAGGCGTGTACAATAATTTTAATCAAAATCAGAATTCAAAATACACGCTGGGCGATCTCTTGAAGGGGAAGGATCTTGAAATCGTAGCCGCATCACTCCTTTTGCTCGGCAAACTGAAAGTTGATTCCGTTCAACTATTTAGAGATAAACCTGTCATTTCCGTTACGTTATTAGGAGAATTCAAGCACCTGAACGATAACAAAGTGAATGAAATGGCTGACTTTTTAGAGAAAAATGGGGATTTAACATTAGACGAGGTATTCGAGGGAATCAAAAGGCGAATGGATAAAGGCAGGAGGAACGGGCATGGGTGAAACAACCAGTTTTGACGCCAGTAAATTTATCAATACGGTCATATTAATCGTATTTCTTCTTCTCCTCATTTTCGGTTCAACAAATTTAGGGGGATTGACAGAGGTGGAAGATTTAGGGTGATTAGGACTGTGTCTTCATCATACAGCAAAAATGCTGAACTATGGGCAAACAGGACACCTTAGAAATCGACGGGTCCTGTTTTATTCGTTGTAGCTAAAATCGAGCTGTCTTTAAAAGAAGTTTGCTATGCTTCAGTCGAATTAAATCAGCCAACGTTAAAATACCTTTATTTTCAAGACGCTTCAATAATTCGATGAATAAATGTGCCGTTGTTAGTGCGTCTCCAAGCGCACGGTGACGTTCAAATGTTCGTGTACCAAATATTCGGGCGTACTCTTCAAGATCTTGTTGATCCCAAGAAGGATTCAAATAATTGATTAAATCAATCGTATCAAAAGACGATGGTTCTTCGTAAGAGCAGTTCACACGTCGTAATTCCTTTTTTATGACTAGTGTATCAAAGCTTACATGATGTCCAATCCAACCGCCACTTTTCGTATCTTCCGTAAACTGGAAGTACCTTTCGATTGCTTCAAGCGGAGTGGGCGCATTTTCCACGTGGTGCTGTTCAATAGATGTTAACTTTGTAATATGTTCAGGTATTGCACTTGAAGGCTTTACAAAGGTCTGGAATACATGATCCGTTACTTCTAATTTTTGGACAAGGACAGCTCCAATTTCAATGAGTCCGTCATCGGCAGCAATAGAAAACCCAGTCGTTTCAGTATCAAAGACGGTAAATGGCATATCACGCAACTTCGTATCCAACAGAAATGATTGATCCAGTTTGTAGTTTAATCGTTGTTTTCTCCAAAACATATATATTCCTCCAAGCTCTAGCTTAAAATAGCTTATAACTTTGCAAGTAAATGTGATTGCAATGCGCGGACTGTCGTTAACATCGTTGTTAATTCGTCCTGTTGCCATCTGCGCATCGATGCAAACTGAATTTCTGTTGTCGCAGATTCATTCCGCAGGTGTTTTTTCCAAGCTAGTTGTATCCTTGTTTTCAGTGCAATTTCATACGCATGACTTATATCATCCGCGAAACCAGCCGATAGTTCACCTAATTGTACAAGGTCGTCTACTAATTGTAATGGTGTGCGGGTAATGATATTTTTTTGTACGCCCAGTATTTGTAGGCAATGATGCATTGGGAATAATGCGTTTATTTTGATATCAATGACTTCGTGGGTTCCCCTCCCTTTAAATAAAGCCAAAAAGGACTGATTTATTTGAGGTATAGGCTTGTTTTGTTCCTGCTGCGCCATATAATAAAGAAAAGTTTGCGAGGATTTCAATTGGATTTGTACCATCCGAGCAAACCGATTATGTAACGATGCATCACCTAGTAGAAAACGAAAAGATAAAAAATTATAGCCAAGTAATAGATCCCCATCAGTCGCCTTCAGCGCCCATCCACGCAGACGTTGTTGCCATTCGGTAACAGAACCGCGCCACTGAACTTCGCTGGACATCATTTTCCCAAGGCATCTGGAATAACCGGCTTTCTCCATATGCTCAACAATAGCTTCACCGAGCAGTGAAAAATAAAACGCCACGTGTTCTCTATCCTTTTCAAGTGGATCGGTGTAGACAAGGAAATGATCCTGGTCCGTCAACATGAATTGTTCACCCCTAGCGCCACTGCCCATCTGATACCACGCGAATGGAACAGGCGGTGTCCCTTTGCCTTGCCGCTCTAATGAATGGATAGCGAGTTTCACACAGTGTCGTGCGAGTCGGTCGTATAACTTTGTCACAATCTCCAACGTATGAATGGTAGAGATTTCATCGTTAATTAAACTGGATAGCACATCGTAAATTGCATTTTTAACAACAGGCAAATTTTCGAAAGAAGCCTCTTCAATCGTCTTTAATATACCCATTGATCCACGATCACGCTTAAAAATGAGGTTGGACAGTGTAACGACACCAACCAAACGATTGCCTTCGACAACGGGTAAGTGTTTTACTCCATTCTTATAAAACGCCGAAAGAACTTCGTAATAATAGTCATGACGTGAAATAGTATGAGGCTTTTTTGTCATAATATCTTTCGCTTTCAGTTCGCCGTTTACGCCTCGTGCAACGACCCTTTGGACAAGGTCTTTTTCTGTAATAATACCGAGTAGTTGCTCTTGCAGATCTACTACCATTAGAGAACTGATTGAGTTATCCACCATTATACGTGCTATTTGCTGAACCGACGCGTCTTCTGACACTGTAATCACGGGGGAGTTCATAAAGTCTTCGACACGACGTACATAAGGCTCGCTTTCTCCCCACTCATCTGACAATTTAATCTGCTCGCCGAGGGAAGCATAGACATTTGCGAGGCGAATAGACATGCGTTTTAAAATGGCATCACGGACATCTGTATAGTCTATTCTTTTTTGGATGACAGCGTAAGGAATTTGTAGGCAGTAGGAGTCATCTGCTACTGCGATTTCAAGGCGATGCCGATCGAGTGGACGATTAGATTCACCTAAGTAATAAGCGATGTTCGATAAACCGATTACTTCACCTTCTTGAACTTCTTCAAGGACAAAGGATTTTCCAGCATCGTCTACTATAAAGATCTCTGCTGTTCCTTTTAATATGAGCAGTAATCCTTCGTCAGGTGTTTTGAAGTAATCCACTTTTTTAGATTGTTGGTAATAGGTGAGTTTGCAGTCGGCCATTTGTTCGGCAAATTCCGTGTTAGATAACCCTTTAAAGATAGGTTGATCATGGACTTTCTTATATATTTCTTGTTGGTCATCGTTCATTATGGATTTACACCTCCGTCATCTGTGTAAAGAAATAGCCCCCTCGTCTAGTAGAAATAGGGAGGGGGCGTTTCGCTATGAATTAACGTTCAAGTTCTCTATAACCTGTTTCCGCTTTAAATTTCACTTCAGCATAAGAAACTTCTTCAGCTTCGAATTTCTTAGATGAAACAAGTGTCCCAATAATTGCTGCTAAGAATCCTGCAGGAACTGAAATTATGGCAGGGTTCGAATATGGGAATAGTGGTTGCCCAACGAAGAATGCTGCCCCTTCTACAGGATTAATAACGCTAGGGCTTAATGCAACAAGAACGAGCGCGACAATCAAACCAGTTAACATTGAAGCAACCGCGCCTGTTGTATTGAACTTTTTCCAATAGATTGTAAATAGAATTGTCGGAACGTTTGCAGAGGCGGCTATACAGAATGCGAGTGAAACAAGAAACGCGACATTCAATTTTTCCGCACCAAGCGCTAATATGATAGAGAAAACAGAAACAGCAATTGCAGCATATCTTGCAGCTCTTACTTGTTGTTTCTCTGTTACTTTTCCTTTTTTAATAATTTCTCCGTAAATATCATGCGCAATTGCAGAGGCACCTGATAGCACGAGTCCAGCAACAACTGCTAGAATCGTCGCGAACGCAACTGCTGCGACAAATGACTCTAATGCTGAACCACCTAACACGCCTGCGAGCATTGGTGCGGCCATGTTCCCAGCGGCATTTTCGGCAATGATTGCATCCACGCCAACAAATTTAGCTGCACCGAATCCAAGGAAAATGGTTAAGACGTAGAATATACCTATAATCCAAACTGCGTAAATAACAGAAGAACGAGCTGTTTTCGCATCTTTTACCGTGAAGAAACGCATTAAGATATGCGGCAAGCCAGCCGTACCTAAAACGAGTGCAATTAGAACGGAGATTAAACCAATCGGATCTTTATAGATTATTCCCGAATGTAAGAAGGCATCGCCATGTGGTGTTGCCGTTCTCATGGCATCAAACATCCCAATAAAGTTGAAATTAAACTTTAACAATACGAGGAATGAAATAACAATGGTTCCTACCATAAGTAAAATCGCTTTAACAATTTGAACCCAACTTGTTGCAGTCATACCACCGAATAATACATAAATTGTCATCATGACACCAACGATGAGTACTGCAATCCAGTAGTCAATTCCGAGAAGTAATTTAATAAGTGCACCTGCACCTACAAGCTGAGCAAGCATATAAAATAAAACAATCGTAATTGTATTTAACGCTGCAGCGCCACGAACCTTTTTTGCTCCAAAACGTGCTCCAATCATGTCGGCCATTGTAAATTTCCCTAGATTACGAAGCGGCTCGGCGATTAGAAATAAAACGACTAGATAAGCTGTTAACCAACCGATACTATAGTAAAATCCATCAAATCCATTTAACGAAATTGCTCCTGCAATTCCAAGGAATGAAGCAGCAGACAAGTAGTCCCCAGCAATCGCCATTCCGTTTTGCCAACCGGTTAACGATCCCCCGGCCGTGTAAAAATCACTTGCAGTTGTTGTCTGCTTAGCAGCCCAGTAAGTAATTCCGAGTGTAAGTCCAATTACTGCAACGAAAATCGCTATTGATATAATATCATCCATGTGTAAATACCCCCTTTATTTTACAACATTTTTCTTTAGAATTTCTTCAACGTCTAAATCGAAGCTTTTCGCTTTGTTCATATAGATGGATGTAAACACCCATACCATTACGAACATGCTTAATGAGTAGACCCATGTCCAAGTCATCCAACCGATGGCACGATTTTCAAGTATGGTTGTATATCCTGTGAGAATAGGTAGTGTAAAATAAGCGATAAAAAAGAAAATAATGTATGGCGTAGAAAAGATTCTTTTTCGTTTGACTAAATTTTTGAATTCAGGTGTATTGATAATTTTTTCATAATCCAATCCCGAATTCACTTGGGTTTTCTTCGAACTTTTACCCACGATTCCATCCCCTTTTTTTTTAGTGTATTGAAAACTTGTAGTCCGTTGGAATAGTTGACCTCCTTTTATATAAAAACGTTTACAAATTTTGTAAAAAATGTTTTGAAACTATTAAAAATGTGAATAGAATAACAGGAAGCTAAGTTCACATTACCAAATTTTCTGTTAACGTACAAGGTGTTTTTCTGAATAGTCAAAACTTTATTTTTGTCCCGACGAGGAATAACAGGAACTTATCAGATTGTAGGGAATTAGCGGCTAGTATAAAACGTGGAAATAATTTGTATATATGTTGAAATGAAGAATTCAATTGAACTCGCTAGGGCTTCGGCTACTCCTTGTGGTGCGCCTCCACTCATATTATTTAATTATTCGATCAATTAAAGGTATATAGGTGAGGTCATAGAACTTTTAGTAACCTATCAACATGTTGGTAGAGGAAAGTGCGAGGCCTAAGAAATGTAGGAATATCACAAAATACCCCTCTTCGTCAAGGAAGAGAGGGGTATTAAAAGTATAGAACGAATTCATTCTCCGGATTCTGCTGCGAAGTTGCGTTGTCCAAGTTCTTTTTCATAGATATACAATGCATTTTTATCTTCCCCGATGCGTTTCAGGTATTCGATATGTGTATCGAAGGATGCTTCCTCTTCAACTTGCTCGTCCAAGAACCATCTTAAAAATGAAATTGTGGCATGTTCTTTTTCTTCCCAAGCGAGGTCCGTTAATTCATAAAAGTTCTTGGTAACACCTTTTTCTTGTTGTAAACCTGATTCAAATGTATCCAATACTGAAGTAAATTCAATTTTCGACTCTGACGTTGCGGAGAATTTAGCTTGTATTCCGCGGTCATTCATATAATTGTAGATCTTCATACCGTGAAAACGTTCTTCTTCGGCTTGTTGGAGATAATAATTGGCAAAGCCACTATAATTATTGTGTTCGCAATAAGCAGCCATTGCCATATAAGCTTGTGCGGCGTCGAACTCATTGTTCATTTGCTGATTAAGGGCATCTGCTAGTCGTTGACTGATCATATCCATCACTCCTTTTTATGTTAGGGAATACCTTCCTATATCATAGCCTAATCTATATTTTCAATCACGTATTTTGATTGAAAACATGGAATTTTATCGTATTCGGAATTTTGGTGGCAGAAAATCCCAAAAATTCCCGGTTATTTCCGTGGTCAATGTATAATAGAGGTTGATAACGAATGCCGACTTTTATCAGTAAATAACTTTATAGTGAGAAGGAGATGAAGAACGTGGACAGTGTAACCCAATCCTACTTCGAAAATCTGGAAGCAAAGGACAAAGATCTTCAATTTGAAGCATTTAATGCGATTAATGCAGCTGTAAAAGAAGAAGTGGACTGGGCTTATGAAGTTTGGGACGAACTAAAGGAATGGCTAACAGATAAAGATAATCACCGAAGATCCAGGGGAGCTCAGTTCCTAGCTGGTCTAGCGAAAAGTGATCCGGAAAAACGGATTTTGGGCGATTTTCCGGCGTTATGGGAAGTGACTAAGGATCCAAAATTTGTTACGAGCAGACATAGTTTGCAATCGATATGGCGGGTCGGATTAGCTGGAAAGGCACAAAAAGAGCTGGTGCTTAATCATATTGTCGATCGCTTTCACAACGGTATGCATGAAAAACATTATACTTTGATTCGATTGGATATGATTCAGGGCTTGAAAAAACTATATGATGAATTAAAAGAGGAAGAGATTAAACAACTTGCATTGGATTTAATTGGGGTGGAAGAAGATATCAAATACCGTAAGAAGTATATGGCTGTGTGGAAGTGAAGAGTTGGAAGAAGTTCTAGCTTCAAACACACACGACAAGTTTTAAGTCTTATTGATACAAAAACCTCCTCATGTGTATCTTGAGGAGATTTTTGTATAAGTATTAAAGTGTTGCGTATTCAGGATGAGCCACTTTTACAAGCTGTTTGCCAAGATTTGTTCCTTTAAATAAACCAAGGAACGCTTCTGGTGTATTTTCAAAACCTTCAACAATTGATTCTTCATATTGTAGTTTACCTTGCAGTAGCCATTTACTTAGGTCAGTAAACCCTCTTTCAAAATCAGTTGCAAAATCGCCTAGCGTGAAGCCTTGCATCATAGCGCTCGTCTTGATCATAGCTGATTGTATACGTGGACCTCTATCTTTTCCTTCAGCATTGTAGGAAGAAATTGATCCGCATAATGGAATACGAGCATTTCGATTTAGCATTGTAAAAACAGCGTCTGAAACGTCGCCACCTACATTATCGAAATAGATATCTACTCCGTCAGGTACGGCATTTTTAAGGTCTGTCCAAAAACTATCCTTTTTATAATTTACAGCTGCATCAAAGCCGAGTACATTCAATAAGTAGTCAATCTTTTCATCTGAACCTGCAATACCTACAACTTTGGCACCTTTGATTTTTGCGATTTGTCCAACTACTGAACCAACTGCCCCGGCAGCCCCAGAAACGACGACAGTTTCGCCTTCTTGGGGTTTTCCGATATCAAGCAATCCAAAATAGGCAGTTAAACCTGTCATACCGAGAATACCTAGATGTGTTGAAATGGGTGCCATTTTAGGGTCTATTTTACGAATTTCATTTGCAGTAGCTACGGTATATTCAGCCCAACTGAGGTTCCCAACAACGACATCACCTTGTTTAAAGGCGCCTGACCGAGATTCAACTACTTCAGCTACGACTCCCCCAGAAATGACCTCATTCAATTCAAACGGAGCAATATATGACTTGGCATCTTGCATTCTTCCACGCATGTATGGGTCAACAGATAAATAAAGTGTCCGTACTAAAATTTCATTTTCTTTTGGTGAGGGAACTGAACTTTTTACAAATGTAAAGTCTTCTTTCGCGGGCATTCCTTTAGGCCGATTTGCTAGGTGGATTTCCTGTTGTATCAATTGTGTCATTGCAATTCCTCCTTTGTCGTTTACCGAATTAGTTGGCAGAATAAAACCCTAACACTGAGTAGTTACTAAGGTCAATGATTATGGACTGGTGTCACTTTTTCGTTGATTTGCTATTGTTCAGAATTGCTTTGATGACTGGCACAGGGGTCATAATCGCTTCAGCCTCCTGTGGACGAACTCCAAAATAGTATCCAAAAGTGTTATAATTTAGTTAACTAAAATTTGATGTTATTGATTCGAACTAGGGAGGGCTTTAAATAAAAATGAAGAAATTACATACACTGTTTTTCGCTCTAGCATTAACAGTAGCTTTTCCGACGTCAGCTACCGTGGCGGAAGCTCAAGCTGTTAAATCAGAAGGCGTCACGATTGCTGCAAAATTTACGGATATTCCAAATAGCCACTGGGCGAAAAATGAAGTTATGCAACTTGTAGAAATGGGCATAATGACGGGCTACGGCGATATGCAGTTCCGTCCGGATGCAACAATGACAATCGGTGAGGCTTCTCAATCATTTACAAAAGCGGGATATGAATCCTTAATCAGAGACGTGGCAAGCAATTCTTTTGGTATGGACGAGCCTCTAACACGTAAGAAAATGGAGTCGGAATTAGTACGCGTATTCAATTTGCAAGGCAATGGAGAGGGGAGTGCACTAATCGATTGGCCAAGTCTTACTTCATTGGATAAAGGAAATGTTGGTATAATTCCACAATATAGAACTATACCAGGTGCACAGAATGGTCTATCCAATCGTGAGGCACAGGTCAACCGCGCTACTTTTGCGGTGATTCTGCGTCAAGCACTTGTAGAAAAGGGTAACATTACTACAACCAAAAAGTATGAGTTAACTAATTTAGAGCTGTCGACCAATTTCATAGGGATTCCCTCTACTGTGAGTTTAATGAAGATGTCATTTGATGAACATCCAATTTACTTAAGATCGACAGAGAATATCCTTTTCACGAACCATACGAGAATTGATAACTCATTTTCACGAGATAATATTTACACCTATGACATCGGTGTAAAAGGTGCGACCATTGAGTTAACGGTTCGCTCATTTGATAATGGTGATTACTTCTTATTTTCAAAAATCGACAATCCTTCTGAATCCGCTGTAGCGGTGGATGTTATTCAAAAGGAAAACAATATTGCATCATTCGAGCTCAATCGTTACGACCGATATAAGATTAAACGTAATGATAAAGATGTTTTCGGCAGCGACACGACGTCATATCCGACAGGCTTGCTGCGTTTTGTGAAGCAAGACGGGTCCGTGAAAGAGCGGATGGTCGGGCAGTCTTATTTATCGAAGCAATTGTCATTGGAGTATGAGAATGATGGCTACAGCTACATGCGTCAATTGCTCGGTGAAAAAGAGGCATTAGCCTATGCTCAGGTTGGAACGACTTTATTATCTGTGCATACATTGACTTCAAAAGGCAACGATATTGTAGATCAGTGGTATATGAATGCGGATGATCAACTATTTGAAAATGATGAAAATATGGAAAGCTGGATGCAGGAGTCGGCTGAGTATTACAAAAAACGTAATAACTGGTACACCGCGGGCGGTCCATACAATAAAATGGCGACAACGACAGAACCAATGCCTGATACAGGGCAAGGCTATGGACGAAACTTACTTCTATTAAAAGAAGACCGTGCACTAGTTTTATATAATGAGCAAGAGGATCGTTATTTTGAGAACTTAATTTACAACTCATTTGTTAACTTGAAGAATTTTAAGGGTGACAAAGATTATTGGGAAACTGAAGTCACGAGCACGTATTTGAAAGATTTATATGACATTACTGCTCCATTCATCGATACACGTTTTAATGAGCAAATCGCGCTGTTCTACTATATTAGTGGCGATGATTTTGGGATTGATAATGCGAGAGAACCGTTGCGCAATTACGCTGACTTACTTGTCTCTCAAAAAAGTAAAGGGAATGTTATTCCAGTGAATGACAACTCTCACTACATTTCGGATTATTTCCCGATTGCACAACAAGTAACGACACATGCCTCTATGAATCATGTGTTGGGCGGTATGAACATTTTACTTATGGCTTATAACGAGTTCGATGATCAGAAATATTTAGATGAAGCGCGGGCTATCCAAACAGCGATTGCAGCGGATAAAGAGGATTGGATCCGGGATAGTGGCGATATATGGTATCGTATTTCTGCTGCGCGTGATTATAAAGGTGATGATTACAAGCATTTAACTTTAGAGGATTTGATTAACTCGTACAAACTTTGGGAGGGTATCGATTCGTCGTATTTGCCTTTGCTTGAAGAAATGATTGCTTCAAAAGCATCGTTTTTGTCGAATGAAGGGTTAGGTTATACAACTAAAATAAAGAACGGTTTACGTGATATCGGTCTAACTCAATATCTTCCTGAAGGGGAAGAACGAACAGATGCATTATAAAAAACACTAATTGAATAAGTGCGTGATAGGGGAGCCATTTAGGCTGAAACCCTAAACTCAATGTCTTTATATGTGTTGAAAACAGCTGTTTTTGTTTCAATGTGGATTCACTTACTAAAATAAAGATGAATTTAAGGTACTAGCACAATTCTTAATTGTGCTAGTACCTTATTTAGCGACTTTGAAAAACGACTTTCAAGCCAATGCCGATATAAACTAAACCTAATACTTTTCCGCCCCACCTGCCAATGCCTAATCCCGGCTTCATCAGCCGTCCAATCGTCCCCATGCCAATTGCCAAAATCGTTGTGTAAATAACACTCAACACGACAAAAATAATGCCGAGAATTAGAAACTGCATAATGGTTGACCCGCTTTCTGGGTTTACGAACTGCGGGAAAAAAGCTAAAAAGAAAAGAGCTGTTTTTGGGTTCAAAACTTCCACCAAAATACCATGCCCGTAAGCACGTGATGCCGACACTTGTGAAACATCCGGCAGCTTGGTGGTTGAAGCTTTTGCCAAAATCGCCCGAATACCCATATATAACAAATATGCCGCTCCCGCGAACTTCACAATATTGAAAGCAACCGCGGAAGTCATTAGGATTGCCGAAAATCCGACAGCTGATAATAACGCATGAATGAAATCTCCTGTTGCAATGCCAAGACCAGTCATGATTCCCGTTTTCCGTCCTCCCTGTGCTGCCCGCGTAATCGTTAATAAGACGGCAGGCCCCGGTATCAAAAACAATCCGATGACGACGATAATAAATGCGCTTAAAGTAGAGATATCAAGCATTTCATCACCCCTTTTGAATATTCTATTATACAAATTGACATCTCACAAGGTGCAATTTCAAGCAAATATAAGGTACCTAGTTCCGACTCAATTCCGAATTTTGTTAGTACCAGGCCCCTTTTTGTTTTGTTTTGTAGAGGTTTAGTGTATTATTTTGTCTATATATTCGGCACTACTTATTTGAATTAACTAGGTGGTATACCTCATTCGTATAACGAACAAATCTAGCGACAAAGCGGTGTTGGAAGAACATTCTATTTGTTAAGGGTCGACTATATACAACAATTAAATAGCTATCTGCTAGGGGTGCCATTTAGGCTGAGACACATCACATATGTAAACCCTTCGAACCTGATCTAGTTCATACTAGCGTAGGGAAGCAGCTGAAACCCTACAATCAATGTCTTTATATGCGTAGAAAACAGCCGCCTTCCGATCATGGAAAGCGGCTTTATTTTGCTCTAATGTAGATTCACTAACTAAGAAAATAGATAGGGGAAGATTAAAATGGAAAATAGAATTAATAACCTAGTTGATGAACATCAAGAGGAATTATTACAATTGCTTGCAGATCTCGTCCGTTTTCCAACAGTCAGTCCACCGGCAAGAAATACAGCAGGCGTGCAGCGGTATATTCAAGTTTTTTTAGGACAAGAAAACTTTGAGACGGTTAGTTGGGATGTATTTCCTGGCGATCCGAATGTTGTAGGCATAAAAAAAGGGACAGATGGAAACCTATATAACAGCTTAATCATTAATGGTCATATAGACGTTGCGGAGGTTGGTGATGAAACAGAGTGGACTGTGCCTGTTTTTGAACTGACGAATAAAGATGGTAATGCATATGGGCGGGGAACATCCGATATGAAAGGTGCGGTGGCAGCAACTTTATTAGCTGTGAAATTACTAAGAGAACTGGGTGTTGAACTTAAAGGTGATTTGCAAATCCAGACTGTCATTGGGGAAGAAGCAGGAGAGGCTGGAACACTTTCGTGCATGGAAAAAGGCTATACAGCAGACTTCGCACTTGTAGTAGATGGCAGTGATCGTCAAATTCATGGTCAGGGTGGTGTGATAACCGGCTGGATAACGATTAAAAGTAAGGAGGTTTTCCATGATGCGATGAGAATGAGTATGCTTCATGCCGGCGGTTCCGTTAAGGGGGCTAGTGCAATTGAAAAGATGATGAAAGTTATTGCTGGGCTACAAGATTTAGAGCGTCACTGGGCTGTGACAAAACAATATCCAGGTTTTGCGCCTGGTACCACTACTATTAATCCGGCAGTTATTGAAGGAGGAAGGCATGCGGCTTTTGTAGCGGATGAATGTCGGCTTTGGATCACCGTTCATTTCTATCCGAATGAAACCTATCAATCTGTAATAAATGAAATCGAAGAACATTTGAACCATGTAGCAAAAGCAGATCCGTGGTTAAGAGAAAATCCCATTCACTATCGTTGGGGTGGTAAATCGATGATCGAAGAACGCGGAGAAATTTTCCCAGCGCTTGAAATGAATGCGGACCATGCAGCTGTTCAACTTCTCGCGAAATGTCATGAACAAACCGAAAAAAGTCCTGCAATTATTGGGATGTCTAGAACAGTAACAGATGCGGGATGGCTAGGTGCAGCAGGAATTCCAACTGTTATCTACGGTCCCGGAAAGTTGGAAGAGGCACATTCTGTCGATGAAAAGATAAGTATTGAAGAGTTAACGACATTCACCAAGACACTTATGATATTTATCATTGAATGGTGTAATATGAAGAAACAGTGAATAGGACTGAATGCCGAAACATGTTACTAAAATGTCCGGTAGTTCACGCCGAATAACAAAGGAGATATTACTGTGAAACGAATCGCAATCGATATGGATGAAGTCATATCGCATTTTAGTGCCAAATGTCTAGAGTTATTCAATGAAGAATTCCAAGAAAATTATACCACTCAACATTTGCAGGGGAAAAAACTTGCGGATTTAGATGATAGGTTTGAAATGAAGGTAGATCAATATTTAGAGAATGAATCATTTTTCTTGGAATTAGAAGTGATAAAAGACAGCCAAGAAGTCATAAAAGAATTAAGTGCCCATTATGAAATTTATATTGTAACCGCCGCAATGGAGTTTCCAGCTTCATTAGCACCAAAATATCAATGGTTGAAAAAACATTTCAGCTTTTTGAATGAAAAGAATTTCGTATTCTGCGGTGATAAAAGTATTATTCTTGCAGATTATTTAATAGATGACACGCCTAGTCATTTGGAAACGTTTCAAGGGAAAGGCATACTTTTTACCGCGCCTCATAATACAAATGCTACCGGTTATACCCGGGTAAATAATTGGAAAGAAGCTGCAGATTATTTTCTGTAATGGAGGGAAAGGGGTGTTGAGAAGTGTGTCTGATTAATCTTCATTACGATGAACATCCGGTGTACAAATTGATCGTTGCTGCGAATCGAGATGAGTTTTACGAACGTCCAACCGCCCCGGCAGAATTCTGGACAGACCACGCCGATATAGTGGAGGGACGTGATTTACTGCATTGACGAATTATCGGGGTAAGCTTGGACATCGAATGGCAGCTGTCACCGCTCTTCATCAAAATACCTAATTACGGGACTCGTTCGTCTACTGTATTACTAGTAGGTCATGATCAAAGCATTGCTTTTGTCGAGCGTACTTTTGTAAATGGGGAATTGACGGATGAAAGGAAATTTGTCATCTGATATGTTACATGTACATTGCTTATGTGGTGTAAAATAAGTAGAAAGGAGCTGCAGGTAAATGGCTTTCATACATATTAGCGTATTTATCGTAGCAATCGCGTTTGGGCTTGTTTCAGTATACTTCGCAAAATTGCTTTTACGCGTGTCAGGTATCATTGGGACTGTCGGAAAGACTATCAGCGAGTTTGAAACCAAGCTAGATAAGACGGTCATTGAATTAGAACGGACGATTGCTGAGACTAATGCTATGGCAACAGATATTGAAGAAAAGTCACTTGCATTAAATAGTGTTTTTTATACCGTCAAGCATGTTGGGGATTCAGCCTCGCTATTGAGTGAAGAATTGGCTTTACGAACTGAATGCTATGCACAAAATTCTACACTACCAGGGACGAAACCATTTGTACGTGTCATCCAGTTTTCCGAATTCGCTTCAAGCCTATTAACTTCTTGGCAACGTGGAAAACGTGCTTGATTTAAAAAATGAAATGAGGGATGATATGGATTTAGTAGGAATCGGTGTATTGCTGATTGGACTCGCGTTATTGGTACTTGCCATTTTTCTAGCACGCGTATTGAATAATGTTGCTTCTATTTTAAATGGTGTTGATAAGACAATTGAACAACTACCAAATCAATTGGACAGCATTTTAAAGGAGACGGGGAACTTAATCCAAAACAGTAATAATACACTTTCTGATGTCAATGAAAAGCTTGGAACGCTATCGCCCTTGTTCCATATCGTTGGAGATGTTGGTGAGTCTACAAGGATATTGTCATCATCACTTGTTGATTTGACTGCTTCCGCTAAGAAAAAAATGAGTGAAGCAGATAAAGACAAGCAGGATAAGCGATTGGGCGGTTTATATGGCACTGCGGCTCTCGGATTCTATGCGATGAGAAAAACTATTGGGACTAAAAAACAGTCAGGTGTAACTCTAGGGGAAAAGTTGTACAGTGAAGGCGAGAAACGTACATTTGCTATTGATAAGATGAAAGAAGAAGCAACAGAGGCTGCAAGTAGCGGAGAATCTCCAAATTGAAAAAATCGTGTGGAGGGATTAAGATTCCCACCGCACGATTTTTATTTATTTAATTTAGTTTTAGGAATTGTATCTGATAGTTCGTTTCTCTTCTGTGAAAGGAAGAACAGGAATGACAGAAGACCAAAGATACCTTCATACTTTTTGCTGGTCACAAATTCTTTTGCACCAGCAGTTTGTTGTTTTAAGGTAGCTGTTTTATCAAGAGCGGCGGAAGTGAGCTTTTCTGCATCTTTTCCTGCGACTCCGATAATATGAAAGAGCGGAGTAATCTCAGCTACTTGCTTATTGACGTTACCTAGCGTTGCATTGCTTGCTTGAAGCACGATTGAAGCTTGGCTTGTTACATCGTCCAACACTTTTGGCAGGCGGTCTGTTGTCTGTTGGAGACTGCCGAGTACAGACGCTAATTTGTTAATTGGTTTCAATAAAAAAATGACGAGTATCGCAAATACGATTCCGATAATGAGTACACCAATACCTAACCAATCCATATTGAATCACCTCATTTACTTTTCTGTTTTTCCTTTTGGAAACGGTAATAGACCCGTGCCGCTGTTTCAGTTAGAGTGGTCGCTTTCTCCATGAAATCACGATATTTCTCCGGAGGAGTAGCAACTTCATCTGAAATTGCAAGAATCGATCTGTTCATATGATCTGTAGAGTTTCCAAGGTTTTTTGCAGAGGCGGATAAGCCATTCAATGTTTGTAGTTTATTTTCCGCATCTTCGGCAATTCGGTTCGTCTTTTCCATCAATTGCTCGGATTGTTCAGTAATGCCAGAGAGCTTTGTCTCGACTCGCTTCAGTGTTTCCGAAACTTCTCCCATGGTTTGTTTTGCACTTTTCAATGTGATGATAACAAAAATAGCAATAAGCAATAAGGAAAAGGACGCAATGAGGGCACTTACATATAAAAGAATTTCCATTAATACTTCATCTCCAATTTTGGCTAGTAAATTATCTTCAACTCTTTTCTACCACTATACAGTCCCGACTAAACACTTTCAACAGTTTGGATAGCAATTGGAACGCGGTTGAACTTGAAGTTTCGACCCGTCATTTTCAAAACGCGGAGAATAGACGCGAGAGCACTAGATTGCCTAACAAAAAAACTCAACTTTCTCTATTCATACAAGAGAAAGTTGAGCTTCTAATCGAGATGAAATCTAAGGCCTATTAATACTTAAACTTAGAAATCAATCCTTTTAATTCTTCTGCCATGAAGGAGAGTGATTCAGCAGATGAAGAAATTTCCTCCATCGAAGCTAGCTGCTCCTCTGAAGAAGCGGCTACTTCTTGGGAAGCCGCTGCATTGCCTTGCGCGCTACTTGCAATTTCATTTGTCGTGACAGTGACTCCTTGAACAGCGGCAGATACTCGTTGAGCAGTGGCCGAGACTTCTTCCATTTGAGGTGTGATCTCTTTCATACTATGAATAATCTGATTGAACTTCTCGATGGCTTCATTTGATACATCTACACCTTCTTGTACATTTTCCGTAATACGTTCCATGATTTCGACGGAGTTCTCTGTGTCTACTTGAATGCCTTCTACGATCTCACGAATTTCTTTTGCAGAGTTCTGAGATTGTTCCGCAAGTTTACGAACTTCATCAGCTACAACAGCAAATCCCTTACCATGTTCACCAGCTCTTGCAGCTTCTATAGCCGCATTCAAAGCAAGAAGATTTGTTTGTCCAGCAATATCTGTAATTACATCCAAAATCGAACGCACTTCCTTAGATCGCTCATGCAATGATTTAGTGATTGTGTTTGATTCAATCACAGATTTATGAATCGATGTCATTTGATTAACTGTATCTGTGACCGCTTTACCACCTATTTCAGCTTCTGTCGTTGCACGATAAGAAAGTTCAGAAGCCATTGTAGAACTTTCTGCAATTTGCGTGACATCAATAGAAATTGCCGCTAATGCTTGTGCCGCGGATTCTACACCATCTGTTTGCATCTCAGCACTATGTGCTACCTCTTGAATGGAAGTTGCTACTTGTTCTGTAGCGTCGCTTGTTTGTTCAGCACTTGCCGATAACTCCTCAGCAGAGGAAGCGACTAATTCTGCACTCTTTTCAACGTTTTTAACTAATGTTCTGAGACTTTCCTGCATGTCGTTAAATGCTTGTCCTAAATGTCCGATTTCATCGTTAGTTTGTACATCGATATATTGCGTTAAGTCGCCTTGGCTTATTGTAATCGCTTTTTCTTTTAGATCTTTGATCGGATTAATGATGGAGTTAATAATAAAGTAAACAGTTATCGCTCCAATGATAATCGCAAGCAAGATGATCAAAGCGGTCCTTTGAAGAATAGGTAATGCGGCAGCATTAATCTCTGAGGTGGCTACAGATCCCGCGAGCTTCCAACCGGTTAACTCATTGGTTACGAAAGCCGTTAATCTTTCTTCACCATCGAACTTAGCATCAAATTGTCCGATCTCTTGAGCATAAAGTTTATCGGCTAAGCCAACAATTGCTTCATTTCCTGCAGCCTCGGTAGGGTGCGCGATATATCTTTTACTTTTGTCTAACAGAACGGCATGACCTGATTTACCTATTTTCACTTGATTGGTTATACTTTGTAAATGATTCAAGTTGATATCAACTGCCGCAACTCCAGAACCATCTTTTGTTACCTGGGAAAGGGTAACAACCATTTCATTTGTACTAGCCGAGATATAAGGTTCTGAAATAATGACTTCACCTTTATTATCCATTGCCTCTATATACCAAGGTCTTTTTCTAGGATCGTAATCCGCAGGAATCCCTACATCAGGTTCTTGTATAAATAAACCTTTGTCTGTACCTATATAAATGATTTCGGCTTCCGGATGCAGCTCTCCGTACTGGGCGAATTTCCCACGAAGTTCAGGGCTGCTATCTCCCTGGTATAGCCTCGATGTTATATTTGCAGAAAAAGTATTTATATCATGTATTTTCAATTGCATAGTATTGTCAATTGTAGTGTTTAATAAGTTGATATTTTCAGTGAAACCTGCCAATATCTCAGATTTAACCGCATCTTTGGCCGTCATATAAGCGAGTGCTCCAATAATAATTGCAGGAATAATTAACACGATTGCAAAAGATGTAATTAGTTTCGTTTTAATGTTTCGCAGACCCATTAAGATTTTTTTCATCCAGCTAACCTCTTTCTCTATTCTTGTGTTTTAAGTCTTTGAAAATGACAACAATAGCGACTTGAATACTTAGGTAGTTAAGTAGGAATCAAGTTTAGCTATTAACCATTAGCTTACTACTAAACTAAAGAATTGAACATGTCATAATATTCTATATGGAGGGAGAGATTATAGAAGAAAAATAAAAAAGGAAGGTAGATGAATTATGGTAAACCAAAATAAGGGGAATGCTTATGGCGGAATATAAGTTGAAAAACCAATAGTACCAAAGCTACATTCGATTAAAAATCGATTTCTGCAGTAGAAGTTAATGCAATTCATCTAGGAGAATAAAGGATTATTTATTCGTTTAGAAAAATAATTAAATTTTCATAGTAAATGAATTTACTAGAGTAATAGCATTGTTTGGTGAAAAACATAGAAATTTGTCGTTTAATCTGAAATTTTATAAAAGGTGGACAACCTTCGGGTTAAATACTAGGAAGAATAATTGAAAATATGGACCCGAGGATAATGATTGAAATAACGACTATAAAACACATAAATAACATCATTGTACCAAATCCGCGCCATGCAGAGAAATTGTGAACAATTCCAATTGCTTTACTCTCGACAACAAGCCCGAAAATAGAAATAGCTAACATAATCCAGGTTTGAAAGAAGAAGAAGCCTACAGACATATTCGTACCTAGCGGGCCAGTGGGTGTAGCGAAAAGTTGCTGTCCGTAGAGGGAAATCGCGACGAATCCTATAGGCGCTGTCCAAATCATAGGAATTGCACTGGCTCCGGTTGCAAGGCCCATTTTGCGCATTGTTCCTGTTCCCCCTAATAATTTTCCAATCCACGTATACGCAACTATTACAACTCCCCAACTGGCCAATCCTGAAAGTAAGCTAGAAAAAAGAACGACAACGAGTGTTGTAAATAACGACAAACCATTAATTAAGCCTAAGTCTGCAAATGCCATAATGCTACTGATAAGTGCAGAAATAGAAACTAGCATAAATGGATACATCATTGATTTATGATCGACAATGAATCGAATTGTGATACTTGGCTGTGTCCAAATCGAAAATAGTGGAATCATTCTTAAATTGCTCCTTTTCGTCATAATACGTACCATTCAGAATTGTATTAGTCATTCATTAATGGAAAGAAAATGAAACGATAGTCATTTCCATTATCTATATTGTATGAGCTATAAACCGTTTCACGTCACTGTTTAACAATAATCTACTGTGAAATTCGTACTAACCAATAAAAGTGACCTTGACGGGTAGAAAATAGTTATATAAGATAAATCAGTATAATCAATCGGATTAGAATATAGATAAGTGTTATGTGAACTGAGCTGAATTCATTCTGCATGGAGTCTACATATATTACTATTTATCCCATTGAAATAAAGGGGGAATTAGCATGAAAAGGAAAGCTTTTTGGATGACTAGTATTCTATTGGCGCTATCACTAGTACTTGCGGCTTGTTCAGAAGGGAATAAGGAAGTTTCAAAAGAAGAAAATAAGGATGGGGCGGTTAAAGAAGGCGGTTCGTTAGTCTATGCCCGCGGTGCGGACTCTGTTGGGCTAGACCCAATCAACGTAACGGACGGCGAATCGATACGGGTCACTCATGCTATTTTTGAAACATTATTTGAATACGATGAGAAGTTGGAGTTACAACCGAAGTTAGCGGAATCTTACGAAACAGCTGATGATGGTTTAACGTGGACGATTCACCTTAAAAATGGTATTAAGTTTCACGATGGGACAGATTTCAATGCAGATGCAGTCGTTTTCAATTTCGAACGTTGGATGGATCCACAGAATCCATATCATATTGGGGATTTCACATATTATCCGTTCCTGTATGGAGGATTTAAAGGGGAACCAAATCATAAAATTGAACATGTTAAGGCAATTGATAATTCAACTGTTGAAATCAAATTGACAGAAAAGACAGCGCCTTTCATTAGCTATTTAGCAATTCCAATGTTTGGTATGGCAAGTCCAGCAGCGATTGAAAAGTACAACGAGAAATTCATTGAGCATCCTGTAGGTACGGGGCCATTTGAATTTGAAAGTTGGACACGTAATGACAAAATTGTATTAAAGGCGAACGAAAACTATTATATTGAAGGTCAACCATTTTTGGATAAAATAATTTTCACTGTACTTCCTGACAATTCTGCGCGCTTAAATGGCTTATTATCAGGAGAAGTAGATATCATTGATGGTATGAACCCTAGTGACGCTGATACAGTCAAAGCAAATGGAAATTTGAAACTAGTCAAACGACCAAGCTTTAATAATGGTTTCATGGTATTTAATACGGAAAAGGCACCGTTTGATAATGTAAAAGTGCGTCAAGCGATTAATATGGCTATTGATAAAAAAGGGTTAGTAGATGCATTCTATAATGGCTATGCCGAAGTGGCGAAAAATCCAATTCCCCCATCACTTTGGGGATACAATGATGACATCGTAGATTATCCATATAATCCTGAGGATGCGAAGAAATTATTGGCGGAAGCCGGGTATCCTGAAGGGTTTAAAACAGAGATATGGGCAATGAGTAACCCTAGACCATATATGCCGCAGCCTTTAAAAACGGCTGAAGTGATTCAAGCAAATTTACAAGTGATTGGTATTGAAGCTGAAATCAAAACCTATGAGTGGGCAACGTATCTTGAGAAAACTGGAAACGGTGAGCATACAATGGCAATGTACGGTTGGACAGGCGTGATGGCTGATCCAGACAATTTCTTATCTCCGAACTTAAGTAGCACTAACACTGAGAAACCGGCTAGTAATCGTGCTTTTTATAAAAATGAAGAATTTACAACATTATTGCAACAAGCTCGCGAAACTTTCGATCAAGAAGAACGAATTAAATTGTATAAAAAGGCGCAGGAAATTTTCCATGAAGATGCTCCGTGGGTAACAATAGCACATACAACACCGCCTATTGGCCTTGCCGATTATGTAGAAGGCTTTGAGGCTCATCCAATGGAGAATGATAATTTCGCTAAAATCTATTTAAATAAATAAAATAAACGATACCAGGATATGACTCGATTAAGAATCGAGTCATATCCTGGTATTTTTACTTTAGACCGTATATTTTCTGGCGCAAGATTCATACTAAGAGTAAATTGTTTGAAAGGAGCTAAGAAGTGTGGAGTC
>CAZWAW010000024.1:0-27194 GCA_964632025.1 uncultured Sporosarcina sp.
AGGAGCTGCAAGTCTTGAAAAATGGACGCATCTCTAAAATTCATCAGCCCAACGCACAAGAAGTCGTATTTCTTATCCGTGCAGACGGTAAGAATCAGAAACTTCTTATTTCAATTCACTCGGCGTATTCACGCATCCAACTGACAGAAGAAGCAATTACAAATCCTTCTGAACCACCTCTGTTTTGCATGGTTTTACGTAAACATTTAGAAGGTGGATCGATTACTTCTATCGGTCAATTCGGGACAGATAGGATTATCACGATAGACGTTAAGGCAAAAAATGAAATTGGAGACGATATTAACAGACGGTTGTACGTTGAAATCATGGGTAGGCACAGTAACTTGCTGCTTGTAGATCCCGACCGCGATATCATCGTTGATAGCATGAAACACTTACCGCCATCGGTAAATAGTTACCGTACAATATTGCCGGGGCAACCTTTCATACCCGCCCCTCCGCAGGATAAAGTGAATCCTTTTGCGCTGACAGAGGAACAATTTAACGGGTTGCTTCCTGAGCTAGAAAGTGCCCATGACGTCGTCCAACGATTTTCAGGCTTTTCACCAGTGAATGCTGAGGAATTAGTATATCGCCTAAAAGATGCTTCGGCCGCGGATAAATTCATCGTGTTCACCTCACTTCTTGGTTCATTCAGAGGTGTAGCTAGCGCACCAAACATTTCGGAAATAGGGACGAAAACCGTATTTTCAGCGACGGCGCTGACACATGCCAGTAAGACGATTGCGGAATACGAAACGCTTGGTGGTTTGCTCGATAAAGTCTATTTTGCTCGGGCTGAAAGAGAACGTGTGAAGTCACAAGCCGCGGACTTAGAGCGTTGGCTCGACAATGAAATTGCTAAACTAAATTTGAAAGTGAAGAAGCTCGTAAAAGAAAGAGAAGCTGCTGGAAAGCTAGACACATTCCAGCTTTATGGAGAATTGCTTACTGCCAATAGTTATGCGATTGAAAAAGGGGCAAAGGAAGCAACCGTCGCCAATTATTACGAAGAAGGGACAACGGTAACCATTCCGCTTGATCCTAGAAAATCACCAATTGATAACGCGCAGCGCTTCTATTCAAGGTATTCTAAAGCGAAAACAGCTCTTATTATGATTGCTGAACAGCTTGAAAAAACGGCAGAAGATATCGCCTACTTTGAAATGATTAAACAGCAAGTGCTACAAGCATCCCCTATAGACATCGCAGAAATACGTGAAGAGTTGGCGGAACTTGGTTTTCTGAAGGCTCGCAAGTCGAAAAAGAAACTAAAACCGAAAAAACCAGTACCTGAAACATATGTATCATCTTCAGGCGTGAAAATTTCAGTCGGTAAGAACAATAAGCAAAACGATTATTTAACGTTCAAACTTGCTTCAAGGGACCAAACTTGGCTCCATACAAAAGATATTCCCGGGTCTCATGTATTGATTCATGATGCGAATCCTGACGAAGAAACAATTCGTGAAGCGGCAATCCTTTCTGCTTATTTCAGTAAGGCTCGCGGATCTTCTGCCGTGCCGGTTGACTACACCGAAGTACGGCATGTGAAAAAGCCAAACGGCTCTAAACCTGGATTTGTTATCTACTTTGAGCAGAAGACGATTTTAGTCACACCAGATGAAGATACTGTTATGAAACTGAAGAAATGAAAAAAAGCTATTCCACATGGAATAGCTTTTTTTCATTTCAAGAAGAATATGCTTCCCTATTACTATTCCAATGTTATATACCCACAAGTCTACGCTAAATGGATACACCATACCAAATCACTTTAGCAATTATCTCGAAGTCACCCTCCGCTTTGAACGGGACTATACGATCATGAAAACTTTTATCGGTTGACTCAGGGCTTAAAACAATCACTTCTTGCGGTTCGATTCTTCTATAGCGTCTGATGCAATATTCATTATCAAAACAGTAAACGGCAACGTCACCATCTACTAAATCATCTCGTTCGATTTTCTTTGCAACGATAGTAGACCCTTCTGGAAAAAGTAAATCCATACTTTCTCCACTTACTTTGAATGCTATCATTTTTTTGTCCTTTGGGTATACCCCTAAGAAACTGGCGGGCAGTTTAATAAATTCAATCTCATCACTTTCAATGCCATCTGTAAGTAAAAGTGAAGCCGCTAGAATAGACGGTAAGTATGGAATGGTTATCGTCTTAGCTGTAGGAAATGAGCTCTCTTTAAAGAAGTATTCCATCGGAACGTCAAAATAATTTGCCAGTTGCTGTAAGGCTCCGGACCTCGGAAATTTATGACCCTTCTCCCATTCCGAAATCGTTGCTTGGCTCATCCCGATTGCTTCGGCAAGTTCCACCATCGTTACTTTATTTCTTTCCCTCAATCGCTTCAAACGTCTGGAAAATAGTTCTTGAATAAGATTGACCACGAATAGAACCTCCATTTACTTCACACACTAATTGTACATCATTTTAGAGGAGATTTTATTTGATATAACAAAATATCATGTCAACATATTTCTATAAAACCTTTCTTGTGATATCACTTTTAGTAATATATAATTACATGTATAAGGAGTGATTTATATGATATCTGAAAATGGAGTGCCATTTTACCTACTCCAAACACTTCATTCTTTGCGATTAAAATATGGGATGAATTCTACTGAACTCGCCGAAATATTAGGCATCAGTACAACAAAATATGAAGAATGGGAAAAAGATTCTTCTAACATTTCTTTTAGTCATATATTAAAGTTAGAAGAGATATTTCAAATGCCATCCAAGTATATTTTTTTCGGAAAAGATATTACTTTAAGTAATCCAGAAAGACTAAATAGGAAGTAGAACCACTTAATAACTTCGACAAATGCTATTGTCCTGTATTCAAAGAAAGCTGTCAAAAAGCTAACCTATGATAATTTTCTTTGAACACAAGACACGGAATATTCGTTAAACATTACAGAGAGGTGTTGTTTTGTTAAGGTGGTCAATTTAGATTCTACAGATGATGTTGGATTAGCCATTTCAAAAATTATGGACGAACAATCAAAGTCGTTTCAAACGAATTTAAAGGATTTCCAGGTGTTATTAGATGAAGATAAATTAGAGGAAGTTATTCTGAATAATGTTCTAGCTATTTTTCAGGCATTAGTAACCCTACATAAAGAACAGAAAATTGATAGCCAAGAATTCAAGCAACGCACTGAATCCCTAATCAATATTATTCAACTTGCGGGTGATGTAAACGCAAATAATATACATAGACGTAAGCCTTGAATTGCTCAAGCTTTGCCTATGATATAGAACAATGTTTTTTTAAAAATCCAGATGAAGACTTAGTTATAAATCTATGTGAAAAATGCTATTCCACGATGGCCGCATCCATCGCAAAATAGCATTTTCTATTTTTACAAACTACTTTTTTAGATAGTGTCATGCACAAACACCCGACAATTTACTCTGACGCTTTTTTACTTTTATCGATTCGATTATAGTCAGACAGTTGAATCACCCTAACATCTCGGGTATTCAGCTCGTGATAAATCCCTCTGCTATCCCGAAACGAGATGTATCGATCTCGCTCGCCTTGGATTAGCTCTTCCGCTTTTTCTTGAGACTCCATATTAATAAACCTTCTGATATAATGCTCTTCATCAAAGAAGTAGGTTATTTTGAATTCTTTCATGCTATGCACCTCCTAAAATGTGTAAGCGGTCTAGTCCTTTAATGGACCAGTCAATTTTTCGTTAAGATTCCCCTTTTACGCTTAAAAATCTAGCCTCTCCATTTCCTTTCGTAGCTATTCTTCAAAAAGAGAATTTGAAGATATGTATATATATGTTAAAATAAAGAATCCCGTTGAATTCGCTACGGTGCTAGGGGATACCATCACCAAGCGACAAAGCGGTGTTGGAAGAACATACTATCTGTTTAGTGCCGACTATAAAGCCATCATTTCTTTTAGAAAGTAGGTATATTCCTCAAATGACAACTACTAGTGCTGAATTAAAAAACTTATCCATCGGATTACCGAAAAAAATGAAATACGGTACTGATAAAGAAATGGAAACCGGTATATGCAAAGAAGCAATCGAGATGGCCGTTTTATCAAAAGATGGCTTTCGAGGAGATGGTGTAGCAGACCTTCGGCATCATGGGGGGCTTGACCGCGCTGTTTGTGTCTATCCGCATGAGCATTATTCGCTTTGGGAACAGGAGTTTAATAACGTTTTACCACGCTCGGCTTTTGGGGAGAATATAACGGTTACCAACATGTTAGAGCAAGACGTCCATATTGGTGACATTTTTCGTCTCGGGGATGCTGTCATTCAAATAACGCAAGGCAGAATTCCATGTAGCACGATTACAAAGAGAACGGATATGCCACCACTTCTTAAAAGAATGGTTGAAACCGGTTTCACGGGTTATTTATGTCGTGTTTTAGAAGAAGGCGCTGTACGCAAAGATTCGACAATTACATTAGTAGAATCTCATCCAAAACAGGTATCCATCCTTTTTGCGAATCAGGTTTATTATCATATGCAAAAGGATATCGAAGCAATTAATAAAGTGTTAGACGTTCAAGAATTGGCTCACGACTGGCGGGAGCGGTTAACCAAGCGAGTGGAGCAATTAACAAAGCGAGTGTAAAATTTTTCTGTATGTTGTTAGTTTATTGACTAGAAAAAAGCTACTCCACATGGATTTCGCCATGTGGAATAGCTTTTTTGTTTATTTCAATAATCCAGCTTTCAATTTCCCGTGCCACTCAAGCAAACTAGTCATCGACCCTTCATTGATAGCGCCTTTTTCTTGTGCGACTTCAGCAAGCGCACCGAAATCAGTCAGGCTCTTGTAAGTCAGTCCTGCCGACGCGAATGTTTCATCTGCACTTTGAAGCTCATATGTAAAGATAGAAACAATGCCAGTCACTTCAATACCTTCAGAACGCAGTGCTTCCGCTGCATTCAAGCTACTGCCGCCCGTTGAGATCAAATCTTCGATAATTACCGCTTTATCAGTATCGAGTATTTTCCCCTCGATTTGACGGCTACGGCCATGTTCTTTCGCTTTCGAACGGATATACACCATCGGTAGTCCAAGAATGTCTGCAACCCAAGCGGCGTGCGGAATTCCGGCTGTAGCCGTACCAGCGATGACCGTTGTTTCAGGATAGTTTTCACGAATCAATCCTGCAAGGCCTTCCGCAATTTTTTTCCGTCCAATCGGATCTGACATCGTCAAACGGTTATCGCAATAGATTGGAGACTCAATGCCTGATGCCCATGTGAACGGCTCTTCAGGACTTAATTCAACTGCACCAACATTCAATAGAATTTCAGCAACTTCTTTTTTCACCATTGTTATTCCGTCCCCTTCCAAAGTGCATGTATGTGTTCGTATGTTGCCCGCGCATCTGTTGCCCCCGTAATTGCTCGTCCGACTACGATATGTGTTGAACCTGCAAGACGCGCTTCTTCAGGTGTCGCAATCCGTTTCTGATCATGTGCTCCGCCATTTGCAAGGCGTATGCCAGGCGTCACTTTGAAAAAGGGTTTTCCGCAAACGTCTGCGATCGCTGTCGCTTCATGGACAGAACAAACGACACCATCAAGACCTGCTTCTTTCGTCAACTTAGCATAATGAAGGACAGATTCTTGTAAAGCAGCACCTATCAACTGCTCTTCACGAACTTGACGCTCATCTGTAGACGTCAGTTGTGTAACACCGATTAGTGATGGACGTGACATTCCTGATGGCGTCCCTTTATCTAATCCTTCAAGAGCGGCCTCCATCATTGTCTTCCCGCCAGCTGCATGAACATTCACAAGGTCAACGCCGAATCCCGCAAGCACTTCCATCGCTGATTTCACCGTGTTTGGAATGTCGTGCAATTTCAAATCAAGGAACACATCATAGCCTTGTTCTTTTAACCGAGCCACAATCGCAGGCCCTTCTTTATAATAAAGTTGCATGCCTACCTTGACATTGACATTTCCATCAAAAGCACGTAGGAAGTCGAATGTCTTTTCAGCCGAATCAAAATCGAGCGCTATAATCGGGGATGTTTTCATAGACGATGACTCCTTCCTATTAGTTCAGAGATATGATTAATGCCGAGTTCGTCCAACTTAGCTGGCAATTGTTCAATGATCTGCGGGCAAATAAACGGATTAACAAAGTTCGCAGTTCCTACTGCAACAGCACTTGCACCCGCGGACATAAAGTCTATAATATCAGCCACTTCTGTCACCCCACCCATTCCAATAATCGGAATGTTGACTGCTTTGCTCACTTCATAAACCATCCGAATAGCAACCGGTTTCACTGCCGGTCCAGACAAACCGCCTGTACCGTTTGCAATAACGGGACGGCCTGTTTTCTGATCTAGGCGCATACCAATCAATGTATTAATCATCGTAATGCCATCTGCTCCGCCTGCTTCAACCGCCTGTGCAATTTCCACGATATTAGTGACGTTTGGAGACAGTTTGACATAAACCGGAACTGAAGACACTTCTTTTACCGCTCTTGTCAGCTCTTTTGCAATTTCAGGATCCGTTCCAAATGTAATTCCTCCACATTTAACGTTTGGACAAGAGATATTCAACTCAAGTGCCTTGACGTTTGGAGCTTGAGAAATCATTTTCGCCACTTCCACGTAATCTGCTGTTTCAGTCCCCGCAACGTTCGCGATAATCGGAACATCAAACTGCTCAAGCCAAGGTAACTCACTTTCTAAAACATCTTGCAGTCCCGGATTTTGAAGACCTATCGCATTCAGCATACCTGACGCAGTTTCTGCAACACGTGGCGTCGGGTTGCCGAGCCTCATTTCAAGTGTTGTGGATTTGATCATTATCGCGCCAAGCAACGATAAATCATACAGTTGGCCATATTCTTTACCGAATCCGAAACAACCGGATGCGGGCATAATTGGGTTTTTTAATGATAAACCTGGTAATTCAATCGACAGTCTAGTCATATTGCCACCACCCCTGCCGGGAATACTGGACCATCTGAGCATACTTTAATATATGCTTTTTCCGATCCTTCCGTCGTTTGACAAACACATGCGAAACAAGCACCTATACCGCAGCCCATTCGTTGTTCGAATGACAGAAAGCCTTTTTTCCCTGCGTACATTTTTTCAACCGCTTCAAGCATCGGCATTGGACCACAGCTGTAATACGTTGAGAATTCATCGCCGAGTTCCGCCATAACAGTGGTCACGAAACCTGCCGTTCCCCGCGATCCGTCGACCGTCACGATATGTGTTTCGCCAAGTTCACTAAACTCTTCTTCGTAAAATACAACATCCTTTGATTGGAATCCTAAGACATGCGTGCATTTCACACCCTTCGCCGTCAATTGCTTCGACAGCTCATACAACGGTGGTACACCGATTCCGCCACCAATTAAGATTGCCGTTTCTCCAGTTGCCGTTGCTTCAACAGGAAAACCATTCCCAAGTGGGCCAAGTACATCAACTTCATCGCCTGCACGTTTCTGTGAAAGGATTGTAGTTCCCCGACCTTCCGCGCGATAAATAATGGTCATTTCGCCGACTTCTTGATCAATGGAAGCAATTGAAATTGGACGTCTTAATAGTGGTTCAAACGAGTCTGACACACGAATGTGGACAAACTGGCCCGGGGAAGAAATTTCCCCGACCAATTTACCGTTTAACTTCATTTCGAAAATATTATGGGCAATTTGCTGTTGTGAAGTGACCGTCATTCTATCTTGGATGATCATACAGTTCCCTCCAGTTTCCCCATTTCCTCAGTTTGGAATGTCATTGATTCAATAACACGAAGCATCGCATCTGCCGTATCAAGTGAAGTGAAGCAAGGAATGCCATTTTCAACTGATTCACGGCGAATTCTAAAGCCGTCACGTTCAGGTTGTTTTCCTTTTGTCAGCGTATTGATAACAATTTGTGCTTCTCCTTTTTGAATAACATCCAGAAGCGTCGGCCCTTCAGAACCAATTTTACCGATTGTTTTCACGCGGATGCCAGCGTTCTCTAGTACAGCAGCTGTGCCTCCAGTCGCTAAAATGTGGTATCCAATATTTGTGAATCGCTTAGCGATGCTAACCATCTCTTCTTTATCTTTGTCAGAGACAGTCATAATAACTGAACCGTATTCTTTTATTTCCATACCCGCTGCAACAAGACCTTTGTACAAGGCTTTTTCAAGCGTAGTATCTTTACCCATTACTTCTCCAGTTGATTTCATTTCTGGCCCAAGCGTGATGTCTACTCGACGCAATTTCGCGAATGAGAACACCGGTACTTTAACGTAGACGCCAGATGGTGCCGGAGCAAGTCCATTTTGGTAACCTTGTTCGATAATTGATTGGCCCAGAATGGCTTTTGTCGCAATGTTCGCCATCGGAATGTTCGTGATTTTACTCAAGAATGGAACCGTACGGCTCGAACGCGGATTCACTTCAATGACGTAGACTTGTCCTTCTGAGATGACGAACTGGATATTGAGAAGACCTACAATTCCAAGTCCTTTTGCAAGACGTGTCGTATAATCAGCAATTGTTTCCAGCTGAGAAGCCGATAAGTTTTGCGGTGGGAACACGGCAATCGAGTCACCTGAGTGAACTCCTGCACGTTCAATATGTTCCATAATGCCTGGAATCAATACGTTTTCTCCGTCGCATATACCATCGACTTCGATTTCAGTTCCTGTTAAGTAGCGATCGACAAGTACAGGATGATCTGGGCTCGCTTCAACTGCGTGCTCCATGTAATAAAGAAGTTCTTCTTCATGATAAACAATTTCCATCGCACGCCCACCAAGTACATAAGAAGGTCTAACAAGTACAGGATAACCGATTTCATTGGCAATCGCGACAGCTTCTGGTACTGAAACAGCTGTTTTTCCAAGAGGTTGCGGAATACCAATTTCGCGCAGTGCACTTTCAAACTTATTACGGTTTTCCGCACGGTCAATATCTTCTAGAGAAGTTCCTAAAATTTTCACGCCGCGTGCTTCGAGGCCAGCTGCTAGGTTGATAGCTGTTTGTCCACCGAACTGAACGATAACACCTTCAGGCTGCTCTAGGTCAACAATGTGCATAACATCTTCGATTGTCAGCGGCTCAAAGTATAATTTGTCCGAAATCGAGAAGTCTGTTGACACCGTTTCAGGGTTATTATTGATGATGATTGCTTCGTAACCGGCTTCTTGAATTGCCCAAACAGAGTGGACTGTCGCATAGTCGAACTCGACGCCTTGTCCGATACGAATCGGGCCAGAACCTAGAACAATGACACTTTTCTTCTCTGTTCTAATGGATTCATTTTCATCTTCGTACGTGCCGTAAAAGTACGGAGTATCCGATTCAAATTCACCTGCGCATGTGTCAACCTTTTTATAGACTGGAATAAGGCCATGCTCTTTTCGCCAATCATAAATCGCACGCTCATCTGTGCTCCATAGTTCTGCAATTGTTACGTCAGAGAAGCCCATGCGTTTTGCAGTGCGCAACGTTTCATAGTCAAACGGATTCGCTTGTAAGACCAGTTCAAACTGAACGATTTTCTGTAGTTTTCGTAAGAAGAAGACGTCAATTTGACTCCATTCGTGAATCGTTTCAACTGCCGCGCCTCTACGGAATGCTTCGCCGATGAAGAACAAACGCTCATCGCCTGCACGACGGATACGTTTTTCAATCCATTCATCTGTCATTGTCGAACCATTTTTCAATGATAAGCCAAATTGTCCTGTTTCAAGTGAGCGTACTGCTTTTAAAATTGACTCTTCGAATGTACGGCCGATTGCCATTACTTCGCCTGTTGCTTTCATTTGTGTACCCAAGTTCCGTTTAGCAGATTCGAATTTATCAAATGGCCAGCGCGGGATTTTCGTCACGATGTAATCGAGTGACGGTTCGAAACAAGCATATGTCGTACCTGTGACTGGGTTCATCATTTCATCGAGCGTGAGTCCTACCGCGATTTTTGCAGCGATTTTTGCGATTGGATATCCCGTCGCTTTCGACGCAAGTGCAGATGACCGGCTAACACGCGGATTCACTTCAATGATGTAATAGTTAAAGCTGTATGGATCGAGCGCAAGTTGGACATTACATCCGCCTTCGATTTTCAGTGCACGAACAATTTTCAATGACACATTCCTCAGCATCTGATTTTCTCGGTCTGTCATCGTTTGACATGGGGCCGCGACGATTGAATCACCCGTATGGATTCCAACAGCATCGACGTTTTCCATATTACAAACTATAATTGCGTTGTCCGCTGAATCTCGTATCACTTCATATTCAATTTCCTTGTAGCCTGCAATCGACTTTTCTAACAAACATTGCGTGACAGGGCTGTATTTCAATCCGCCTGTGACGATTTCATCAAGGTCCTTATCGTTATAGCAGATTCCTCCACCAGTTCCGCCCATTGTAAACGCAGGACGCACGATAACTGGGTAACCGATTCTTTTGACAAGCGCATAGGCCTCTTCAAGGTTGTGGACGATATCGCTATCTGGAACAGGTTCACCTAGTTCATTCATCAGTGTGCGAAATAGGTCACGGTCTTCCGCTTGGTGAATTGCATTGAGCTTTGTCCCAAGAATTTCAATGCCAAGTTCATCCAAAATACCTGATTCGTGCAGTTCAATCGCCATGTTCAGACCGGTTTGGCCACCCAGTGTAGGAAGAAGTGCATCCGGACGTTCTTTTCGGATAATGCGGCTAACAAACTCGAGTGTAAGTGGTTCAATGTATACTTTGTCTGCAATTTCCGTATCCGTCATAATGGTTGCTGGGTTGGAGTTTATGAGAATGACGCGGTAGCCTTCTTCTCTCAACGATAGACATGCTTGTGTTCCGGCATAGTCAAATTCTGCCGCCTGACCAATGACAATCGGGCCTGACCCGATAACTAATATAGTTTCAATATCTGTACGTTTAGGCATTGAAATTCCCCTCTCGGCTGCTTGTTTTCATTATATCCATGAATCGGTCAAACAAATGTTTCGAATCTTCTGGTCCTGGCGATGCTTCCGGATGAAACTGTACGGAAAACGCTTCGTATTTCGTGCTTTTCACACCTTCTACTGAGCCGTCATTAAGTGCTTTATGTGTCACTTCAAGATTCGTACCTGCAAGTGATGCTTCATCTATCGCATAGCCATGGCACTGGGAAGTCAATTCCGTCCTACCTGTAGTCAAATCTTTTACCGGATGATTGCCACCCATATGACTGTTTTTCAATTTCACTGTCCGTGCTCCGCAAGCAAGGGCAAACAGCTGATGGCCAAGGCCTATCCCAAAGATTGGGGCTTTTCCTAGTAATTCTTTAATTACTTCAACTGCACCCTCAACATCCATCGGATTCCCCGGTCCATTTGACAACACAATGCCATCTGGTGATAGAGAAAGAATTTCTTTCGTAGATGTATTATATGGAACGACGATTACGTCGCAATCTCTGTCATTTAATTCGCGTAAAATACCATGTTTCATACCATAGTCGATGAGAATAATTCGCTCTCCTCGGCCTGGGCTTGGATAAGGTTTTTGTGTCGAAACGCGTGCAACAAGATCTGTCGGTAAGTTGTAAGAAGCGACATACGCAACCATTTCTTGCACATTTACTTCTTCTCCTGCAGCAGTAAGAATCCCTTTTAATGCCCCTTTGTCGCGTAGCAACCGTGTTAATTTACGCGTATCGATTCCTTGAATTCCAGGAATCCCTTTCATCGTCAACAACTCGCAAAGTGTCATATTGCTACGGAAGTTGGATGGTTCGTCTGCTAGTTCACGAACCACTAAGCCGCTTGCCGCCGGTTCAATTGATTCATAATCGTCCCGGTTAATGCCGTAGTTTCCGATAAGTGGGTAGGTCATCACAATGATTTGTCCAGCTCCCGAAGGATTTGAAATGGTTTCTTGATACCCGGTCATACCTGTTGTGAATACTGTTTCACCGATTGAAGCCTCTTCAGAACCAAAAGCGATTCCTTCAAAAATTGTTCCGTCTTCTAAAATAAGCATTCTTTTTTTCATCATTGTCCATCCTCCCAAACTACTTTTCCACCGAAAATTGTTTTAACTGGCCAACCTGTGCATGTCAAACCGTCAAATGGTGTGTTCTTACCCTTAGAAACAAATGTTGTGCGATCTATTTTTGCTACTTTGTTCAAATCAAGTAACACTAAATCCGCAGTAGCTCCAACTTCGATTTTACCGTATGGTAAGCCGAATACATCAGCCGGTTTTTTCGTCATCCAATCGATGAGCTGTTGCAATGTCCATGTTCCTTTTTTAACGAAGTTCGTATAAAGGAGTGGGAATGCTGTTTCAAAACCAGTAATGCCGAACGGCGCTTTTGCAAAACCGACTGCTTTTTCTTCTGCACTATGTGGTGCATGGTCTGTTGCGATGAAATCCAGTGTACCGTCGAGCAATCCTTCGCGCAGCGATGCGAGATCTTCTTTTCCACGAAGTGGCGGATTCATTTTCCAATCGGCATCATCGCCAGGAATGTCCTCTTCTGAAAGTAGAAGGTGATGCGGACTTACTTCAGCAGTAACATGAACTCCTGCTTTTTTCGCGTCGCGGATCACCCGTACCGACTCTTTTGTGCTGACGTGACAAACATGGTAATGAGCGCCAGCCGCTTCAGCTAGTAAAATATCACGGGCGATATGGACCGATTCTGCTATAGAAGGGATTCCAGGAAGACCCAGTTCTTTATTGCGTTTGCCTTCATGCATTGCACCACCGTAGATAAGCGTATTATCTTCACAGTGTGCAACAATCGGCATTCCAATTTTAGCTGCGTCCTGCATCGCTTCGTACATCATTCCAGCCTGTTGTACACCAACACCATCGTCTGTGAACGCGAATGCTCCGTGTTCTTTTAGTTCTGCGAGATTCGTTCGTTCTTTACCGGCTTCCCGAATTGTAATGGATGCGTATGGAAGGACACGGATGAGGGACTTCTGTGCGATTAAGTCATTGACGTATGCCAGGTTTTCTTTTGAATCCGGTACAGGCCGTGTATTCGGCATTGCGCAGATTGTCGTGTAACCGCCTTTTGCTGCAGCAAGTGTTCCACTTTCGATTGTCTCTTTATGCTCGCCACCCGGTTCGCGTAAATGAACGTGGACATCGATGAAGCCCGGTGCTAATAAAAGTCCCTTGCCCTCGATTATTTCTGCATTTCCCACTGGTAGCTGATGACCGATTTCTGTGATTTTATCACCCGTTACTTTTACATCTGTTGTAACAAGTTCCCCATCACCGTTAAGCATCTGAACCCCTTGAATAAGTTTCTGCATGTCAATTCCTCCCTTTCAATACTGATTCCAATACGGCCATCCGTATGTATACACCATTTTCCATTTGTTTGAAAATCCGTGATTTCGGACATTCGATTAACGAATCTGCAATTTCAACACCTCGGTTGAATGGTCCGGGATGCATGATGATTGCATGTTTCTTCATCAACTGCTCACGGGCTTCTGTCAGACCATAGCGTTCATGATAACTTTCACCTGCAAAAGTTATTTCTGCCTCATGTCTTTCATGTTGAACCCGCAGCAGCATAACTACATCACTATTTTTTACCACTTCATCCCACGAATCCACACTGTCGAATTCGCCTGCCCATTCAGCCGGGCAAAGGAATGTCACGTTTGCGCCAAGTGTTACAAGCGCATCTGCATTAGATCGCGCTACACGGCTATGTGTAATATCGCCTGCAATAAGTACGTTCAATCCATTAAATGAACCAAACTCTTCTCTTATTGTGAATAAATCCAGCAGTGATTGCGTCGGATGCTGACCTGAACCGTCTCCTCCATTAATAATGGAAACCGACGTTCTGCCAATCAACTTCTCATAGTAACCATCTTCTGGATGGCGGATAACAAGAGCATCTACGCCGATTGCTTCGAGCGTCTTTACAGTGTCATAAAGCGTTTCTCCTTTTAATGTGCTGGAGAAGCTAGATTCGAATGGCAATACATCCAGTCCGAGTTGCCGTTGTGCCATTTCAAAGCTCATTTTTGTGCGCGTGCTTGGTTCAAAAAACAAGTTACTGACACTATATTTCCCGGGCAATTCTCGGGCTCCCGACTTTTTAAACGTATCGGCCCGGTCAAGAATAGACATGATTTCTTCTTCGTTTAAGTGTTTCATAGATACAAGATGCTGCATTCGGTTTGTCCTCCTTTTATTGAAAAACGCAAGGCGCCTGGGTGCTGAAGCCTAGACTTATTAAAAACGAGCCTCTCCGATTGACGGAAAGGCTCGTTAAGTATGACAGTACGCATCCTACACTTATTGTGCTAGATTTGGTGTCAAACGAACCTTTCCCTGACTCTCGGAACAGTGTTAAAAGGTTATCTATTCTTTTTCATCAACTAAACTTTCATTTGTTCTCCCTGGCAAGGCCAAGTTGAGTATCACACCTATAATTGCTGCCAGTGCCATTCCTTCAATTTGGAATGTATCGCTAAATTTGATGCTCGCACCACCGATGCCAATGACTAGGATGACCGAAGCGATAACAAGGTTTCGCTGGTTGCCAAAATCGATTTTGTGATCGACGAGCATCCGCAAGCCCGATGAAGCGATAATTCCGAACAAGAGTATCGAAACCCCGCCAAGCACTGCCGTTGGAATCGTCGCAATCAAAGCCATAACTTTTCCTAAGAAGGAGAAGGCAATGGCGAAAACTGCAGCTCCTAAAATGACATAGACACTGTAGACACGAGTAAGCGCAAGGACACCGATATTTTCACCGTATGTCGTTTTAGGCGGACCTCCTACAAGACCACTTATGAGTGTTCCAAGTCCATCACCGAGTAATGAGCGGTTCAATCCTGGATTTTTTATGTAATCTCTTCCAACGATCCGTCCAAGGACGAGTTGATGACCGATATGCTCCGATATAGTGACAATTGCTATTGGCACCATTAGGAAAAGGAGCGTAGGTGTAATGACAAATTCATAATCCACGCCCGGAATGAGCATTTTCGGAAATTCAAACCACTTTGCTTCCATAACTTTTGTGAAATCCAATATTCCTATGAAAGCCGAGTAAATGTAACCGACGATGATGCCGATTAGTATTGGCATTAAACTAATGATTCCTTTGAAAAACATGAGGCAGATGATAGCAGCTGCTAGTGTAACAAGTGCCGCCGAGAAATGAAGCAGATTGTATACCCTGTCATCTCCGACTTGGATTGTACTCGCCATGCTGATTGCAGTTGGCGAAAGCGCCAAGCCAATTACGATGATAACAGGCGCTACAACAATCGGAGGCAATACTTTCATGATCCAATTGTAGCCCGTTTTCCAAATGAGTAATGAAATGATTCCGTAGACAAGTGCCACAAACATGCTTCCGATCATCGCACTGCCAATTCCACCCGTTTCAGTCGCAACTTGTATCGGAATGATGAAGGCGAAAGATGAGCCTAAGTACGCCGGCACTTGGAATCGTGTAACAAGGATAAAGACGATTGTTGCAATACCGCTTGTTAGTAGAGCTATTGCTGGACTTAATCCGACGAGTTGAGGTACTAATATTGTTGCTCCGAACATGGCAAACATATGTTGCAAACTAAGGATGATCCACCTAGCTGGTGCCGGTTTTTCATGCACGTCTAATATCTTTTCATCCATTGTCAATTCCCCCAGTGCGCATTACGCTTTATTTAGAATGAATCGACACGCTATCTTTGCCATCCGTTTCTTCTACGCTCACAACTACCTGTTCATCGCTTGATGTCGGGATGTTTTTCCCAACGAAATCAGGGCGAATCGGTAATTCTCTGTGGCCTCTGTCGACTAGTACTGCAAGTTGGATTGATGCTGGTCTTCCAAGATCCATAACTGCATCCATCGCTGCCCGAACTGTTCTGCCTGTATAAAGGACGTCGTCTACCAGAATTACTTTCATGTCTGTTACGTCATGCTTGATGTCTACCTGCTGAACGAGTGGTTCGTTGATACCGTGTTTCAGCATAAGGTCATCGCGATATAGTGTAATATCAAGTTCACCAGCTTTAATCGGCTTCCCTTCAATAAGTTCAATCTTTTCAGCAAGCCTGTTCGCTAAGAAAGCGCCGCGTGTTTTGATGCCGACAAGAATACACTCGTCAATTCCTTTGTTACGTTCAATTATTTCGTGCGCAATTCGAGTAATTGCTCTCCCGATTGCTTGTTCATCTAGAATATTTGCTTTTTCAGTCATTTCAATTTCCTCCATTTCCCTTGTCTACTTCGGTCTGTCGGTCAAATGCCTTCCAGGAACCGGGTGGGGTAGGTACTGTCTTCACAATTCCCAATAAAAAAACCTCCCGGCCTTGGATGGCGGGAGGGTATACGTGCAGAAATAAATGTACATAGAAACTGCATGCAGCAGTTTGACTGTACTTCCGTGCAACCTTCCCAGCCTCTCTGGACTGATTTTAAAGGTATCGCTATTCAATTGCTTCGTTCAGTATACATTTTACTCTTCTGTTTTGTCAACGCTTTTTCTAACTTTATCGACCAACTCTATAAAGTCTTCAGGTAGGGGGCTGTTGAATTCCATATACTCACCTGTCACAGGATGATCAAAACCGAGCGTTCCTGCATGCAATACTTGTCCGTTAAATTCGAGTGTTTTTTTCGGTCCATATTTCGGATCTCCAACAAGTGGAAAACCAATATATTTCATGTGTACTCGTATTTGATGTGTTCTGCCTGTTTCTAATCTGCATTCGACAAGTGTGTAAACACCGAATCGCTCTAGTACTTTGAAATGCGTTACCGCATGCCTTCCTTTATCAACGATAGCCATATTTTGTCGTTCCCGTTGATCACGTCCAATTGGTGCGTCAATGGTTCCATTATCATGTGGAATATGGCCATGGACTAGTGCAGTGTAAACGCGCGTTACAGACCTATTAACAAGTTGGTCTACTAACGACACATGCGCTTTATCGTTTTTCGCGACCATCAAAAGCCCCGACGTATCTTTATCAATACGATGGACAATCCCAGGACGAACTACACCATTGATGCCAGAAAGGTCCGTGCAATGGTGCATAAGCCCATTGACAAGCGTTCCTGATGGATGACCTGGTGCCGGATGAACAACCATGCCACGTGCTTTATTGACAACGAGTACGTCTTTATCTTCATAGACGATATCGAGATCTAGTTCTTCCGCAACAACGTCAAGTTCTTCCAGTTCAGGTTCTTCCACCGTCACTGTATCTCCCAGTCTTACTTTATAATTCGGTTTCACTGTAATACCGCCGACAAGAACAAGACCATCTTTCAGCCATGTTTGAATTTGTGTACGTGACCATTCAGGATTGACCGCCGACAATGCTTTGTCTATACGGCTTCCTTTGTGTTCTTCAGTTATTTCAATTTCAGTTATTTCAATTTCAATTTCTATTTTATCCATTACGACACCTTTTTCTTATTCTTTTTTTCATCCAAAATAATATGGATGATGATCATAATCACACCGACCGTCAATGCTGCGTCTGCAACATTAAAGATTGGAAAATCGTAGTTGATAACCGGGATTGTGACATCGACAAAATCGACAACTTCCTTGCGCCACAGACGATCGATAAAATTACCAATCGCACCACCAAGAAGAAACATTAAACTGACTCCAAAGAGCGGTTGCCCTTTCGCTTCTTTATGGAAGAAATAGATAATACCAATTGCAACGACAACTGTGACGATATAAAATAACCACATTTGTCCTTCAAGCATGCCCCAAGCCGCTCCCTTGTTGCGGTGGGAAAGAAGCCCTAAATAAGGATCTGCAATGCTAATTTTTTCGCCAAGTTCCATGTTTTTAACGACTAGCCATTTCGTAAACTGATCCAAAATAATGACGACTGCCGCCAATCCGTAATAAATGAACAATCCAAATACCCCCGTCCGACAGATTACGTTCCATTTTACCACATCGACACCTATATGAGCGCGTTTCAATGCTAAATGAGTAATATAAAAAAGCCACTGCTGCCAGTCTTAAATAAAGACAGCAGCAGCGGCTTACAGTTTGACAATTTTATGAATAATGCACTTTCACAACTTCTGCACAACGCGTACATAGTGTAGGATGTGTTTCGTCTGATCCGATTGTTTCAGAAATCGTCCAGCAACGCTCACATTTTTCGCCATCTGCATTTTCAACAAGAACACTTACAGCGTCCAGCTTCAAGGTACCTTCCGGCATGTTAGAGAGATCTCCTTCAGCAAACTTCGATACGATGAAGAATTGTGCGAAGTCGATATCATCCGCTGCGAATACATCTTTCAGGTTTTCAGGGACAGCAACCGTTACTTTCGCTTCAAGCGATTTCCCGATAACTTTACTATTACGTGCTTCTTCAAGTGCCTTCAGAACGTCATCACGGACAAGCATTAATGTAGCGAAACGCTCACGCAACGCCTGTGCTTCTGCTCCTAGATCTTGTGCTTCTGGCATATCTGTTAGCTGAATACTTTCTTCAGTTTTATGCTCAATAAATGCCCACATTTCATCTGTCGTATGTGGCACAATCGGCGTTAACAATTTCAACAACGTAATTAGCGTTTCATACATCACTGTTTGCATCGCACGGCGATGTGAATGATTTGCACCTTCGATATAGACAACATCTTTCGCGATATCTAGGTAGAACGAGCTCAATTCGCCTGTACAGAAGTTGTTCACCGCATGGTAAACAGTAGCAAATTCATAGTTTTCATAAGCATTGCGCACTTCTTTGATCAAATCCTGTAATTTCACATAGACAAATTTGTCGACTGTACGAAGATTTTCAAACGCCACAGCATCTGTAGCCGGATTGAAATCTGATGTATTGCCGTGAAGGAAACGAAGTGTGTTACGAATTTTTCTGTACACTTCAGATACTTGCTTGAAGTTAGAATCAGAAACTCGTACGTCCGCTGTATAATCAACAGACGATACCCACAGGCGAAGAATATCTGCGCCAAGCTGGTTCATTACCTTTGCAGGGATGATGACATTACCGATTGATTTACTCATTTTACGTCCTTCGCCGTCAAGAGTGAAGCCGTGGCTCAGCACACCTTTATAAGGTGCATGGCCATTGATGGCAACACTTGTCGTAAGGGATGAGTTAAACCATCCACGGTATTGGTCAGATCCTTCAAGATATAAGTCGGCAGGGTAAACAAGATCGTCCCGTTCTACTAGCACACCTTGGTGCGTTGAGCCTGAATCGAACCAGACGTCCATGATGTCCGTCTCTTTTGTAAACTCTCCGTTCGGGCTTCCTTCGTGCGTGAAGCCTTCTGGCAGTAATTCTTTTGCTTCTCGCTCGAACCAGACATTCGACCCATATTCAAGGAACAATTCCGAAACGTTGGCAATTGTTTCATCTGTAATGATTGGCTCGCCGTTTTCCGCGTAAAACACTGGAATCGGAACTCCCCATACGCGCTGACGGGAAATACACCAGTCGCCGCGATCGCGAACCATATTATACAGTCTTGTTTCACCCCATGAAGGTGTGAATTTCGTGTTTTTGATTGCTTCAAGCAATTCCGGACGGAACGACTCAATTGAAGCGAACCATTGTGCAGTCGCGCGGTAAATAACCGGCTTTTTCGTGCGCCAGTCATGTGGATACGAGTGCGTGATAAATGATAACTTCTTAAGTGAGCCCACTTTGTCAAGCGCTTCTGTTACTGCTTTATTTGCATCCTCATAAAATAGACCTTCAAAGCCTGGTGCTTCATCAGTCATGACACCACGGTCATCGATCGGAGAAAGGGCATCAATGCCATACGTTTTAGACACGTAGAAGTCATCTTCCCCGTGGCCTGGAGCTGTATGGACACATCCAGTACCTGCTTCAGCTGTAACGTGATCACCTAGCATGACAAGCGAATCACGGTCATACAATGGATGCTTCGCAACGACACGGTCAAGTTCAGAACCTCTCAGTTCACGCTCGACAGAATAATCTTCCCAACCAATTTCTTCTGCAACAAACGTAAGAAGATCTTTAGCAATTAGGAATTTCTCTTCTCCAACTTTGACAATGACATATACGAATTCTGGATGAACAGAAATTCCAAGGTTTGCAGGAATCGTCCAAGGAGTCGTCGTCCAGATTAAGAAGTTAACATCTTCGTCAATAACGCCCCGTCCATCTTTCACAGGGAAACTAACATAAATAGATGCTGATTTCTTATCTTGATATTCGATTTCTGCTTCAGCAAGTGCGGATTCACTTGATGGTGACCAATAAACCGGTTTCAACCCTTTATAGATATATCCTTTTTTAGCCATCTCACCAAATACTTGAATTTGACGCGCCTCAAAAGCTGGTTTTAGTGTGATATACGGATTATCCCAATCGCCCCTTACACCAATCCGTTTGAACTGGCTACGCTGATTGTCAATCTGGCTAAGCGCATATTCCTCACACATTTTACGGAATTCTGCTACTGACATTTCTTTTCTTTTTACGCCTTTGTTTACTAATGCCTGTTCAATCGGCAGTCCGTGTGTATCCCAGCCTGGAACGTATGGCGCGTGAAAGCCTGTCATTGATTTATGGCGGACAATCATATCTTTCAATACTTTGTTCATGGCATGACCCATATGAAGATCACCATTTGCATATGGAGGACCATCGTGTAAGACGAAGAATGGGCGACCCGCAGTCCGTTCCTGTACTTTTTTATAAATGTCCATCTCTGCCCATTTTTCTTGCAGCAACGGTTCTTTATTAGGTAAGTTACCTCGCATCGGGAATTCTGTTTTCGGCATAAGTAATGTATCTTTGTACTCCATGTTGTTTCCTCCTTTAAAATTGAAAAAGCGTTAGCAGATCGCAGCCTAAGTTCGCCACGTCCTGTGGCAAAGGCTGCATACCTACTTCCTGTAGGCAAAAAAATCCCCGCCCCTAAAAAGGGACGAAGAATTATTCTCGCGTTACCACCCTACTTGTAGCAAACGAATTTGCTACCACTCAGACACCATAACGGGGTGTTTCCGGGATTACGTAAATCATTCCGCAATCCGGCTCGAGAGTGATTTTCATTTCCAATCCATTGACCGGGCTTCCACCGCCCCCGGCTCGCTGTTCATAGATTTGGAAGGTACTTTCTCTTTCAACGCCTGTTCTAAATATATGCCTATAAGTATATGTGTGAATTAAGACCAAAGTCAAGTTTCCTTATGAATCCAGGTCGGCTGCCATTTCTAAACGCTCCGCATCGATTTCATACTCAAGCAAAACGTCCCAATCATCTGACTGAATCAGATCAAGTTGCGCTTCAATAAGCATTTTGAAACGTGTGCGGAAAACCTTCGACTGTTTCTTAAGATCTTCAATTTCTACAGAAATTCTACGTGCGCGGGAAAGTGCCTCATTGACAATCCGATCCCCATTCTTTTCTGCTTCCTTGACAATCAATTTCGATTCTTTCATAGAGTTGCGACGAACGTCTTCCGCGGCCTCCTGTGCGATAAGAATCGATTTTTGCAGCGTTTGCTCGATTGAGTTAAAATGGGAGACCTGCGCTTCCGATTGTTTCAAACTACTTTTTAATGTTTTGTTTTCTTCAAGAACATTTTCAAAGTCTTTCATGATTTGTTCCAAAAATTCGTTTACTTCATCTTCATCATATCCACGGAACTTATTTGCAAATTCTTTATTATGTATATCAAGTGGTGATAAAGCCATTTGAAGCATCTCCCCTTTAACTTATTCATTCTCTATTATACATGTTAAGACATCAGATAACAGTTCTTTTTCAAACTATTATCTGATAAGTCATTCTAATTTCCCAACAATAAGCCGAATTTTATCTTTACGCGTTCTTCCTTCAATAGCAATCACTTTAAAACGACCTGAACCTCTAATGGATAACATATCTGATTCTTGAAGTTCAAATGCAGGCTGATCCCTAACAGCCCAGTTCACTTTCACTTTTTCCCCGTGCACAAGTGATGCCGCTTTTTGGCGTGGAATAGTGACTAATGCTGCGGTTACTACATCGAGTCGTAATGAACTAACGATATGCAGTTCCTCTGTCCATGTATCCGTCGCAACTATCCAATCTGCTGGCCGTTTGCTTTCTTCAACTGTCACTTTCGCTTTTCCAATCGATAAAAAGTTCGCGACCATATAATCCTTTAACTCATCAGCAACTGCAAACTGGACTTCATCATCTACCACTCGGATGTCCCCGAATTTCGAACGGTCGATACCTAAAGACATCATCGAACCTAGGATGTCCTTATGATCCAGTTTCAAAAACTTAGAAGCATATTTCACATCAAACATAGCTATCCGATAATCTACTGGTTCTGGTACATAATAATCTGGATAAATAAGAACTCTTCGTCTTTCCGCTGCTGGGAAAGCTCCATACAATCCAACTAACAGCATCGAACTGCCCGCAAGTGATTCTACAATACGCTGTTGCCTAGGATCCAGAAATCCCGTTAGTTTGGGAGAATAAGAATCCTCCACTTCACGTATCCAGCCAATCGCCATTTCGATAAAAGGCTGTTCATCTTTTCTGAAATGCTGCAGTATAGTTTCCATTTCACCGGCTCCTTATAGAAAAATCCTCACATAAGTGAGGACAACATAATCATTTTATAAAAGCATCTTAAATATTGCTGTAACACCACCGGAAATTAAATTCAACGAAAATATTCCAACAATCGGTGAAATATCAATCATGCCTAGTGGCGGTATGAACTTTCTGAAAAACCCTAAATAAGGCTCGGCAATTTTCGCAAGTATTTTACCGAATTTCGTTTCGCGTGAAGCAGGTACCCATGACATTAAAATGTAAATAATGAGGAGTATCGAGTAAATCTGAATTGCACTAATTATACCACCATGGAGTGAAACTAAGATATTAGTTGACATTATGTTTCCTACACCTCATTCAATTTCTATCGTTCAAAGTAATCGGAGATTGCACCAGCAACCTCGACATTTTCTGGTACACAAAGGAAAATATCCGTTCCAATTCGCTGAATATCTCCGCCAAGCGCATAAACAGTACCGCTTAGGAAATCGACAATTCGAATTCCTTGATCACGCTCAATTCGCTGTAAATTCACAACAACTGCGCGTTTATTTTTCAAGTGCTCAGAAATATCTTGTGCCTCCGCATAGACTCGCGGTTCAATAAGTATGACTTTGGAAGACTTCTGAACACTTTGCAAGCTGACAACCGTTGCTGATTGTTGTGGTTCGCCCGCTATTTGCTTCCTCATTGGTGCTCTGCTGCGTGGCTGTTCCTGCGCAGGACGCTGTTCTTCCCGGCGTGGCTGTTCTTGTACTTCTTTTTCTTCATCGTCTAGGTAAAACCATTTCTCAAACTTGTTTTTAATGCTCATACGTCTCCCTCGCTTTCTGCTCCGACAAGTGCAGTCCCGATTCTTACATGAGTTGCACCTTCTTCAATAGCGATAATGAAATCATTTGACATTCCCATGGACAATTGAGTACAAGGTGCATGTGGCATTTTTTTTGCCGAGATACCGTCTCGAAGTTCCCTTAATGAGCGGAATACGAAACGAATCTCATCCATATCCTTTGTGAAAGGAGCCATTGTCATTAAACCTATAATTCGAACTTTATCATAAGCCGCCACTTCTTCAATAAAGCTATCAAGTTCAGCTGGTGTTACACCTGATTTACTTGATTCACCGGAAACATTCACTTGAATGAAACAATCAACAACATGATTGGCACGCTTATGGATTTCTTTCACCAAACTCATTCGATCAACAGAATGTAAATAGTCAATTTGATTGATAATTTCTTTCACTTTTCTGCTTTGAACATTACCGATGAAATGCCAAATGGCACCACTTTGTATTGTTTCCTGTTTCCCCAGAAGGCCTTCAGGACGATTTTCGCCAAGATGTCGGATATTTTCTTCCAGCACCGCAGATGTTCTTGCTGTCGAAACTTCCTTCGTAACAGCAACGACCGTAATTTCAGATCTGTTTCGACCTATGCGGTCACAAGTTGCTTGTATATCTTGTTCGATTTTTTGTATCCGTTGTTGTAGATTTCCCATTATTATCACTACTTTTCCTCAATCTTTCACTTCATTGTACCAACCTAGGCTGAACATATCAATAATGAATCATTTTTCTGCATTCTTTTTGCCCACAAGCACAATATCTTTACCGATTGTTGTAATCTCCTTAAGATTTACTTTTTTCGTATCCTTGTCTTTTGTATCAAAAAAACTGTTCCGTTCTCCACCACCGACGTGCAAGGATTCAACTTTTCCAGTTACAGTATCAATCGTTGCATCCTGGACGAATCCAAGGAATGTCCCCTTAGTAGCGTCGATAACTTCTTTTTTTTGTATTTCTGAAAACCTCATAAAATCCCTCCTTACAATGAATATATGCACATAGGCACAAGAAAAAACGCAATGCAGCTAGCGCATTGCGTTAGATTTATTATTATTGTTCCATCCCTTCCCGAATGGTTTGAACTGCACTCTTCTCCAATCGGGAAATTTGGGCCTGTGAAATGCCTAGTTCCTTGGCAATTTCAGTCTGCGTTTGTCCCAAGTAAAACCGTTTTGAAAGGATTGATTGCTGCCTTTCATCCATACTAGATACAGTTTCTTTTACAGATACGTATGTCAGCCACCGTTCTTCTGAAACCGTTTTGTCCTGTATCTGATCCATCATGAACACCGGATCACCGCCGTCACCATTCATCGGCTCATGAAGTGACATGGGATCTTGAATTGCATCAAGTGCAAAGAGAATATCGTCGGCAGGTATACCTGTCACTTCAGACAAATCCGAGATTCGCGGTTCTCTTTGATTCTCATTAATGAACTGCTCTTTCGCTCTTATTGCCTTATAAGCGGTATCTCGAAGTGATCTCGATACCCGTATTGAATGATGATCACGTAGATGTCTTTTAATTTCTCCAATAATCATCGGGACTGCGTATGTTGAAAATCTGACATTATGTTTCAAATCGAAGTTGTCAATTGATTTAAGCAAGCCAATACATCCGACTTGAAATAAATCATCCGCTTGTTCCCCCCTGTATGCGAATCTTTGAACTAGACTAAGGACGAGTCGCAAATTGCCAATGACGAGCTCTTCTCTTGCTGCATGATCTCCGCTCTGCAACCTGATAAACGTTGCTTTCATCACGTCGTTTGTGAGTAACGGCAATTCGGACGTATCGATTCCACAAATTTCAACTCTTGTACGCACCATTCGCTTTTCCTCCGCATTCTGTAGATGACTGTACAGGATAGTCTGTCCGCAGTCGTCCAGAATATGCGGGAATCCGCATCGCCAATTTCACCCATTATGCAATTGGATGATTTAAGCTTTCACGCAGTTCCGAGATGATTTTCTTTTCGAGCCGTGAAATATAAGATTGAGAAATCCCCAGCAGTTCTGCCACTTCTTTTTGTGTCATTTCCTCTTGTCCCGTCAAACCAAAACGGCATTCCATAATGTAGCGCTCTCGTTCATCGAGACTCGTAATCGCTTCAATCATATGCTGGCGCTCGATTTTTCTTTCGACATCATCGATGATAATATGCTCATCTGTGCCAAGAATATCCGATAACAGTAATTCATTACCGTCCGCATCTGAATTTAGCGGTTCATCAAAAGAAATCTCGGATCGTGTCTTGTTTGTTTTTCGAAGATGCATCAGAATCTCATTTTCAATACAACGGGATGCATAAGTGGCTAACTTAATATTTTTGTCGGTCTTAAAAGTTTCGATTGCCTTTATAAGTCCGATAGCACCTATGCTGATAAGATCTTCAATATGTGTATTCGTGTTATCAAAACGACGCGCAATGTAAACAACAAGACGAAGGTTTTTTTCAATTAACCTGTCACGCGCGTTCATATCGCCGTCCATAAATGCTGCAATTGTTATTGCTTCTTCTTCCCGGGTCAATGGCTTTGGAAGGGATTCATGGCCTCCGATATAGTATGTGCCGCTTTTTCGTTTGAAAAAGCTGGTGATTATCGACATCCATTTTCTAAATTTATACAGCATAAGCAGTTCCCCTCTCCCCGTTTAATGACTCCATTGCGGATACATGCAAGATTGCTCCCGCGCCGTCCGGATAACGGCGGTCATTCTTTGTCACTACAATATAACCTGGTTCCAGCGCGTTACCTCCCCCTAAAATCCATCGCTTGAATCGAAAACCAACTGCCCAGGATTGCCCTTGTACCGTCATTAATCGAATCAGCCGTATTTGTTTGTGATAGCCAGCAGGAAACTCCGACATTGAAGGTGTCCCCTGAGGATTCCAAGCAAGCAAAGGCTTCATCAAATCTTCCGGTATATGCTTTTCCAGCACCTTTAACGACACAAAATGGACAGGTGAACCAGATAATGGCTCCGTGCAGCCGTTCCCTGAATCGATGAAAACATCAACCTCAACATCCGCATCCCAAATAGAGAGTACGGAGGACGCACGAAGCGCGGATAGATGGCGTGCAGTTCTGACATCAAGCCATTTTTTTCTCATGAAATAAAGAGAGATGTATGCGACAACTGCATAGGCAAGAACTGTAAACGCTGAACTGGACATATGGATGCGGTATTGAAAAGCCGTTAGTAAACCACCAGCAAATACCGCCCCTATTAAAACCATTGTCGCAGATTTTTTCCACAGCTCAAAAGCCTTTCCAAAAGCGCATATGGTCATGCAAATAAAAGATAATACCACAACACTCGCCGACGATGGAAAGATAACGACAGGCACCGCACCCGCAAAAGAGGCGAACACTAGACGTCCGCGGGCGGCTTGTACGTTTCCTACTTTGTTGGCGAATGAAAGTATTGCATAATTAAATAGCATATTCACTCCGACAATAAGTTCCCCATACATAAGCCGTCCTCCCTCTCTGACAACAACGATAGCACCTATGCTGTAAAATGTTTGTCGGAACTAGGGGCAGGCGAAAAAAAGAAATCGACAGGATTCGATTTAGATTTCGGGTGAGCCAGTTGGTTGAATGAGGAGATATGATCGGTTGGACAGGTTATATGATTGCTCGGCTGGGGATATGATCGCGTGGCCGGGTTATATGATCACTCGGCTGAGGATATGATTGGGTGGCCGGGTTATATGATCGCTCGGCTGGGGATATGATCGCGTGGCCGGGTTATATGATCGC